>NZ_CP042171.1:5720605-6027474 GCF_005938645.2 Pedobacter sp. KBS0701
TTATAATTATAACGAACAAGAAGCAAAGTCATTCTGGGAGTTGTTTTTAGGTTTTACGGCAAATATGGTTTCTTTTAAAAAGCCAATGATAGCCGCAATTAGCGGGCATAGTCCGGCCGGTGGTTGTGTGATGGCCTTAGCTTGTGATTACCGGGTAATGGCAGAAGGACAATACATTATTGGATTAAATGAGGTTCCGGTAGGTATTATCGTACCCAATAGTATTTTTCAGTTGTATGCCTTTTGGATCGGCAAAGCCGAAGCCACCCGTAGTTTGCTTTCCGGTAAGTTGTATAACCCCGAAGAAGCTTTAAACGTCGGTTTGGTTGATGAACTGGTGAAAAATGAAAGTTTGTTAACGGCTGCAGAGCGTAAGATTAAGAAATATATGGAACTCGAAAGCAATACCTGGTCACAAAGTAAAGTGAGTATCCGCGAAGAACTCATTGCTGCGGTATCTGCTGATCAATCTGCTACGCTAGAAAAAATGTTGGCACAATGGTGGTCACCTGCAACGCGCCATATTTTAAAAACAATTTTAGCTAACCTGCAGAGAAAGTAATCAGTTTGCAGTTGTCGGTTTCCAGTTAGCAATTTACGAACTTCTACAGTTAGCCAATCACAACAATTAACCGATCAACCATTCCCAGCAATTTAGCAATAAAACAATCTAAATAATTAACCAGTTAACCAAATATTATGTTCAATTATAATGCACCCATGCTCAGAGAAGACGCTTTAAAAGGAAAAACCATTGTAATTACAGGTGGCGGAACGGGGCTTGGGAAAGCGATGGGCGTTTATTTTTTGAAGTTAGGCGCTAATTTAGTGATCACCAGTCGTAAGCAGGATGTATTACAAAAAACTGCCGATGAAATGGAAGAAAAAACCGGCGGCAAAGTATTGGCTGTAGCTTGCGATGTGCGGGACATTGAACAGGTGGAAAATGTATTGGCCAAAACTTTAGAAAGATTTGGCTCGGTTGATGTATTATTGAACAACGCTGCGGGTAATTTTATATCGCCAACAGAACGGTTATCAGCCAATGCCTTTTCATCCATTATCGATATCGTTTTAAAAGGAACTATTAATTGTACACTTACCTTTGGCAAACATTGGATTAAGGAAAAACAAGCAGCAACAGTTTTGAATATCATTACCACTTACGCTTTTACAGGCTCTGCTTATGTTGTGCCATCGGCCTGTGCAAAAGGTGGTGTGTTAGCACTAACAAGATCTTTGGCAGTAGAGTGGGGTAAATATGGTATCCGTACCAATGCGATCGCTCCTGGCCCATTTCCAACTAAAGGTGCATGGGAGCGTTTATTACCTGGCGATTTAGCCAAAAAATTTGACTTTAAAAACCGGGTGCCGCTAAAAAGAGTGGGCGATCACCAGGAACTTGCCAATTTAGCTGCATTTCTGGTAAGCGATTTTTCAGGCTACATTAATGGAGAAGTAATTACTATTGATGGAGGCGAATGGTTACAGGGTGCAGGCCAAATGAATGGCTTAGAGGCAATCCCGAACGAAATGTGGGATATGCTTGAGCAAATGACGCGAAGCGCGAAGTAAGGTAAGATGAAGATGGATACTGTAAGACGGGAAATGAAGGCGATCCATAGGTACATCATCCATCTTACCTTTTCCCTCATACATCTTTTTCCATTTTCCCTCTTACATTTTTATTTATCTTTGCCGATATGAATATCTTACTTTTAGGTTCAGGCGGCAGAGAAAGCGCATTCGCTTGGAAAATGAGCCAGTCTTCGCACTGCGATAAACTAATTATTGCTCCAGGTAACGGTGGTACAGGAGCTTATGGTACAAACATCAATATCAATGTAAACGATTTTGATGCCATTAAAAAATTAGTGCTTACCGAAAATATCGGACTTGTTGTAGTTGGCCCTGAAGAACCTCTGGTAAATGGTATTCATGATTTTTTCCTTGCCGACAAGGCCATTGCGCACATCCCGGTTATCGGGCCTAAAAAAGAAGGGGCCATTCTGGAAGGAAGCAAAGACTTCTCAAAACAGTTTATGGAGCACCATGGTATTCCTACTGCGGCTTCAAAATCTTTCACGCCCGAAACTTTGGAAGATGGATTGGCTTATCTGCAAAACCATGCTTTGCCAGTTGTTTTAAAGGCCGATGGTTTGGCAGCAGGTAAAGGAGTATTAATCTGTACCGAGACCATCGAAGCCCAGGAAGAATTAAAACTGATGCTTGGCGGTAAATTTGGTGCAGCTGGGGCAACGGTAGTGATTGAAGAATTTTTAAGCGGGATAGAACTTTCGGTATTTATTTTAACTGATGGTGAAAATTATATTACATTACCTTCTGCTAAAGATTATAAGAGGATTGGCCAGGGCGATACTGGTTTAAATACTGGTGGTATGGGCTCGGTTTCGCCGGTTCCTTTCGCCACACCAGAATTTTTAGCTAAAGTAGAAGAACGCATTATTAAACCAACAGTTGATGGTTTAAAGAAAGATAATATTGATTATACAGGTTTCATCTTTTTCGGACTGATTAAAGTAGGTGAGGAGCCATTTGTAATCGAATATAATGCACGTATGGGCGATCCTGAAACAGAGAGTGTGATCCCTAGAATTGAGAACGACTTAGTAGAACTTTTTTTAGCTACAGCCAACAAACAATTAAATCAGGTTAATCTGGTTATTTCTGAGCAAACAGCCGCTACTGTAATGATTGTGGCAGGTGGTTACCCGGGCGATTATCTGAAAGGTAAAGCCATTTCAGGAATCGAGAACTTACGTCATTCGAATGCCTTCCATGCCGGAACATTGTTAGAAAATGATGTGGTGAAAACAAATGGAGGAAGGGTAATTGCAATTACCAGTTTACAAAAAGATTTGTTTACTGCTTTACAATCGGCGACTGCTGATGCCGGGAGAATTTATTTCGACGGGAAATATTTCAGGGAAGATATCGGGTTTGACTTGATTTGAGAGAATATAAGTTGAAAAAAATACTCAGGGAGATTTCCGAAATGGCGATTAAACTAGGAGAGTTTAGTTTTACAACTGAGCAGACCAAAACAAAATGGCTTGGCGATCAACCTGCCACTCCAGCCGAAATACAAGAAGCTGAAACAAGATTGGGGGTAACGCTTCCAGTGGATTATAAAGAATTTCTGTTGATTACCAATGGATTTACTACACTAAATGAAAATGTCGATCCATCGTTTTCCAAAATAAGTGATGTAGCATTTCTAAAAGATGTTGATCCACAGTTAATCGAAATCTGGACAGAAAATGTTGAGTTGCTGGAGGGGGCCATTAAACTGGCCAGAAGCATTGTGATCGGTGGCTTAACCGAAGAACAATATTTTCTTTTAATTCCACCAGTAATCGAAAATGCCGATTGGGAATACTGGAAATTCGCGTCATGGATTCCTGGAGAACATCCTTACCAAGGACTTGAAAATTATTTCATTAACTTATTGGATTTCTTAAAATCTGCTTAATAGTTTTTTCCTGTAAAACAAAGAAAGTCCCAATTTTTAGTTGGGACTTTCTTTGTTTTGAATGCTTTTTTATTTCGATTTACTTCCTAATAATTCTTGAAGTTTATCTTGTAAAGCTTGTTCTCTTAAGCCTTTAGCAATAATTTTACCTGTTGGATCAATTAAGAAATTGGCTGGAATTGAGCGGATACCATACATTTGAGCTACTTCGTTCTCCCAAAATTTTAAATCAGAAACATGTGTCCATGTTAATTTGTCATCTGCAATTGCTTTTAACCAGGCATCTTTTTTACCCGGACGGTCTAAAGAAACACCTAAAACAGTAAAGCCTTTATCTTTAAACTTATTGTAAGCTACTACCACATTTGGATTTTCCTGACGGCATGGTCCGCACCATGAAGCCCAGAAATCTACCAGTACATATTTTCCTTTAAAATCAGATAATTTAACGGGTTTACCATCAGGGTCATTCTGGGTAAAATCCATAGCCATCACACCTACGGCTGTTTTTCTTCCTGCCTCGAATATTTGAGCAATTTTTTTGCCCGTGTAAGTTGCCTTAAGCTCAGGTGATAGTGCATTAAAAGTCTTCTCTGCTGCAGCCGCCTGATCTGGATCTGAGGCTAGCTCATTAATTGAATTTAGGCTAATAAATGATTTTGGGTTGCTGTTAGCAAACTGCAATAACAATGGAGTCAGTCCTGCAGCTTCTTTTTCATAACGAGCGCCTAAAGCCTCCATAACGGCCTTATCTTGTTTTTGCTCTGGTGTATAAGCCGCATATTCTGCATTAATTGCAGCAAGTTTATCTGCTACAGGTTTAGTTAATGCTTTTAATTTAGCTGCATCAGCATTAACAGCGGAACCGGTAATTGTTGCTTTTTTTAATGAATCTGCTGCAGATAGCTTTATATTTCCTGGCTCTACGTATAACGATAGTGCATCTAATTTCTCACCCTGTGCCGGACGATTAACATAAGGGTTTTTGTTTAAGAAAAGACTTCCCTGAGCAGGGCTGGCTAATGTTCCTTTAAAAGCAAAAGCACCGTTTGCTACAATTGCTGAGTCGGTAATGCTTTTACCTTCTGTTTGATATATAAGGTAGACCTTATCTCCGGTTTTTAGGCCCTTTATGTCACCATTAACTGTAAATGGCTTCTGTGCCAATGCTGCAATTGGCAATAAAGCCATTGCTGATAATAATAATTTTTTCATCTGTATAAAATTGTTTTCATTAGTTATCATGATTTGTTGATTTTACTTTTTGATTTTGAAAATCATGATGTTTTTATGAGGTTGGTTAAATCCTGTCCAAATATAGAATTCTGTATCGCTAAAACGTAAATAGCTGTGTAAAATTATGATGGACTGTTTATTAATAGCGTAAATGTTTATTTTATCGATTTCCAGCTTAATATTTTATACTGACTACGTTTTTGGTTCTCCAAACCTCCATAAATTAATGTTTTTTCCACTTTTTTTGGGCTGGCATTTAACTCAAATTTATCCAGGTTTTTGAATAAATCAGAAGTGATGGTTTGCGTAGCTTTGATTTCAAATGCGGAAAAGCCGTTGTCTGTTGGCAGGAGTAAATCCACCTCGTTGGTATTGCTATCTTGCCAAAAGTAATATTCGTTATTTAAAAAGTTATGATAGTTTTGCTTCTCGAATTCCGCAATTACCATATTCTCGAAAATATTTCCTTTCAACCTATTTCCTATTAAGGCTTTACCGGTTTTAATTTTTAGTAAATGGCACAGTAACCCTGAATCGTAAAAGTAGAGTTTTGGTGTTTTTACCAAACGCTTATTAAAATTTTCATAATATGGCTGTAAAAGGTATATAATATAGCTGCTTTCTAAAACTGAAAGCCAATTTTTTGCTGTTGGCTGTGATATATTACAGGTGTTAGCCAATGCGCTTAGGTTAAGCAACTGTCCGGCTTGATTAGCACATATTCCAATAAAAGTTCTGAATGTCTTTAAATCTTTAATATTTAGAAGTTCAGTAACATCTTTTTCTACATAGGTTTGTATATAATTAGAAAAATATACATTAGGTTCTATATCGCGATCGTAAATAGCAGGATATGAACCCTTAATGCAAGCTTCAACAAATGAATCTTCAAGTAGATCATTGGTTTTAAGTTCAGATAAATCGAAAGGTAAAAGTTTAAATAGTGCTACTCTTCCTGCAAGACTTTGTGTGATGCCCTGCATTAAATGAAAATTTTGTGAACCTGATAAAATAAACTGACCCATCATTTTAGACTCATCAACAATGTTTTGAAGATAAGAAAAAAGCAATGGAACCCTTTGTACCTCATCAAAAATCACCTTGCGGTTATATTCATTTAAGAAACCATTAGGATCTTCTGTTGCAAAGGCTCTGGCATCTGGGTTTTCAAGCGAAATATATCTGTAATCACTAAATATATGCTTTAGCAATGTGGTCTTTCCCGATTGCCTTGGGCCAGTAACAGCAATAATGGGGAATTTGCTTTTCTGAGCCTGGATGTATTTGGCTATATGTCTTTTAACTAATTTTTGCATAGTTAGTTGTTTAAACAAAAATACAGCAAAAAGTATCGATATACAACAATAACTTTGAAATTACATGGCTTCTACTTTGAAATTACATAGCTTCTACTTTGAAATTACATAGAGATTTAATTCAATTTTTGGTAGGTTCTCCACCATAAATCGGGCATTTCACCATTTACTGCAGTTTGATAATCATCATACCTGCAAGGTACAAGGTGATAACGTTCATTTTTAGTTTGTCCAGACGGATAAGGTACCTGCATCCACCAGCGGTCTGATTTTTTGCTTTTTACAAACATCATTTCTCCCGAACCATCTTTTAAACTGGTTCGATAGATTATAAACTGCGATTTAGGTGTAAGCGGAAAATCCTTTTTGCGCGCATAATATCCATCTACAAAATACCATACCATTTGGGCAAGTAAGAAAGCTGTTTGTCCGTTATTGTCGTAGGCCGGATTAAACTCGTAAAAACCAATTGAGGTCAATTTATCATTCATGCCTGCGTAGCGGGCAATGCGGCAGGCTTCTTTGCCATCAAAACCATTTGGCGTGGTGTTCGCATTTGCAGTAGCATCGGCAGAGCGGATGGCGCTCATATCAAAGCTAACCATGTTTGCATTTCGGATAATGGGTTCCGCTAAGGTAATATCCTGGGCAAACTCGCCCAAACGGTGTACATCAAAATATAATTTATCCATTACGCTCAAACTCTCTTGGTTCACAAAATAAGTTTGATAACCCACATTGCTAAAATTGAAGAGGTAATTAGGTTGATGTAAGAAAATCTTATTCAGATAACAATCCGATCGGGTAGCAATTCCCTCGTTGTCGTCGTCACCAATATCAAATTGATTATCTATAATAACGAGATCTACTTTTTGCTCTAAATCTTCATAACCAAGGTATTGACCATAGGTTAGATCTTGCCCGCCACCAATAATGACTGGAATAATGTCTTTTTTGATCAGTTCTGAAACGACCATTTTGATGGCGATGTAAGTATCTGCAATGGTTGCACCATGCTTAATATTACCTAAATCGACAATTCTGCTATTAAAAGCGCCTTCATTAAGTTTATAAAATTTCTCTCTAAAATAATCGGGTGCCAGCGCACAACCTTCGTTGTTAACGGCACCTCTTCCATCAAGTACGCCAAAAATGGCCAAATCGTAAGTATGTTCTTCAAAATCGGGAAACGATTCGGTGTAAATCTGCACTTTTAATCCCAACTGACTTGTAAAAAATCCTTGTCTTGGCGTAAAACTATCGGGGTTTATTGGGGAAAAGAAATCCGTTAATGACATATATTTATTTAAAACTCTCGGCTCAAATATCTATTTTTGAATGCGTATTTCCATATATAGCTCGAAAAAAATAAAATGATACTGGTAACCGGAGGAACTGGATTTTTAGGATCTGAATTAATTAAGCAGTTAACCGACAATGGTTTAACTGTTCGGGCACTGAGGCGGGAGAAATCTAAAATCCCTGCGTTGATCGAAAATATTCCTTTGATTGAATGGTTTGAAGCCGATATTAACGACCTTTCTACTTTAGAAGATGCTTTTACGGGGGTTACCAAAGTTTACCATTGCGCTGCATTCGTATCCTTTAACCCGAAACATAAAAAGCACCTTTTTCATGTAAACATAGAAGGTACATCGAACATTGTAAACCTTTCAGCCGAAAATAATTGCAGGCTATTGCATGTAAGTTCGGTTGCTGCCCTGGGTAATGCAAAAAAAGGACATAAAATTACTGAAAAAGACTTTTGGGAGTATGATGCAAAAGCACATGCCTACGGTTTGTCCAAATACGAAGGAGAAATGGAGGTTTGGCGTGGTATTACCGAAGGACTAGACGCTATCATTGTCAATCCATCAGTCATTATTGGTAAAAATGCAGGTTTTGAAGGGAGTGGAGCTATTTTTAAATTGGTAAAAGGTGGTTTCCCATTTTATACTGATGGGGCTTCGGGTTTTGTTGATGTTGAAGACGTAGCCAAAGCGATGATCCTGCTAATGGACATCAAAGTCTCAGGAGAGCGGTATATCATTTCTGCCGATGATTATCATTATAAAGAACTGTTTAGCGAAATTGCTGAGGGTTTTGGTGTTAAAGCGCCAACTAAAGAAGCAAAGGCATGGATGCTTGGAATAGCCTGGAGGGCACTAAAATTTGCATCTATATTTACTGGTAAACAGCCTTCTATCACTAAAGATGCTGCAAAGAGCAGTTTAACCTTAAGTTATTACAATAACCATAAAGTAAAAACGGCAACAGGTATTATTTTTAAGCCGGTTGCTGAAAGCATAAAAGAAATTACCCAACATTTAAGATAATGCCCAAACAGAAAGCTTATTACATCATCGATTTTGATAGTACCTTTACACAGGTAGAAGCACTTGATGAACTTGCCCGAATTTCGCTAAAGAACCACCCGGATAAAGAGGCAATTTTCCAAAAAATAGAAGATTATACCAATTTTGCCATGGAAGGAAAACTTTCCTTCTCTGAAAGTTTAGCACAACGTGTTAAGCTGCTTGAAGCCAATGAAGATCATTTAAAACAGCTCATTAAACATTTAAAAAAGAAAGTATCTACTTCCTTTTCGCGTAATGCCGAGTTTTTTAAGAAACATGCCGATGAGGTATTGATAGTCTCTGGCGGCTTTAAGGAATTTATTACCCCTGTAGTAAGCCAATACCACATCAAAAAGGAAAATATTTATGCCAATACCTTTGTAACCACCGGAGATGGCAAAATTATTGACTACGATCATGCTAATCCTTTAAGTGAAGAGGGTGGTAAAGTAAAATTACTTCAGCATTTAAAACTCGAAGGCGAGTTATTTGGTATAGGTGATGGTTATTCTGATTTCCAGTTACGCGAAAGCGGTATCATCAATAAGTTTTTTGCATTTACGGAGAATATTGCCCGCGAAAGCATTGTTTCCAAAGCAGACCATGTAACACCAAGTTTCGACGAGTTTTTGTACGTAAATGATCTGCCGCGTGCAATTTCCTACCCTAAAAATAGAATCCTTTGCCTGGTAATTGGTGAGGTTAACCCGGTAACCATTTCTATCCTTAAAAATGATGGTTTATCAATTAGGCACAAAACCTCTTTTGAAGATAAATACGTAAAAGATGTGGGAATTATCCTTTTAGCTGATGGCGAAAAAATAAGCAATGAACAGTTAAAAAACGCTGCTAAGCTGAAAACTATTGGATATTTAGGTAATGCAAAAAATAAAATAGACCTGGGTTTGTGTACAAAACAAGGTATTGTTGTTTTTGATGACCCGAAAAACAATCCGCGCAACATCAATTTTATCCCGAAAAGGGTAGCCGATTTTATGAATACCGGAGCAACATATTTGAGCAGTAATTTTCCAAATTTGCAATTGCCAAAAATTGAGAAATCGCACCGTTTAATCCATATTCACAAAAACGTTCCGGGTATTATGGCAAAAATCAATACTGTTTTCGCCAAACACGATATTAATATTGTGAGCCAGTTTTTAATGACCAATCCTGAGATTGGTTATGCCATTACCGATATCAATGCACAGTACGATAAACAACTATTTAAATCGCTTAAAAAGATCGAACAAACAATAAAATTTAGGGTGCTGTATTAATAGTCGTATATCGAAGGCTTTGACAACCTTATAGGCTATTTGCCAGTAGGTTGTCAAAGCTTTTTATAGCTGATTTTTAGTATATTGGTTTATGCAATATTTTTATGGCAAAAACCGAACATTACTATACTAAATTTGAAGAAGGAAAATTCTATCACATTTATAACCGATCTATAGATAGGCAACCACTTTTTAAATCTGATGCCAATTATAGATTTTTTCTCCAAGAAATTTGATCATACCTTTCAAAGGTTTTAGATGTTTATGCTTTTTGTTTATTAGGGAATCATTTTCATCTGCTAATCCAGGTTAAAGAAAGTTTAGCTTCTATTGACCCAAATGGTGATTTTTCATTACATGATATTGTAAGCAAACAATTTAGAATATTTTTTAATCCTATGCGTTAGCATTTAATATTCAGCATAAAAGAATAGGAACATTATTTCAGACACCATTTAAACGCGCTGAGATAAATGATGATTTTTATTTAAGTAGACTCATTTATTATATTCATGCAAATCCTCAAAAGCATAACCTTATATCTGATTTCAGAGATTGGAAATGGAGTTCTTATAAGCGTATTTTATTGGAAACTGATATCAAACTAAAAAAGCAAGAAGTATTGGACTGGTTTGGCGGGAAAGCAGAGTATTTAAAATTTCATTCTGATATTCATGGGGCTATATTATTCGATGAGCTTTGACAACCTTACTTTGTAGAGCACTAGAAGGTTTTCAAAGCCAATTTGGTGGAATAACAGAATACCTAAAATTTTTATTCAGACATCAGGAAGCTATATTATTCGATGAACTTTGACAACCTTACTTTGTAGAGCACTAGAAGGTTTTCAAAGCCAATTTGGTGGAATAACAGAATACCTAAAATTTTTATTCAGACATCAGGAAGCTATATTATTCGATGAACTTTGACAACCTTACAGGCCTCTTGTTGAGAAGGTTGTCAAAGCGACTTCAAAAACTGGTACCTCTTCAACAATAAATGTTTTGGAGCACCAACGGTTTGCGATCTGTAAATCCCGGTATGACCCGAAAATAGGTAAGCGGTAACGCAGGCTAATGCAATATAAATGCCCGATGCTGTACCAAACAGTTCTATGCCCATAAAAATACAGGCCAATGGTGTGTTCGCTGCCCCTGCAAATACTGCTACAAAGCCCATTCCCGCCAATAAGCCAAAAGGCAAGGGAATAAACAAACTTAAAAAACTACCGAGTGTAGCCCCGATAAAAAATAGTGGAGTTACTTCGCCGCCTTTAAAACCTGCGCTAAGGGTAAGTGTGGTTAAAAATAATTTTATGACGAAAGTGTAATAAGCTTCCTGTTTTATAAAAGATTCTGAAATAACCGGAATACCCAGTCCTATGTATCGTGTATTTCCGATCAGGTAAATAATGAACACTAAAATTATTCCGCCAATAAATGGGCGTAATGGTGGATATTTAATTTTGGCAAAAAGGCTGGATAGCACATGGGTTAATGCAGAAAAGCTCCGCGCCGTAAGACCAAACAATATTCCTGCACCTAAAGATAACAATAGGTTTATCGAATCCACTTCTGGTACAGTGGCTATAGAATAATGGGTATGACTAACTCCCCAGACATTGCAGGCGTAATTGGCAATAATTGCCGTTATAAATGAAGGAAGAATTGAACTGTAAGTTAAACTTCCAATCACAAAAACCTCCAATCCGAATACGGCGCCCGCCAATGGTGTTCCAAAAACAGAAGCAAAACCGGCGCTGATTCCGCAGATGAGGATCACTTTCCGATCTCTGGCTTTAAGTTTAAACAGTTTCGTAAACTGGTCGGCAAAGGCCCCTCCAATTTGCACCGCTGTGCCCTCTCTTCCAGCCGATCCGCCAAATAAATGGGTTATAATCGTGCCGGCAAAAATGAGCGGTGCCATAATCAGCGGAATTACATTCTTGGGCGATTGTAATTCCTCAATCAAAAGATTGTTCCCTTTAACAACCTTTGCACCCCAATAATGGTAAGCCAAACCAATGATTATACCAGCAGTTGGTAAAAAAGCGATAATCCAGACGTGTTGCTCACGATAATTAGTTGCCCAATTTAAAGTTTCTAAAAACAGCGCAGAGGCGGAGCCAATAATCCCCCCCAATATTGCAGAGATCAGTAGCCACTTTAAAGTGCTCATTAAGAGTAATCCGAAGTCGAATTTAATAAAGTGTTTGATAGACAGAAGAAATCCTTCTGTTAGTTTTTTAACAGGCATTTGTATTCAATTTTAAATAAAAATCGTAGGAGTCATCAGCCTGTTTGGGCGGTTTTGGCGGTACCCCATCGCCATTGTTCCAAATGTATAAAATTTAGACATTTGTTGCAAAATCTTTATCACCTTTGTGCAGCTAACTTTAAACCATGGATTTTACACCAGAAATAAAAGACAAACTACACCAACTACAGGAAAAGTATACAGCAATGGGGCAAGATATGGCATCATACCTCGATGGACTTCTGTATGCCGATTTCTTAACCTATTGGGATTACATCCATTTGGATACTTTGCTGAGCTTGCAGAGCCCTAAAACGCCAATACCTGATGAGGAGATTTTTATCATGTACCATCAGATTACCGAACTTTATTTTAAGCTTGTACTACATGAATGCAGACAGATTGCGGAGCATGAAAATTTAACTGTCGATTTTTTTACGGCACGGGTAAAACGGATCAATGCTTATTTCAACGCCTTAACCACTTCTTTTGAAGTGATGGTTGATGGTATGGAGAAAGAACAGTTCCTGAAATTCCGCATGTCATTATTGCCTGCCAGTGGATTCCAGTCAGGTCAGTACCGGATGATTGAGATCTGTGCTACGGATTTTATCCGATTGGTAGACAAATCAAAACGTGAAGAACTAAGCACTGCAACAATAGAAGAACAATTCGAAAATATTTACTGGAAATTCGGTGCAACCGAACTGGCTTCGGGTAAGCAAACGTTAACCTTAAAGCAATTTATTAAAAAGTATGCAGCTCAGTTTCTACAACTGGCAAAAGATCGTACTCTAACCAATTTCTCCGCTTTATACCACCAATTACAAGCCAATGGAGCCGATGTTTCTGCCCTTGGAGAAGAATTGCGTAAGCTGGATTTGTACGTAAATGTAGAATGGCCCTTATCGCATTACAAATCGGCCGTACGTTATTTGGAGAAAGATCCTGTTGATATTGCGGCAACAGGTGGAACCAACTGGCAAAAGTACCTGCCTCCGCGCTTTCAAAAAAGGATCTTTTATCCATTTCTATGGACGGGTGAGCAAATGGAAGAATGGGGTAAGGGATGGGTGCTTAGTGTACTCAAAACACTCAAAAACAAAGATTAATATTGCAAAAAGCTATTAAAAAAGCCTGTTTTTTCTTAATTTGCACGAAATAATTAATGATTGAATTAGAGAATGACAGAATGATTGAATTGCGTGATGCAAATCCATTCACTCATTCAAAAATCAGTCATTCAAAATTAAAAAAGTATGACCGAGACATTAGATATAAAAATCACTAAAACAGAAGAAACACGTTTAACTGTTACTGATTTTTCGCAATTACCGTTCGGTAAAGTTTTTACCGATCACATGTTTACTGCCGATTACGAAGATGGCGAATGGAAAAATTTGCAGATTCTTCCTTATGGCCCGATTCCGATGAGCCCGGCAATTTCTGCGCTTCACTATGGACAGGCAATTTTCGAAGGATTAAAGGCTTATCGCCAACCAGACGGAAAAATCAGTGTATTCCGTGCTGATAAAAACTTCGAACGTTTTAATAAATCGGCCGCGAGAATGTCTATGCCAGGTATTCCTGAAGAAATTTTTATGCAGGGTTTGGCTGCGTTGATTAATGTTGATGAGAAGTGGGTACCCAATCAGGAAGATTATGCATTATATATCCGTCCGGTAATGTTTGCAATGGATCCTTATTTAGGGGTAAAAGCGTCTGATACTTATAAATTTGCTTTATTAACCACGCCAACCGGCCCATATTATAGCAGTGCATTAAAGGTTAAAATTGAAACTGAATTTACACGTGCAGACGAAGGTGGTGTTGGCTTTGCCAAAACTGCCGGAAATTACGCCCGTTCATTATACCCTTTCGAGCAAGCTAAAAAAGAAGGTTACGATCAATTGATCTGGACAGATTCAGTAACCCATGAGTTTATTGAAGAAGCCGGAACAGCCAACTTACTTTTTGTAATTAATGGTAAACTGGTTACGCCATCAGTGCGTAGTACTGTTTTGGATGGTGTAACGCGTGATACCATTATTAAACTGGCTAAAGATGCAGGAGTAGAGGTTGAAGAACGTAGGGTTTCTGTTAAAGAAGTAATTGAAGGAATCGAAAACGGAAGCTTAACCGAAGCTTTTGCCGCAGGAACTGCTGCTACAGTAACGCATGTAGGCGAAATGGGCTATAATGGTCAGATTTATAAATTGACTGATCCGTCAACAAGACACATTTCTAATGGTATCGCTAAAAAACTAAACGATATCCGTTACGGTTTAGCACCTGATGAATTTGGTTGGAACTGGGTTTTATAAGCTGAAATCTATAAATATCACTAATCGAAAAAGTGTCGTCATCTCGACTGAAACGCAATGGAATGGAGGGATCTATCTTGATAGATTTTGCTCCGCGGAGCCTTCGGATTCTCGGCTTCGTTGCACTTCGCTCGAAATGACGATGCTTTCTTTATGTAAATATTGATCTAGATTTAAAATCAGACTTTGATTGACGCTCAAAGCTTCCGACCTCAGACTTCGGTCTTCCGACATTCTTACTTATCCAAAATCACTACACCTTTAGCTTCAAAAGCCAGTTCCTTTTTAGGATCGGTAATTTTAGCTACTTCTTCAGGAGATTTTTTAGCGTCTTCGGCATAATGGCGTAAAGTTTCTACAGAGATGGTTTGTTTTTTCGCTAAGCCGTCTAAAACTACTTTTTTGCCAACAATATCCATTGGCATAAAGAAAGCATAATCTTTAAAAGTTACCCTCATTGGATCACCATTAGGCATTTCTAATGTCATCCAACACCCTTTTTTCTTACATACATCTACTACCTTGCCTTCGATTTTCATATCGACAGTTTTTTTATCGCCCATAGCAGCTTCCATCTTTGCAGCTGGTTTTACATTACCTGGTTTAACTTCTTCTCCAAATTTTTGACCAGTATATGTGGTTTGAGCAAATGAAAGTGCCATCAATAGGCAAAAACCTAAGCTTAGAATGATCTTTTTCATAAATTTATAATTATCCGGTTATGACCTAATCAAAGTTATTTAAATTTTTCTAAATGTTGAAAACAAAAAAACCTCGTTAACATCCGTTAACGAGGAAAATCATCCCTATAATTGTGTAGATCAAATTCTATGATATACATCTGAATTTTAGGCAAACCAGAAACCAAAACAAAGGTTAATGTTTTTGTTGTGATTAATATTCTTATATTCAGTAAGTTATATTTTTTATAATAGTTTTGTTAATATAAATGGAATTGTAGAAATGTGGAATATTATCTTCTTTATGAGGAATGTTGTTGATTTATTTCCCCATTTCTTATTTATCCAAAAACAAGACCGAATACTTCTTCTATTTTACTTACAGCTTTAATCTCAAGGTTGTATTTTTCTATGGCAATACCTTTTAAATTGTATTTAGAGATATAAATGGTTTCGAAACCCAATTTATCTGCTTCAGCAATACGCTGTTCGATTCTGTTTACTGCTCTTATTTCTCCTGATAAACCTACCTCGGCAGCGAAGCAATTTTTGGAAGACACGGCAATATCCTGATGCGATGATATAATGGCGATTAACACAGCCAGATCAATTGCAGGGTCTTCTACCCTGATTCCGCCGGCAATATTTAAGAAAACATCTTGTGTGCTTAACCTGAAGCCACATCGTTTTTCTAAAACAGCTAAGAGCATATTCATTCTTTTGGTATCAAAACCAGTTGCGGAGCGTTGAGGGGTTCCGTAGGCGGCCGAACTCACCAAGGCTTGTGTTTCAATCAACATTGGTCTTGCGCCTTCTAGGGTTGCGGCAATGGCAATTCCGCTTAATTCTTCATCGCGCTGTGAAAGCAAGATCTCTGAGGGGTTGGAGACCTCTCTTAAGCCACTGCCCTGCATTTCGTAAATACCCAATTCTGCAGCAGCTCCAAAGCGATTCTTAATTGACCGTAAAATGCGGTAAACATGATGTCTGTCGCCTTCAAATTGCAAAACCGTGTCAACCATGTGTTCGAGTATTTTCGGCCCTGCAATGGCACCATCTTTAGTGATATGGCCAATAAGGAAAACTGGTACGCCGGTTTCTTTTGCAAAACGCAATAATTCGGCTGTACATTCCCTTACCTGTGATACACTGCCTGGAGTTGAATCGATATGGGTAGAATGTAGCGTCTGTATAGAATCGACCACCAAAATCTCTGGTTCTAAAATTTCGATCTGTTTAAAAATGTTCTGTGTAGAGGTCTCCGTTAAAATATAACAGTTTGAAGATGGATTTTCCTGGATTCGCTCTGCCCGCATTTTAATCTGCTGCTCGCTCTCTTCTCCCGAAATATACAATAACTTTTTCCCTTTTATATTTAAGGCTAACTGTAACATTAAGGTCGATTTTCCGATACCTGGTTCACCGCCAATCAATACTAAAGATCCTTCTACCAAACCGCCGCCTAAAACACGGTCAAGTTCTTTGTCGCCCGTTAATATTCTCCGCTCGGTTGACGATTGGATTTCATCCACCTTGCTCGGTTTACTTAATTTGCGGCCAGATGTATCGTTTTTCCAGGTTGGGACTGATGCGGGGCTCTTCTCAACAATTTCCTCCACAAAGGTATTCCATTGGTTACAGGATGGACATTTGCCCAGCCATTTTGCCGATTCGTAGCCACAGCTCTGACAGAAATATGCGGTTTTTGATTTTGCCAATTGATTAAAATTTTAGATTACGAATTTAACCTTTCTCATTGATAAACCTCGCAGGTTTTTAAAACCTGCGAGGTTTGAAATGCACCTAAGCAAAAAGCCCGGATTTTTATGTCCGGGCTTTCAGTTGAATGTTTTTAAGTTATAATTTAATCTCTTCGTCTTTAGCAGAGATAAAGTGAAACTCAGTTAAATGATACGATGACTGTGCCTTAACTTTAATCCATTGGCCATATTTAAAAAACCAGCGGCGTTGAAGGTTGAAAATGCCTTTTGTAATATAAGCTTCAATGTAAGGATGTACACAAAGTGTTATACCTTTTTCATTCTGCTCTCTTAAAATATAATTAAGGTTGTTTTCAATATCATCCATTAAAACGATACTCGCTTTAATTTCTCCGGTCCCATCGCAGGCCGGGCATTTTTCTACCGTAACAATATTCATTTCCGGACGAACACGTTGTCTGGTAATTTGTACCAAACCAAATTTGCTTGGAGGCAAAATAGTGTGTTTGGCTCTATCCAATAACATCAGCTCACGCAAATAATCGAATAGTATTTTACGGTTTGTTGGTTTATGCATATCGATAAAATCGATTACCACAATACCGCCCATATCGCGCAAGCGCAGTTGACGGGCAATTTCTTTAGCCGCCTCTTTGTTTACCTGTAAAGCATTCTCTTCTTGATTTTCTTTACTGGCAGTACGGTTTCCACTATTCACGTCTATTACGTGCAGTGCTTCAGTGTGCTCAATAACAAGGTAAGCACCACCTGGTAAGTTTACTGTTTTTCCGAAAGCATTTTTAATCTGCTTTTCTACACCGAAATGGTCGAAGATAGGTTCTTTCTGTTTGTATAGTTTAACGATTTTTTCCATTTCAGGAGAAATATCGTGAACATAAGAACGGATATCATCGTACAGCTCTGGTGTACTTACGTAAACGTTTGTAAAATCAGGGTTCAGAATATCACGAATTAACGTTGATGATCTGTCCATTTCTCCCCAAACTCTTTTTGAAGGTTCGGTAGAAGGTATTTTTTTAATGAAATTTTCCCATTTAGCAATTAAATCTAAAAGATCTTTTTGCATTTCGGCAACCCCTCTGCCTTCAGAAACGGTTCTGATAATGACCCCAAAATTTTGAGGTTTAATACTTTCGATAATCTTTTTTAAACGATTACGTTCAGTATTACTTTTAATTTTTTTTGATACAGATATGGTATTGGAGAAGGGCACCAGTACCACATACCTGCCGGCAATCGAAATGTCGGAACTTAAACGAGGTCCTTTTGTAGAAATTGGTTCTTTGGCAATTTGTACAGGTAGGAGCATGTTTTTACTGAGCACATCAGAAATTTTGCCTGCCTTATTGATATCGGCTTCCAGCTTTAAATTATCTAATAATGTGCCTGTAACCGAGCCATTACGCTTGATCTTCGTTAGCTTAATTAAAGATTGTACCTGCGGGCCCAAATCAAAGTAATGCAAAAAAGCATCTTTTTCATAACCAACATCCACGAAAGCAGCATTCAGGCCCGGCATAATTTTTTTAATGCGGCCTAAATAAATATCGCCTACAGCGTAGTTAATATTGATTTGTTCTTTGTGAAGCTCAACAAGTTGTTTGTCTTCAATCAATGCTATGGTAACTCCGGCAGGAGTCGAATTGATAATTAATTCTTTTACCAACAGCTACAGATTTAAGGCTTTCGCCTATTAACAAATGGATAGTAAATAAAACAGTGATGTAGCCAAAAACATATACAATAAAAAAATCATATAAATTGTTTAAACCTCATAGTGTTTACTATGAGGTTTAATTGGCTTAATCAAAATAAGAAACTATTTTTTCTTATGTCTGTTTTTTCTTAAACGTTTTTTACGTTTGTGGGTAGCCATTTTATGTCTCTTTCTTTTTTTACCGCTTGGCATAGTTTTAAGTTTTAAATGTTTTTATTAATCTGTTAATTAATTTTTATTCTTTAGTTCAGCTACCTTCTTATCAATGAATGATGCTAAGGTTGGGTTAGCCGCTAATTTTTTGCTTGATAGGTAAGCATTTACTGCTTCTTTATTTCTGCCTAAATTTTCTAAAGCTGTTCCTAAATAAAAATAGGCTTCAGGGGTTGGAGCTTCAGCAATTACGGTGTTAAAACGAGGAATTGCTTTGTCAAACTGACCTGATTTTATTGAGAATAACCCCAAATTCATATTCGCCTTTACATTTTTAGGTTCTTTAGCCACAACTTCCAGCAACATTGCAATACCTTGCATTGGTGCGCCCAAGCCATTTACTATCGTTACACCTAAGCCTGTTTTAGCTTCAATGTTTGTAGAGTCTTTCTCTAATGCATTTTTGTAAGATATATTAGCTTTCTGCAATAAAGCAGGCTGCGCTATGCTATCTTGTGTACTCTCAAAAGCTTTTATAAATTGATTACCAGCCGCCAACCACGATTTTGCCGATGGTTCGCCTTCGGCTACAACTTCTAAATACAGAGCAGATGGAGTAATTTGTTCAACATCGTCCCATTTCTGAGCCAGTTGTTTTGCAAGTTCGATCTTTTCTGCGCCATTTGCGCCTTTGTAGCTGTTTTCTAAAGCTGTAATATCTGTGGCCAAATTCTTATTGATCACATTCTTTGCAGCAGTAGACGAAGTTTCGAGGTTTAATACCGATGCTGACGATGGAGAAACTGCTCCGGCCATTTGGCCACTTGAGGGCATTTTTCCATTTTCTTCAGTTGGTTTAACTAAACCCTTAATGTCTCTTGTAAATAAGAATGCAACAAGCAATACAATCGCTCCAATAACAATGGTTTGTTTTGATCTGATGTTGCTATTCATACTATAAGACTTAGGCTTCTACTTTAATTTTTTTTGAATTACTTTTAACTTTATCAACAAATACTTTTGCTGGTTTAAAGCTAGGAACGAAATGTTCAGGGATAATTATTGCAGTGTTTTTTGAGATATTTCTCGCAGTTTTTTGCGCTCTCTTTTTAACAACAAAGCTCCCGAAGCCTCTAACGTATACATTTTCACCGCCAATCATGCTGGTTTTGATAACCTTGAAAAATGCCTCAACTGTTTCCTGTACATCAACCTTCTCAATTCCGGTTTTTGTTGATATTTCTGAAATAATATCTGCCTTAGTCATATTTTATTATTTATTATATATTATGTTTTAATATTACTACTGTTTTGGGGTTGCAAAAGTATTGCTTTTTAATGAGATAGGGAAATAAAAGATGATTTTTTTATCACTGGACTTATCAGGCTATTGCAAGTTTTTTTTTAATTGGATAAATAGACCGTAATTTGCAGTAATGACATTTCAAAATGAACTCATCAATTGGTACCTGATCAATAAAAGAGATTTGCCATGGAGACACACCAATGATGCTTATACCATCTGGTTATCAGAGGTTATATTACAACAAACAAGGGTAGAACAGGGGCTTCCATACTTTAATCGGTTTTTAGAGAATTTCCCAACAGTTACCGATTTTGCCAGTGCAACGGAAGCCAAAGTTTTAAAGCTTTGGCAAGGCCTGGGTTATTATTCGAGAGGAAGGAATATGCATGCAACCGCTCAAATTGTGGTGAAAGATTACCATGGAATCTTCCCGAATCTGCATGATGAGCTCATAAAATTGAAAGGAATTGGTGAGTATACTGCTGCAGCAATCTCCTCATTTTCATCAGGGGAAGCGCGTGCGGTGGTAGATGGAAATGTATTTCGTGTACTCTCCAGGTATTATGGCGTTGCTACCGCAATCAATTCTCCGGCGGGGAAAAAGGAGTTTTTTACTTTGGCAAATGAGCTGCTTTATCTGGAAGACCCCGCCCTTTACAATCAGGCTATAATGGAATTTGGGGCCATGCAATGCAAGCCTAAATCGCCAAATTGTGGCATTTGCCCACTTAACCAAACTTGTTATGCCTTTAACCGTAAAATGGTAAACGAACTTCCCGTTAAGTTAAAAAAGGCGGCACAAAAGCATCGTTATATTAATTATTTTGTTTGTTTTGATGGAGAACAGGTATTGGTAAGAGAACGGCAGGCTGGCGACGTTTGGCAGCATTTATACGATTTTCCAAGCATAGAAACGCTTACAGCTGAAGATACAGATGGTGATTTTTTCATTGAGATAGTGAAAAATACCTTTGGAAACAGTGCAGATTTTATGCTGATCAGTACAAAAAAGCACATCTTAACCCACCAAATAATCCATATACAATTTTTTGCATTAAAAAATTATATATTTAACTTTAATAAACAAAAGAAACTTAATTGGGTTTCTTTAAGTAAATTAGATGAGTTACCGCAGCCAAAAGTAATCCATGATTTTGTTCAGGAATATTTTTATAAGGATAAAATGGAGTAACTAACCATCTTATTCTGTGCATTTATAAAACGAAACAACTAACCAAAAATATTTATGTCTGGGATTAACAAAGTTATTTTAGTAGGCCATTTAGGCAAAGACCCTGAAGTGCGGCATTTAGACGGTGGCGTAACTGTAGCCAGTTTTCCATTGGCTACATCGGAAACATATAACAAAGACGGTAAGAGAGTAGAACAAACTGAGTGGCACAATATTGTATTGTGGCGCGGATTGGCCGAAGTAGCTTCCAAATACCTGCAGAAAGGTAAATTGGTTTATATAGAGGGCAAATTAAGAACAAGATCCTTTGAAGATAAAGAAAAGGTTAAAAAATATGTAACAGAAATTGTGGCTGAAAACTTTACCATGTTAGGTAGAAAAAGCGATTTTGAGCAAAGTCCAACAACACCAGCCCATCAAAACACTGAAACTAAAATTGATGATGAATTTACAATCGGTCCGTCAGATGAAAATGGAGACCTTCCCTTTTAATTAAAGGGTTTGAAAAAAGAAAGCTGCCTGATGAGAGGTAGCTTTTTTTATGCACTTATTTTTTGATCTTAAATAAAAAAACTCCTGCCGGTTCTGCCGGCAGGAGTTTCTTATAATACCACTAAAAAACCATTAATTAATTTTAGTATAATAAATATTTAGCTTTATTTTATTTGCAGTTGCATTGCTGGCACCTATAATCGATCTTTCAGCAGATGTAGCTGTAGATGATATCTGGAAATCGGTATAAGATGTAGGAGCCAGGAAGGTACCGTAATCTTCTATGTTTTTATCAATCAAGCTCTGAACGTAACTGGTTACAATAAAAATATAACGTTTCTTTAACGAATCGAAGTAACCACCAAAAAGTGCTGCACCGCCAGAAGCGCTACCAGAAAATGTTGTAAAATCAGGTATGTCTGCAGGTTGGTGTGCAATATCCCAGCGATATAAAGAAAGTCGTTGAGCGGCATTAAAAGGATATGCCGGTGCACTCTCACCAATCTCTATAACTAACTCTGCCTTATTGATAATGGCTTTCCCGTATGTGCTGGTAAAGTTAGTCAATTGAGGGAAGGTTAGCTTGGTTTTTACACCTGCTAAACCCTGTAAATAAGTTACATTATATTGTTGAGTTGGATCTGTCGGAATAGGGACATCAATTTGTTTTTGTATTTCTGTGCCTGTGTAATCATGTTTAATATTGGCTGCTACACCAGAAATTATATTTGCAGTTTGTGCTGCATTCAAAACCATTTTTCCGACAGGGAAATTTACAGTTGTAGTATCTACGCCATTTGAAGAGTTCGTTTTTTTCCAAACCAGCTGCAGATAAGAGTCAGTTCCCGAAAAGTTGAAGAAGGCAATCCCGCCAACGCCTGTAGAAGATGTTTTATTTACCTGTGCGTACAAACCTTTAAATGATTCTATAAACTTAGTTTCAGTTGCAGTTCCTGCTGTACCCAGGTTGAGGATAGCACTTTGTATAAATGCTTTGTTTAAAGGAATCCTGATCTGCGCAGGTAAGGTTTTTAAAGTATCAGCTTTGCCGGTAACAATATCATATACTTTTGCTTTGGTGTTTGGTGCCAGTTTGCCTGTAAAATTCCCTAATAAAGTACTGTTAATGGCTTGAACATCCGAACTTTTATAGTTGGTTACCTTATTAGCCAGTTGAAATACATCTATACTGTATTTAGAATTAGTGGTGTCGCCATAAAATTTAGTTAACGTGCTGGATTCATCGAATTTTAACACTAAAACAGCTGAATCAAGTTGAGGTGCGGTTCCAAAATCGTAACTGGCGCTCACCGGGTAAACAGTCATAGCTATACCAGCTTCTGTTTTGCCAAAAACAGGATCAGTCATGTAACCTAGTGGATAGCGGTTCAATCCTAAAGTGTTCGCTGCAGTTTCTTCAACCAATTGTGTGGTCACAGGAGATACTACCAGGGTTCCGGTAATAGCAGCATTTGGATCAACATCTAAACCAACACCATCGGGGTTTTTACACGATGCAAAAAGAAAAAGACCTATCAACAGGGTTAATAAGTCTTGTTTTGTAAATTTCATATTTTAAATAATAATACCTGATTAAGCTACTGAAACCAATTCATCATTTGAAATTTCTTCATAAAAAGTATAGAAGTTTTCAAAATTCTCGGTTAAGTTAAAAGCTAATGTTGGCTTATTAGAATCTTTAACAAATTTTAACACATCTTTGCCTAAGTTTTCATCTCCTAAAACCACTGCGTCTGAGTGAGTTATAGCGCCGATATGCATGCTGTCGCAATCAGATGGTAAAAAAGCTTTAGTGTCATCTTCCGTCATATTGGCCATTACAGCTTTGGTAGCGAAATTGGCGTTTAACTTTTCTGTGAAACCATCTTCATAAACAGAATAAACTACTTTAGAATTTTTAAAAGTAGGATCGTTTTTATAAGTAGTCTTGATGTAAGCAGGAACCAATGCACTCATCCAGCCGTGGCAGTGAACGATATCCGGTGCCCAACCTAATTTTTTAACCGTTTCCAATGCGCCTTTGCAGAAAAAAATTGTACGTTCATCGTTGTCATCAAAGAATTTTCCGCTGGCATCTCTAAATACCTGTTTGCGTTGGAAATATTCTTCATTGTCTAAGAAATAAACCTGCATGCGTGCAGCTGGGATGGAGGCTACTTTAATGATTAAAGGATTATCGTTGTCATCAATAATGATGTTCATTCCCGACAAGCGTATTACTTCGTGTAAACGATTTCTTCTTTCGTTGATGTTACCGAATTTTGGCATCAAGATGCGGATTTCGAATCCTTTTTCCTGCATAGCCTGTGGTAATTGGCGTGTAATTTCAGAAATTTTAGTAAGCTCGAGGAAAGGCGACATCTCGTGTGTAACAATCAGCAGCTTCGTTTTTGCCATCTCCATATTCTAAGAAAATATTAAGTTAAATAAAAGATAATGAGCTGCAAAGGTAAGCATAATAATACTATTTATCAATATAGCAAGCATTTGTTTGGTTTCGTTTAGATTAATTTACACCTTTACAGCTTTAATTCAGATTGTCCAAATTGGAAATATTTAAAACCAAAGCAGCGCTTAAGGCTTTTTTGCAGCCATTAAAAGCATCGGCTAAAAAAATAGCATTAGTGCCTACTATGGGCGCTCTGCACAATGGCCACATCTCATTGATAAAACTGGCCCAGCAAAATGCTGATATCATTATCTGCAGCATTTTCGTAAACCCTACGCAGTTTACCGATCCTAAAGATTTAGAAAAATATCCGCGCCCCATTGAGCATGACCTGGCAATGCTGGCCGCTGCAGGCTGTAATGCTGTGTTTATGCCTAATGTAGAAGAGATGTATCCGGCAGGTGCCGATGAAGCCTGGCATATTGATTTAGGCAATGCGGAATTTTTGTTGGAAGGTGAATTTAGGAAAGGCCATTACCAGGGCGTAACGCAGATTGTTAAAAAACTGTTTGATGCTGTTGAACCTGATGTGGCTATGTTCGGACAGAAAGATTTCCAGCAGGTATTAATGATTAAAAATATGCTGGCTTATTTTAAATTGCCCATCACTATAATTACCTGCCCGATTATCCGCGAAGATGATGGCTTAGCCATGAGCAGCCGGAATATTCATTTATCAAACGATGAACGCGCACAGTCGCTCGTATTAAGTAAATCACTGCAGTTTGTTATCGACCATTTTAACGAATATTCGTTAAGTGAGCTGGAAGATCGGGCAAAAGCATTCTATAAGGATATAGATGGTGTAGAGCTCGACTATTTTACCATTGCCAATGGCAACACGCTTGAACCTGCAAAATCGAAAGATGAAAATAACCTTGTTGCCCTGGTTGCTGCGAAAGTAGGCTCAACGAGATTGATCGATAATATGATTATAAAATGATGGAATAGGTAAGATGGATGATGTGCACGACCAATCATCATCCATTTTCCATATTACATTTTCCTTTAGTGTGAAACTCCAAACTGATTACTAACTTTGCCAAATGGTTATCACAATATTAAAATCGAAAATACACCGTGTTAGGGTAACACAAGCCGAATTGAATTATGTAGGCAGTATTACGATAGATGAAGATTTAATGGATGCAGCTAACATTATCGCTAATGAAAAGGTGCAGATTGTAAATAATAACAACGGCGCTCGTTTCGAAACTTATGTAATTAAAGGCGAACGTGGAACCGGAACCATCTGTTTAAATGGGGCTACAGCACGTTTGGCACAACTTGGTGATATTTTGATCATCATGTCGTATGGTTCATTACCTATGGAAGAAGCCAAAAAATACAATCCGATCCTTGTTTTTCCTGACGATAACAATCATTTGCTAAAATAACCTTGTGACATTCGACCTCAAAACAGCGCTAAAGTACATCATCCTGTTTTTAATTGGGGTGGGGGTGCTATATTTAGCTTTTAGGGGTCAGGATTTAGAAAAGATCTGGCAGGAAATTAAAACCGCAAATTATTTTTGGGTAATTACTTCGGCGTTTGCCGTTTGGATTGCGCATGTATTACGTGCATTGCGTTGGCAAATGCTTTATCAGTCTATCCATTATGAGGTAAGTTTCTGGAATGCTTACCACGCTGTAATGATCGGCTATCTGGCCAATCTTGCTTTACCGCGCTTCGGAGAGATTGGTCGCTGCTCCGTTATTCATAAAGCCGAAAAGGTACCCATGTTTGCTTCCATAGGAACTGTAATTACCGAACGGCTGTTTGATGTGCTGGTACTTTTTCTAACCAGTTTGGCGATGCTTATTTTTCAGTATGATATTGTAGCCGATTTTCTTTATCAAACCATATACCTCAATCTTATTAACAAAATTAGCACGGTTAACTATTTGTGGCTAGCTGGTTTAGGTATGATTATACCACTACTTATTGTTACTGCAATCTATTTTCTCCGGCAAAAATTCAGTAAAAAATTTTTGCGCACCTTTGTTAGCCTCCGCCAGGGTTTTGGTTCTTACAGCAAACTAAAGCAAAAGGGATTATTTCTGATGTATACTTTATTAATTTGGGTTTTCTACTCCTTATCCATGTATTTTGCTTTTTCATCCATTCAGGCCACATCCGGTTTATATTTTAATGCAGCGTTTACGGCAATCGTGTTTTCTGGTTTTGCCATGGCAGCGCCGGTGCAAGGCGGTATTGGCGTTTTCCATTGGATGGTTGCCCAATCGTTGGTGTTATATGACATATCTTTTAAAGATGGCTTGGCCTATTCAACCATAATCCATTCTTCGCAAGTTTTGCTGATTCTGATTTTAGGGAGTTTAAGTTTGTCCTTAATCTTGACTAAGAAAGAAACTAAATAATTCTTTTTTCTGTGGGCGTTTTAACACGCTGTCCGCTATATCTTTTTGGTTGTCCTTCGACTACGTTCAGGATGACAGCCAAAAAGGATGCCGCTTCCATCGTTAACGCAGATCAAAATAAGCAAATAAATCTGATTTGTCGCTACTGCAGGCTTTAGGAGGCTTAATAGTACAGCTGTCTGTGGTTAAATAAACCTGACCGACAGCGTTATCCAGATTCTTCCATCTGGATTAAGCAAAGGGCAAGACTATCGAAACAGAAGTATTGCTATTGCTTTCCAAGAAAACTAATAATTAAATAGTTGTGTTAGGAAAGCAGGGGGATGACTTACAGATCGATTCCTGTCCCGTCATCCGCCATAGTCCAGATGAAGGATCTGGAGCTGCCACTACTTCGTGCTTAGGAGGGCTAATTGTACGGCTATTTTATTAGTTAATAAACCAAAGCCTAAACAAAGCTTTTGCCGCAAGGAAAAATAAAATGAAAATAAATTACTATGCAGCCATAGTAATTTCGATCGGAAATGCTACATTTGATTTACTAACCTTTTATACATAAATGTTATGCATTTTGAATTAAGTGAAGAGCAATTAATGATTCAGCAGGCTGCCCGCGATTTTGCGCAGCAAGAATTAAAGCCTGGCGTGATTGAAAGAGATGAACATCAGAAATTTCCGGCCGAGCAGGTAAAAAAACTTGGAGAACTTGGTTTCCTGGGGATGATGGTGAATGAAAAATATAATGGAAGCGGGCTAGATGCCATTTCTTACGTTCTGGTAATGGAAGAACTTTCTAAAATAGATGCTTCTGCATCTGTAGTAGTTTCGGTAAACAACTCTTTGGTTTGTTACGGATTAGAGGCTTATGGTAGTGAAGCGCAAAAGGAAAAATATTTAAAGCCACTGGCTGCCGGCGAAAAAATTGGTGCGTTTTGTTTGTCAGAGCCTGAAGCTGGATCTGATGCTACCTCGCAACGTACAACAGCCGAAGATAAAGGGGATTATTATTTGCTTAACGGCACAAAAAACTGGATTACCAACGGAAGTACCGCATCCACTTACCTGGTTATTGCACAAACCCATCCTGAATTAAGGCATAAAGGTATAAACGCTTTTATTGTAGAGAAAGGAATGGAGGGTTTTACCGTTGGGCCAAAAGAAAATAAATTGGGCATCCGTGGTTCTGATACACATTCATTGATGTTTAATGATGTTAAAGTGCCAAAAGAAAATAGAATAGGAGAGGATGGATTCGGTTTCAAATTTGCCATGAAAACGTTAGAAGGGGGCAGGATTGGTATTGCAGCACAGGCTTTAGGCATTGCACAAGGTGCTTTCGAGTTAGCTACACAGTATGCCAAAGAACGTAAATCGTTCGGGAAACCAATTTCTGAACATCAGGCAATTGCTTTTAAACTGGCAGATATGGCCACTCAGATCGAAGCTGCCAGGTTGTTGGTTTATAAGGCTGCCTGGCTGAAAGATCAGGGATTACCTTATACCCAGGCTGGTTCTATGGCCAAGTTGTTTGCTTCGAAAGTTGCTATGGATGTAACCATTGAAGCGGTACAGGTGCACGGTGGTTATGGTTTCGTTAAAGAATACCACGTGGAACGGTTAATGCGCGATGCTAAAATTACCCAGATTTACGAAGGAACTTCTGAAATCCAGAAAATGGTGATATCGAGAGAAGTGATTCGTTAGTTTTGAGCTTGGGGTTGGGAGTTTGGAGTCACTCGTCCAAACTCTCCACTCAAAACTCCCAACTTTCGTTAAGCGCAATGTACTCCAAGCGCCAAACGCAAGACTTTCAACTTATTCCTTCTCTCCGGCAACAGCGCTAAATACCGCCTTAATCAAAGCGACTACAATCGCTAAAAATGCAGCTGCGATAAAACCTGAAGTGTTAAAAGAGGTCATCATGTTATCAACCAGTAAAATCATTAAAACGGTGATGATGAATGATACCAATCCTAAGGTTAAGAAATTGATCGGAAAAGTTAATAACCTAAGGATGAACCCGATCGTTGCGTTTGCAAGAGCAATAAGCACTGAGGCGATAATCGCATTTCCGAAGCCATCAATACTTACCCCTGGCACCAGCTTTGCGCCTACAAAAAACGCCAGTCCTGTTAAAAGGATTTCGATAATAAATCTCATAATTGTTTATTTTTGTAAATGTTTAAACGCTTTTTTACATGTTCGGTTATCGTTTGGGTTTCCATATCCGTGCTTTCATGTTCGAATAGAAACAACAAACCTGTAATTAAGTTTTCAGGAGATAGTACTTCAATAATAATTAAAAATATTGATGAGGCGAGCCTCCTGCAGGTTAAAAATGCCTATCAGATTAAAGCAGATACACTGAATGTAATTTCAGTTTTAATAAAACCAGGCGATCTAGATAGTATTCAGGATGAACTGGAAGTACCCGGCAAGATTAAGATACTAGGCGATTCGGTCGTATTTAATCCCGATCAGCCTTTTCTTAAGGGTAAAGAATACCTGGTTGAAAGTTATATTGGGGTGAAATTTGCAACCGCTGGCGATCTGATTACGGGGAATGGTAAGCAGAACCTAAAAGCACAGCGACAAACACTTAAACGGTAATAATCAGCATAATAATTAGTGCGGGTGTTTGATTTTTTGTAAAAAATTACTACATTTGCATCGTAATCGAAGAAAAGAGAAGGGGACAGTGTCCCCTTTTTCTATGAAATCAGGTTAAAATATGCAGGTAGAAAAGAGAGTTGCAGCCCTCGTAGAGGAAAAAATAGCAGATCGGCCAGAACTGTTTTTGGTTGAGGTGAAAATGTTGCCAAACAATAAACTAATTATTCATGTTGATGGCGACGAAGGTATTAGCATACAGGATTGTGTTGCCATAAGCAGGCATGTTGGTTTTCATCTCGAAGAAGAAAATGCAATAGAACAGGCTTATAATTTAGAAGTTTCTTCGCCGGGAGTTGGCGAGCCTTTAAAATTAATCCGTCAGTACAATAAAAATGTTGGCCGTACGGTAAGCATTAAACTCAAAGAAGGATTAAAAAAAGAAGGGAAACTGCTGGCGGTTACAGAAAATAATCTGCTGATTGAAGAATCGGTTAAAGAAAAAGGGAAAAAGGCGGTAGCAATTCAAACAGATGTTCCGTTTAATGATATATTAGAAACAAGTGTGTTAATTTCATTTAAGTAAAAATGAGTACTACAACAATTAATTTGATCGACTCTTTTCAAGAGTTTAAAGATTTCAAAAATATAGATCGCCCAACGGTGATCAGTGTGCTGGAAGAAGTTTTTCGTAGCATGTTGCGTAAAAAATACGGAACAGACGAAAACTGTGATGTTATTGTGAATCCTGATAACGGGGATTTGGAGATCTGGAGAACGAGAAAAGTGATGGAGGATGGATTTTCTGAGGATGATGATCTGGAGATTGAGCTTGCAGAAGTTTCCAAGTTGGATAGTACTTTAGAAGTCGGTGATGATTATATTGAGCAGATTACCTTGGAAAGTTTCGGCCGTAGGGCAATTTTAGCTGCCCGCCAGACTTTGGTATCTAAAGTATTGGAATTAGAGAAAGACGAAATTTTCAAAAAATATAAAGATAGGGTAGGCGAAATTGTAACAGGTGAGGTTTATCAGGTTTGGAAGAAAGAAACTTTGGTTTTAGATGATGAAGGTAACGAACTTTTAATGCCTAAAACAGAGCAGATTCCGGCCGATTATTTCAAAAAAGGTGATTCTGTGAGAGCGGTAATCTCTAAAGTAGAAATGATTAACGCTAACCCTAAGATTATCATTTCAAGAACAGCACCAGAATTTTTACAACGTTTGTTCGAACAGGAAGTTCCGGAAATTTTCGATGGTTTAATTACCATTAAGAAAATTGTTCGTGAGCCGGGAGAGCGTGCTAAAGTTGCTGTTGAATCTTACGATGACCGTATTGATCCGGTTGGTGCGTGTGTGGGTATGAAAGGATCACGTATCCACGGTATCGTTCGCGAGTTGAAAAACGAAAATATTGATGTGATTAACTTCACTAATAATATTTCATTATACATTACCCGTGCTTTAAGCCCGGCAAAAATCACCTCTATTAAATTGGATGATGAAACCAAACATGCATCTGTTTACTTAAAACCAGATCAGGTTTCATTGGCAATTGGACGTGGCGGACACAATATTAAACTGGCTGGTAAATTAACCGGTTATGAAATTGATGTATACCGTGAAGCCGGAGAAGAGAGCGATGAGGATGTTGATTTAGAAGAATTCTCAGATGAGATTGATAGCTGGATCATTGATGAATTAAAGGCTATCGGTTGCGATACTGCTAAGAGTGTATTAGCGCTTACAGTAGAAGATTTAGTTAAACGCACCGACCTTGAAGAGGAAACCATTAAAGAAGTGGTTCAAATTTTGAAGTCAGAATTTGAATAAGTGGTGTAATTGCCAAATAAACACTACTTTTGTATTAAATAAAAAACAATAACAGGAGCTAAATGTCAGACGACAAACCAATCATTTTAATTAAAGCTATTAAAGAACTTAATATAGGCATGGGTACGGCCGTTGAGTTTTTAAACAAAAAGGGATTCTCTGCCGAGAAAAGCCCGATGTTTAAACTTACGGGAGACATGTATAATGCCTTATTGAAAGAGTATCAGGGAGATAAGATCGTAAGAGAAGAAGCCAAACAAATAGTGATTGGTAAAATACGTCGTGACGAGCCTGAGACTGAAAAGCCAGTAGAAGCGCCGAAGAAAAATACCGATTTTGAGAAAAATGAAGAGATTTTAATTAAAAATGCTCAATCATTTACTCCTCCGGTAGAAAAACCAAAGGTTGTAGAAACACCTAAGGTAGAAGCGCCAGCACCAGCACCTGCGGCAGCAGTTGAGCCGGTAAAAGAAACTAAGGCAGAAGAAAAAGCAGAGGAAACCGGATTACCAGGCGTTAAAATTGTAGGAAAGATTGATTTAAATGATCTTAATCCTAAAACACGCCCGGCTAAGAAAGAAGAAACGCCTGCTATACCAGCGCCTGTTGTAGAACCACCAGTGGTTAAAGCACCAGAACCTGTAAAACCAGTAGAGCAACCTAAGGTAGAAGAAAAACCGGTTGAGGTTAAAAAAGAAGAAGCTCCTGTTGCACCAGCACCAGTTGCAGAAACACCTGTGGTTAAAACGGCAGAGCCTGTAAAACCAGTTGAACAACCTAAAGTGGAAGAAAAACCAGCTGAAGCAAAACCGGTAAACAACGAGCCTGAAGTAATTAAAGCACGTACCGTTAAATTAACTGGTCCGAACATTATTGGTAAAATTGTTTTACCAACAACTCCGGATAGAAGAAATGGTCCGGTGGCATCATCTAGCGATAGTGAAGCCGCCAAACGTAAACGTAAGCGTAAAAAAACGCCGGGAGCACCAGGACAGCCAGGTCAACACGGTGGTCAAGGGCAGCAAGGACAGAATAATCCTGCAGGTCAGGGTCAGGGCCAAGGCGGTGCGCCAGGACAACCTCGTCAACCTTATCAAGGAAACAGACCAGGTGGCGGTACGCCATATCAGGGTAACAGACCAGCCGGACAAGGCGGAACTCCTTACCAGGGAAATAGAAATAACAACAATAATAACAGACCAGGTTTCCAAAATAGAAATGCTACACCAAGCGGACCTAAAGAAGAACCTACTGAGAAAGAAATTCAAGATCAGATTAAAGCAACACTTGCCCGTTTAAGTGGTGCGGGTAAATCAGGTAAATTTGCGCAGCGTGCTAAATTACGTCGTCAGAAACGTGATGATGTGGCGTTTAATGCAGAAGAAGCCGCAAATGAGCTTGAATCGCAATCGAAAATATTAAAAGTAACAGAATTTGTTACCGCTAATGAGCTAGCGAGCATGATGGATGTGCCGGTTACCAAAATTATTGGTACCTGTATGAGCCTTGGAATGTTCGTTTCCATTAACCAGCGTTTAGATGCTGAAACCTTAACCATTGTTGCTGACGAGTTTGGTTACGAAATTCAATTCGTTAAACCAGATGAAGACGAAGAAAATGTAATTGAGGAAGAAGATAACGATGCTGATTTAATTGAAAGAGCTCCGGTTGTTACGATTATGGGACACGTCGATCACGGTAAAACCTCATTGCTGGATTATATCCGTAAAGCAAATGTGGTAGCTGGTGAGGCGGGTGGTATTACCCAGCACATTGGTGCTTATATGGTAACTACGCCAACCGGTAAAAAAGTAACCTTCTTAGATACTCCAGGTCACGAAGCCTTTACAGCGATGCGTGCACGTGGTGCTAAGGCAGCAGATATTGCCATTATTGTTATTGCTGCGGATGATGCAGTGATGCCTCAAACAAAAGAGGCGATTAACCACGCACAGGCAGCAGGCGTACCATTGGTATTTGCTTTCACTAAAGTAGATAAACCAGGCGCAAATGCAGATAAAGTACGTGAGCAGTTATCGGTAATGAATATCCTGGTTGAAGATTGGGGTGGTAAATACCAATCGCAGGAAATCTCAAGCAAAAGCGGCTTAAATGTTGATTTACTTTTAGATAAAGTATTATTAGAAGCAGAATTATTAGAACTTAAAGCAAATCCGAATAAGAGAGCTACAGGTACTGTAATCGAGTCGGCTCTAGATAAAGGACGTGGTATTGTAACTACAGTACTGGTTCAGGCGGGTACTTTAAGAGTTGGAGATCCAATCTTGGCGGGTAGTTACAGCGGACGTGTAAAAGCGTTAACCAACGAGCGTGGTGCTAAAGTAGAATCAGCAGGTCCATCACAACCGGTACAGGTTTTGGGTATGCAAGGTGCACCTACTGCAGGCGATAGGTTTAATGCTTTAGAAAGTGAAACTGAAGCTCGTGATATTGCAAACAAACGTATGCAGTTACAACGTGAGCAAGGTTTACGTACGCAGAAACACATTACTTTGGATGAGATTGGTCGTCGTTTGGCAATTGGCAACTTTAAAGAACTTAATATCATCGTTAAGGGTGACGTGGATGGTTCAATTGAAGCATTAGCCGATTCATTATTGAAATTATCGACCGAGCAAATTCAGATCAATATCATCAGTAAGGGTGTTGGCCAGATTTCAGAGTCTGATGTATTGTTAGCTTCGGCTTCTGATGCGATTATTATTGGTTTCCAGGTTCGTCCATCAACAGGTGCACGTAAACTTGCAGAAGCTGAGCAAATCGATATCCGTCTATATTCTATCATTTACGATGCCATCAACGAGATTAAATCGGCAATGGAAGGTATGTTGGATCCGGAATTTGAAGAGAAAATTGTGGCTAACGTTGAGATTCGTGAGACTTTCAAAATCACTAAAGTGGGTACCATTGCAGGTTGTATGGTATTGGATGGTAAGATTACCCGTAACAGCAAAATCCGTATCGTTAGAGATGGTGTTGTAGTGTATACAGGCGAATTGGCATCTTTAAAACGCTTTAAAGATGATGTGAAAGAGGTGAATAAAGGTTATGAGTGTGGTTTAAACATCCAGAACTTTAATAACATTGAAGTTGGCGATATTGTAGAAGCTTATGAACAAGTTGAAGTAGCAAGAAAGCTTTAATTGCTTTTTAAGAATAATGATTTAAAGTGGCCTCAAAAGGGCCACTTTTTTTGTTAAAGCGAAATACTTGTCTTAAAATTATCGGATAATATTGAGTTAATATCTTAAAATTATCGGATAATATTGAGTTTTTATCTTGAAAATATCGATATTTGTATTTGTTAATTATCGATATGGAAAGATCAACCGCATTAAAATCTTTAAAAAATCACCTTAATAAACCTCAGCACACCATTATTATAGGGCCAAGGCAGATCGGCAAAACCACACTTGTTAAGCAGCTGGCAGAGCAATTGCAAAAGGATAACGAGCTAGTGTATTTTTTAACCTTCGAAGATCCTGTCATTTTAGAGGCCGTAAATCACCATCCCGAAAATATATTCAATTATACCTTATTGCCGGCCGATCTTCCTGCAGATAAGCGATTATATGTCATTATCGATGAAGTTCAGTATGCAAAAGAGCCCAGTAATTTTTTAAAACTTTTATACGATAAGTATTCACCAAAGTTGAAAATCATCGCTACGGGTAGCAGTGCGTTTTACATTGATAAGAGTTTTAAAGATAGTTTGGCGGGAAGAAAAAAGGTGTTTGAATTTTTTCCTTTGGCATTCGATGAATTTTTGCACTTTAAAGGTGAGGATGATTTAATCGCTGAGTGGGAACAACTGAAAAAAAGAGTTACTTACCAGGGGCTCCAGCGTAACCGTATAAACGCGCTGTTCGATGAATATTTGGTTTACGGTGGTTATCCTGCTGTTGTTTTAGCAGATACGGAACAGGAAAAGCAAGAAATGCTTAAAGAGCTTATAAACAGCTATATGAAAAAAGATGTCTTAGAAGCAGGTATTAAGGAAGAACTTAAGTTTTTTCAACTGGCCAGGTTATTAGCTGATCAGACTGGAAGTTTAGTAAACCACCATGAATTGGGAAATACCTTGCAACTGGCCAGTTCTACCGTAGAAAATTATATTTATTTAATGCAGAAAACTTTTATAGTACAATTGCTTTCTCCCTTCTATGGTAATGTGAGGAAGGAATTAACCAAAATGCCAAAGATTTATTTTAATGATAATGGTTTGCGCAATGCATTGTTAAATAATTTTTCGAAGTTAAACGATAGGGCAGATAAAGGCAAATTGCTTGAGAATTATGTTTACTGCAGGCTAAGGCAGTTGCATGATTCAGATAGTTTGCTTTTTTGGCGCACTGCGGATGGTAATGAAGTAGATTTTGTGGTAGAAGAACAAATAAAAAAGGGCCTGGCTTACGAGGTTAAATATCATGATTTGCAGTTTAAACCTAATAAGTATAAAAAATTTGTGGAGGCTTATCCTGATTTCAATCTGGAATGTATTTGTAAGATACTTACAAAAGATAATTCGATAGAGGCTATCAGGTTATAGCTTACTGATCAGCTGATGATATCAAACTATACATCAAAATATTGGTGCTCTTGGTGTTTTTGGGAAATTATCTTGGCCTTCTTAAAGGCTGATTGAATGATGATGTCCTGAATGGAAATTTCGTAGAGTTCAGCAATTTTGCCCAGTTGCGAGAGTGAAAAATCGACTTCATTGTTTTCCCACTTTCGGTAAGCCACCCTGCTTATTCCGATTACATCAGCAGCGTATTGCTGTGTATAACTATACTTATCTCTGTACCTTCTTAAGGTAACCCCTATATCTAACATATTAAGAAAACGTTGACGGCTATGTATTTTTAATATTTACCTGCTGTATATTTAATAATGTAAATAATGATAATAAGGAATTGTCAAAAGTAGTAAATAAAATTAGTTTATTTGTGTAGGTTTTAAATTGTTGAAAAAACAAATAATAACCAAAAGGATTGTTTTTTAATTAAATTTAAACTTTAAAGATTGAAAATATATAATACAGGTCGTATATATGATTGTAAGCGCATAAAAGGTATTATCTTTTTATTTTTAATAGTGGCTTACACTAGCTGTAAAAAAGATAAGCCGATTGGCATAAATGAGGAAGAGGTTGTTTCACCAACTACAGGTACACGAACTGAATTTACGCTTGATTCTATTTTTTTGTATGCGAAACAGGTTTATTTATGGAACGATGTGTTACCCGGTTACAACACTTTTAAGCCAAGAGAAAAATACGGCAATGTCCAATCTGAAATAAGTGCATTTAGAAATGAACTTTTCGATATTTCCCAATTTAAACTTAATCAGGTAACGGGTAAGCCATTTGAGTTTTCAACTTACAATAACTTGCCTAAGTACTCCTCCCTCCAGGTAGGAAGAACTACTGGTGGAGGGAATCGGGCCGGGGTAATCAACGGAGAAGCTGTTTTGGCTAAGCGCCTTATTCGTTTAGACGACAAGGTGATTGCTTATATGGCCTTAGGTTCATTCCCATCTTTAAGCAATACTAAATCTAAATTAGATCAGCTTTTTGATGAAATAGCTACAGATAAACCAAAATATCTGATTTTAGATTTACGTTCTAATGGCGGCGGCTATGTTGAAACAGCAGAGTATGTTGCGAATTTAATCGTTTCCAGTGCATTAAATGGCAAAATAATGTATTCAGAGCAATTTAATCAGATACTTCAAAGTGGTAAGGCAACAATTCTGCGTCATCAGCCCTATCTGGATGAAAACGGAAAAACCGTTATGTATAATGGACGCTTAGCAACACTGGCTGATGTCGATTATACAGAAAGTGGCAATACATATAAATTCAATAAAAAGGGAAGTCTGGAGTCAATACAAGATGTGTACATTATAGTATCTGGTCAGACGGCTTCAGCCAGCGAATTATTGATCAGTTGCCTTAAACCTTATTTCAACTTGAAGTTAATAGGCGAAAACACATATGGAAAACCGGTTGGTTTCTTTGGAATTAATATCGATCAGTATAGTGTTTACCTGAGTAGCTTCCTCATTAAAAATGCAAAAGGATGGTCTGATTACTTTAATGGTATGGAACCTGATTTGAATGTTACGATGCCAAACAACCCAACATTAGGAGATACTGAAGAAGCATGTTTAAAAGCAGCTATTGCTGCAATTGACGGTAAAATACAATTGCAGCCAAAAAAAAGTGCAAGTATTTCAAGGCTAAATTTAGATAAGATGCCACTAGCGCTCATTGATAAAGATTCAACAGGAATGATCGAAAATAGGTTGAAGTTAAGGCATTAGTTTTTATATTCTAGCATAGTGCTTTTCGGTTTGTATGTTTAATTCTGTATTGTTTTATAATTAATTATTAATATTGATAACCCCACATTGTCATAATTAATTTTTCTTGTCGGTAGTTTTGTGAAAAAAAACAAATAAATACTGATGAAAAACAATTACAAATTAAAAATTCTTTGCATGCTGTGCGTAATTGCGGCTGCATTTAGTAGTTGCAAGAAAAGTGAACTTGCAGAGGAAAAATCATTAACCAATAATCACAATACACTTGCAGCTGGAAGAGATGGAAAGAACGATTTATTGGGCTATGGATATAATGTGCTGGGAGAGTTTGCGAATGCGAGTGCAGCTACATTACCTATTATTGATGTGGATAGATTGCAGGCCGACCAGTCCAATACAATAGTATATGATGGTTCAACTAGAACAGACGGGAAATTAGAAGCTGGGAGCGACGCCGTTTCCTATTTGAATAAATTAACTACACGTTTTAGTAATACTTTTGGTGCCGACTTCTTGGGGATGTCATTATTCAGAACCACTATAACTGGAACTTATAATAATACCGATAGTTTTTCATCAAAAAACATTTATAGTAGCTATAATTTAATAATTCAGCAAAAGAGGGTTAAATTGAATGCACAAAGGGATGTACTTCTGTCTTACTTAGATTCGCAGTTCCTTTCTTTTGTTCAAAACCAGACGCCAGAGGCGATTGTGAACAGGTATGGTACGCATATCCTAGCTGATATTATATTGGGAGGAAAATTGGATGTTATCTATCAATCAGAAACTTCAAAGTCTGATAGAATCACAGCAAGTTCTGCCGGAGTAGATATCCATGTGAAAAAGATTTTCAATCTAAATACAGGATATACTTATGATACTAACTATGTTTTAGAGAATTCTGCCCAAAAACTGCATTATATCACTAATGGTGGAGATCCCACTAGAAGCTTAATAGGCGATATCGTTATTGGGAATTCATCTAATCCGAACCCAACTCCAACAATAAATATCTCAGCTTGGCAAAATAGCTGTACATTAGAAAATTCGGTACTGATAGATATTCCAAGCAATGGCTTATTACCTATCTACGATTTTATTCCAGATCAGGCAAAAGCGTTAGCGGTGAAGAATTACATCATACAGTATCTCACAGCGAACCAGGCTTCGTTGTTGCCTACAACCTTTTACGAATATTATAATTCAGTAACTAATAGACATGCTTATAATTTAGGCCCAAATATGGAGCAGTATTGGGGTAATTATTATCACAATGCAGAGCCTTTTAAAGTTTATACCACACAGTATGCTGGGACGGTTCCTTTATATCAATTCTATAATCCTAGTATTGATAATCGTGTATTAACAACAAACAGATATCCAGGGTTTGGTGGGTATAATTATGACGGAATACTTTGCTATGTATATAAGACACCAACCACAGGTACAGTGCCCGTTTACGAATTTTATAGCTCAACAGGTGGACATCTTTATACCACAAACAGGAACACTTCTTATGCGGGCTGGAGATATAATGGACAACCATTTTATGCATTTCCTAATTAACTAGTCTTAAAAAAAGAATTTAATACTGAAATATTTTACATTAATGTTAAAAGGGTCTCAATAATTAGTTGGGCCCCTTTTTTTATCATCATTATTATTTTTTCTTAAAATCAAAAGCAACCAACGCTAGATTTTTTATTGATAAGTTTCATTCGGATGTTTAACAAGCTTTTCATTTTAGGGAAATAACAACGTAAATTCTCTTAGTTATAAATCAGGATATTTTATATGCTGTATTTTATCAATTTGTCTGTTTAATTCTATTACAATTTATTATCATATTGATAACCCTGCCTTGTCATAATTAATTTTTCTTGTCGGTAGTTTTGAAAAAAATAATAGATAAATACTGATGAAAAACAATTACAAATTAAAAATTATTTGCTTGCTGTGTACTCTTACAGCTTTATTTAGCAACTGTAAAAAAAATGATCTCGCAGAAGAAAAGGGATTAATTAATAAGCACAATAATCTTGCAGGTTTTGGTAGAGATGGAAAAAATGATTTGTTAGGTTATGGTTATAATGTATTGGGAGAGTTTGGAAATGCTAGTGCAGCCACACGACCTGTTGTTGATGTAGATAGATTACAGGCCGATCAATCAACCAGAGTTATATGGGACTTTTCAACAAGAACAGAAGGAAGGTTAGATGCAGGAAGTGATGCTACATCTTATTTGAAAAAATTAACTACACATCTTAGCAGTACATTCGGTTATGAGTTTCTAGGGATGTCATTATTTAAAGCTACTGTAACCGGCAGTTACAATAGCACCGATATCTTTTCGTCTAAATATATTTATAGCAGTTATAATTTAAAAATCCAGCAAAAAAGAATCAAGTTAAATGCACTAAATGATGTACTTCAATCTTATTTAGATCCCGAATTTTTATCTTATATCCAAAGTCAAACACCCGAGGCCATTGTAAACAGATATGGAACACACGTGTTAGCTGATATTACGCTTGGCGGAAAATTAGACGTTATCTATCAGTCAGAAACTTCTAAATCTGATAAAACTACAGCAAGTTCGGCAGGTATTGACCTCCATGTAAAAAAGATTTTTAATTTAAATACAGGATATACTTATGATGCTAATGATGTTTCTGAGAATTTTGCTCAAAAATTACATTATGTAACTAACGGAGGTGATCCAACTAAAAACTTAATAGGCGACGTTAGTATCGGTAATGCATCTAATCCAAACCCAATACCGACAGTTAATATTTCAGCTTGGCAAAATAGCTGTACATTAGAAAATTCGGTATTGATAGACATTGCTCCTGATGGTTTAATGCCTATTTATGATTTAATCCCTGATCAGTCAAAAGCTTTGGCTGTTAAAAATTATATCATTCAATATCTGACCAATAACCAAGGACATTTAGTTGATGGTTATCCAGTAGCTAAGCTTTATAGATGCTTCAATACCAAAAATGATGATAGATTATTGCTAACTAACCCAGGAGAAGTAGGCGGTGTAAGAAATTGGGTCGTAGAAGGTTCTATAGGCAAAGTTTATACTACCAATGCTAAACCTGGTACCGTTCCATTATACCGCGTTTATCTTAATAATGGAAAACACTTATTTACTTTAAGCTGGAACGAAGCGCACATTGGATCATATGAAGGAATAGTTGGTTATGTAAATTCTGCCCAGGAAACTAATGACCTTCCTATTTATAGATATAGAAATGATAAGGTACCACATCTTTACACTACAAGCTTCGGCGAACTTGGATGGGGAAGAGATGGTTGGATACTTGAGGGAAATATTGGTTTTATTCCTCAATAGGTGACCGTGTAATATTTTACATACATAAATGTTAAAAGAGCCTCAATATATTATTGAGGCTCTTTTTTTTGTAGATATTTACCAATTCAACTACCAAAATAATTTAATGAATATTGAATTAGAGAAACAAGCAGCACCTGAGAAAAAAAATTTTGATTTTGTTAACACCATTCGTTGTATCTCGATGATGGGTATTGTGTTTGAGCACAGCCACATTGTTCAGGCGCCAATGTACAATACACTGGGCGCTACCATAACAGAAGCTGGAGTAATACAGTTTTTTAAGTTTTCTACCGTAGCTTTTTTCCTGATAGGTGGTTTTCTAATCAACCATAAATTTCAAGAATACTCCGCAGGCCAATATTTAAAGAACAGGTTTAAGAATACCGTAAGACCCTGGCTTTTTTGGATGTTTGTCTTCATTGCAATTACCATGTTAGATAGATGGGTAGCCCATATTAAAGGAAGTGATCGAGATTTAATGTTTAGCGATTTCAGTGCCTATATTTCTGACTTTGTTTACAGGATATTATTTTTTAGTCCTTACTGGTTTATCCTTAATTTTTTAATCTGTATCACACTATTATTGATATTCAAAAAATATCTCTATAAATACTGGTTGGGGATATTTTTTGGAATTATTTCACTTGTATATAGTGTTAATCTGTACTTCAACTGGTTCGAAACTACACATACTTCTGCCTTATTCGGTTTTGTTTTTTACCTGTGGCTTGGGGTATACTTGAACAAATATTATACTGCCGTAATGACCTTTGTGAAAGATACACGATGGACAATATGGGTTCTTCTTCTGGTTCTGACCTTCGCACTAGGAATATGGGAATCTGTATATCTGATTAAACTAGGTAGTAAAGATGCTTATAATACACTCAGGATATCCAATATCATTTATTCATTTGTGGGATTTGGTGTTCTATTAAAAATAGGAAATATTAAAATACTTGATCGTCTTAAACCCCGAGAAACCACTTTTGGAATATATTTAGTGCACAGTATTGTTATAGAAAGGGTATTGCCATTGATTTTTCAGCCCTTGAAATTAGATGTTCAGCATTATAATGTCTGGGAAAATACTGCATTGTTAATCCTTAGGTTTATAATAGCCTATTCAATTAGTTATATGCTATCGGCACTGATCATCAAAACAAAAATGAAATGGACTGTCGGACAGTAATAGTTTAATTTAAAAGCTGTTTGATGCTGTTTTTAAAAGCTCTTCTAAATTTTTTAAAACTGAAGTAATCGCTTTCAAATATTTCATTTTTAAAATACCATTTTAGGCTAAGTGAATTAATTTGATCGAATTTTAAGATATCCATCCACTTATTGAACAAGAATTGGTTAAAAATCTTCGGATCATATCTCTTTGAAATGTTATTGGCTAATTTAAATTCGTTGAACAAAAATGAATAGTCATTTAAATGCTCTTTAACCGGTGTCCAATTAAATAATTCGACATGCAGGTTTAACCGTCTTTCATCATAGGGTAGACCGATGCGCTTTTGCATATGGCTAATGATCTTTCTTTCATTTGCTAGCCTTGTATTCGTATTTAGCGTAGAGGTATTGTTGCTGTGGACACGGTAGTCGACAAGGGTTTCATCAAGGTTGGCCACTTTATACTTTTCGGCCATTCTTATAAATAAATCAAAATCTTCTGATATGGTATAATTCTGATAGCCATTCAACTCAGTAAAAACACTTGTTTTGAACATGGTTGTAGAATTTACGAAAGGATTGCCAAATAACATAAATAAATCAACAGTATTGTTTACCGGTACCCTCAGCTTGTCTCCTGTTTTATTACCATGTTCATTTATAATGGCAGCGTGGCCCCCGCATAGTACAACTTCTGGGTTAGCCAAAAGAAAGTTATACTGAAGTTTAAGCCGATCTTGATAAGCAATATCATCGCCATCTAATATGGCAATATATTCGCCCTGCGCAAGAGTTAATAAACGGTTTCTGGTATAAATCAAGCCTTTGTTACCATCATTATGTACTAATCTGATCCTATTATCATTAAAAGATTCAACTATGGTAGTTGTATTATCGATAGAGCCATCATTTACAATAATCAATTCGAAATCAGAAAAACTTTGGGTTAATACACTATTTATGGATTGCTGGATAAAATCTGCCTGATTATAGGCGGCCATAAAAACAGTTATCTTTGGATGTCCCATTATTGTTTACCGGTTTTAGAGCTTCTAGCATTTTAGACTTTCCCGCTTTTGAAGTTTTATGGTTTTGTCATATATTTAATGCATATACTTTGTCTGCTAAAAGCGATTAATTCCAAATATACCAACAAACTAAATACGTATTGTAAATGCAATTAAATAAAAGTTAATACATTATTTATTCTTTAATTTGCAGCCAATTTAGATAGAATTTACTTTTTGTAATTACAGGATCAGATGAAGAAAATATTGTTTATAAGCCACAATTTGGGTAGAACTGGTTCCGAAATGTTACTTTGGTATTCTTTAATGAATTTAAACCGGGAAAAATTTCTACCACTATTGTTTACCAAAGGTAAAGGCGTATTAATCGATACGCTGCCAAGTGAAATTCAGCATTTTCTGCCTTATAGAGAAAATCCTAAAAGGTCTTTAAGACTGCTGAGATCAGTCTTAAAAAAAGCTAAAATTGACGCGTTAGAATACCAATTAAATTATATCACTAAGAAATACAAAGTTGATTTCTGGTATGTAAATACTATTGTAATCCCTGAGGTTTATCCAATAGCAAAGAAATTAGGGATTAAAATTATTACCCATGCACACGAACTTCCCTTTGCGTACGATTTTATCGGTTACAAGGATTTAGAGACCATTGTTACTACATCAACGGCATTAATTGGCTGCTCTGAGGCGGTATGCAATAAAATTAGTGATATGGGACGGCCTGATGTAAAACTGTTATATGGTTTTATCGATCTGAGTAAAATAATATATACTAAGGCTGCCTTTGAGGTAAAAGCAGATACAGGTTTTAGTGAAGAGGATTTTGTTTGGGCAATTTCTGGTAAAACAACACTAATAAAAGGAGTTGATTTCTTAGTTTCATTGCTGCCTCAACTTCCTGAAAATATCAAGATTATCTGGATTGGGGGTGAAGAGGACACTGGTATATATTATTATGCGAAAAGAGCGGTAGAAAATAAGTTTCCTGACCGGGTTAAATTCCTTGGCGCACAGAGTGAAGAATATTATAATTATCTTAATTCCGCTGATGCGTTTCTGTTACTCTCAAGAGAGGATTCTTTCCCATTGGTAATGTTAGAGGCTGCTGCATTAGGTAAACCGATTGTAGGGTTTGATTCTGGAGGGATTAGAGAGTTTGTAAAAGAAGATACAGGTATAGTTATCGATACTTGGAGAACAAAGGATTTGGCAGAAGCTATGATGGAAGTAAAAGACCATCCCGAAAGGTTTAATATCGATGAAATAAAACGGCAAGCTTCACTCTATGAGGTAAAAAAACAAGTATCAATTTTAGAAGATATATTGGATAGTATAAATTAAATTTATCTCTAATCGGATTACTGGTCTTTTTACATCTTATGGTTTTTGAATTAATTTGATTCAAGTCCGTTTTTTAAAGCCTGTAAATAGCGATGTCCATATTTTTGGTCGGGCTCCAAATGGCAACCTTCTGCCCATTCGTTCCATGCATTTACAAAAAGTAAGCGTTCTTCCCCACTAAAATGTTTATTGGTATACCTGGCTGTTTTTGTAACCCATTCTTGAAATTTTTCTGGACTTGAGTTAACAAAAATTGTTGCATCCTTAGCTCGTCGGGCAGAGTTATCCCAACTCGGAAAAACAGATCGGAAATATTTATAGGATTTTGGAGCTTTTTTAGTCATCTTATCCACTATCTCTTCATAGTCGAACACTTTATTGGCTAACAACCCACTTGCTTTAATAGCAGCTTTATGCAGTAATTTTCTTAAGAAATGACTGACAGGCTCTTTCTTGCTGTATTTCTGTAATGGGATAGAAAAATCTGGCGCAAACTCCATACTGGCATCAAAATCATGATATTTTGGGTCAAAATCATGCTTGAAATTCTCTACCCTGATTAGATAGAGATCTTCAAACCCTGCTTTTTTTGCTTCGTCCCGCCATATTTTTACCGCCTCATTGATATTTGGGTGAAGTTCTGATCTATACATGAGGTATATAGGCTTCCCATCTATTTTAATATACCTCTCATCTTTAAAAAATGGCATTAGGTATTGAATATGGTCAAGATCATCTTTCAGATCATAGTTCTGTTTAATCAAAACATCGGACTCCATACCATCCCAGCGCCTGGTCCAGTTTTCATTTGCCCAGCATAAACAAAATGGGAAATCAGGTTTTTGGGATGTTAACATTTGCTCTAACGGTTTTTCCATCAAAAGTTTGCCATTAAACCAATAATGATAAAAACAGAAACCATAAACTCCGTATGTTTTGGCAAGAAAAGCTTGTTCAATCATGGTATCCAATAACCTAAGGTCGTAATAACCTAGATCTGTTGGCAGATGTGGCTGATAATGGCCTTTGAATTTTGGTTTTGACTTAGTAACATTTGTCCATTCAGTAAATCCCTTACCCCACCATTCATCATTTTCTTTAAAGGGATGAAACTGTGGCAGGTAAAGCGCAATGGCCTTAAGTTTGTTTTCGCTGTTGGGATTTTGCATAAATGGTTAATGTTAGCGTAGCGTATGTTTGATTTGTTGATTGTAAATAGATCAAATCGAATATCCAAAGTCTTTAAATATCGGCCTCCAGACATCGAGGTTTTTGTTCCATGCATGGCACCCAAAGGGCAGTGTATGGTTAGTGAGCTCAAAAGCCCGATCTACAGGTACTTCAAACGCAAAGTATACTGCTTCCTTATAGGATGGTATCTTCAAGTTTTTTTTCTTTCTATTTACTTCTATGCTCCAAAAAACATCTTCATTAAAGTTGGCTGCCGGATTCAAGGAATATTCTTTTATTTTTTCCTGAAAGCGCTCGGTTAAAGTATGAAAGTTCTGTGTTCTGCGTAATGATAAACCTCCGTTTCCTACTTTATACTCCCGCTGGATGTCAGTCGGAGCATGAGTATTTTTTCCCTTAATATCGAATTTTCGATGTATATAGCTCAAAACACTATTTTTTACTGCTTTGATCATATCGGGATATTTATGTCTGAGCCATGGGGCTCCAACATAATCTATATTTTTTTCGCACCAAATGGTTAGATCATCTTTAAAAACAAAAGCATCTAATTGATAGATCAGGATGTATTCATAGTTTAAAAATGCTTCATAAAATTCTCCTGATAGCATCAATTTGTTATAACCTGCAATATCTTTAAAGTATGCATCATTAAAGCTGATGAATTTATTAAACGGATACTTGGTGTTTAAATTTAAAGCTGTAGGTTTTATACAAAAAATTGGATGGGACTTGGCAAGGACTTTGAAACACTGTTGTAGGGATATATCCTCTAAATAGGTTATTTCTTTATAAATAGGTATAATAACGGCAACCTTTTTCATAATATAATGAGATTTAAACTATTTGAAAAACAGTGTCGAGATGTTCATAACATCGTTCCTTTTCGTAATTCATGTTAAAAGCATTCAACGCATTTTCTGCCTGTTTTTTATATTCCGCTTCGTCTGTTAGTAGTTTCATGATATTATGCCCAAATTCAATAGGGTCATCACTAACCAAACAACCATTATCTGTTTTGTTTATCAGCCCATCAATCCCTCTGGTATTGCAAACTATCGGCAAGCCATAAGATAGTGCCTCTACTACCTTTATTTTGGTTCCTGTGCCCGTTAGCATAGGGCATAGGGCTACTTTGGCATTTTGATAATAGGTTGATAAATCTTCAGCAAAGTTTACTGAAACAATATTAGGAGCCTTTATAGAAAGATGCTCGTTTATTTGTCCAATGATACATATCTGCACACTGGTTGGTAATAACGGGTATACATGGCTAAAAAACCAACTGGCAGCTTTTTGATTATGTATATTATCGCTTGCCACATAAATCAGGTCAAATGATTTTTCTTTAACGGTATGAAAATTTTCTGGTTGATCAAGCATCATTGGTGCTAAAACAACTTTGGTTTTACAAAACTGACTAAAAACATACTGTTCTTCAACAGAAATGGCTAAAGCAATATCAAATAATGAAATTCTTCTGATTTCTTCTTTAAAAGATTGACCTATATCATTTTTTATTTGATATTGGGCCGTTGTAAAATCATGTGTATCAATTACTGTTATTGCTTTTCCTGTTAAAGGATTGTGCTCTACCAATGTAGCCCAGCTGGCATAGTTAATAAAGATATAATCGTAATCGTTGTTTTTTAAAATTTTTTTGAACGCCCTCTTAAACCTTAAGGTCACCAATTCAGGGAATTGAAGCGGAAAAAACCAGGCTTTATTCTGATAGAAAAAATTTGGTAGTTTATAAAAAAGGAGATAATAGAGTATATTTTTCTTAGAAGGCTTTTTTTTAATTACATAAGTATTATTAGCCAGGTCTGATTGCTCAAAAGCTTTAATATCTGTTTCGTTCCAACGTCCGGTAAAATACTCGCTAACAAAATCAATTTCAAAATTCCTTGATTTAAAGTAACTTAGCATGCTTAAAGCCCTGGTTCTGTTGCCCGCATTTTTTTTTAGCGGATTATCAGGCATAAAAAATAGTACTTTCTTCATCTAAATGTTTAGTCGTTAAAGGCCTGCATGTCAATTAAACGCCTATATAAACCATTTTTATTCATTAACTCATTATGGCTTCCGGTTTCTACAATGCTACCTTTATCTATCACCACAATTTTATCGGCATGTTGTATCGTACTTAAACGGTGTGCAATTACAATTGAGGTACGGTTTTTCATCAGGTTATTTAAAGCATCCTGAACTAATTTTTCAGATTCTGTATCTAAGGCTGAAGTGGCCTCGTCTAACAACATGATAGGCGGATTAGCCAATACAGCCCTCGCTATACAAACCCGTTGCTTTTGCCCGCCTGATAATTTATTTCCTCTATCACCAACAAAAGATTGATAACCATTCTCCGTGTTTTCGATAAAATCGTGCGCGTTTGCAATTTTTGCTGCGGCAATAACTTCTTCCATTGTGGCCTCTGGTTTGGCAAATGCAATGTTATTAAAAATAGTATCGTTAAATAGAAATGATTCCTGATTAACAGTTCCCATTTGTGCCCTGATGCTTTCAACAGTAAGCTCCCTGTAATCTTGATCATCAATTTTGATCGTTCCTGATTTTGGATCATGGAAACGAGGGATTAAATCCATTAATGTACTCTTTCCTCCACCCGATGGACCAACCAATGCTACTGTTTGCCCTTTTTCTATATTAATATTAATGTTATTTAATACTTGTTTATCGCCATAAAAGAATGAAACATTTTCGAAGGTTAGTGCATTACTGAAATTAGCTAATACTTCTGCATTACTTTTATTTACTAGCGCAGGTTTGGTATCAATAAGATCTAAAACACGTTCGCCGGCAGCAATACCTGAGTGAATACCACTAAAGGAATCGGCGATCGCTTTTACGGGTTGCAATACCTGAGAAAAAGTAGCCAAATAAACTACAAATTCTGCAGCTTCCAAATCACCTTTTCCACTTAATATTAACGTACCACCATATAAAAGAATAAATACAACAACTAAAACACCTAAAGTTTGTGAAACTGGAGATGCCAGCTGTTGCCTTCTGGCCATCTTTCTGTTTAAAAATGAGTAAAACTTATTTTCGGTGTCAAATCTTTCCTTTGCACGTTCTGTTGCGTTAAAAGCTTTAATAATCTTTATGCCGCTTAACGACTCATCTAAAAAACCAATCATTTTTGCGAAGGATTCATGCGATTGTGTGGCCTGCTGTTTTAATCTCTTTACAATTTTACTAATGATAAAGCCTGAAACAGGAATAACTAATAAAGAAAATAAAGTTAACTTGGCAGATATGGAAACTAACACCCCAATAAAAAATAGTAACTGTAACGGTTCCTTAAAAACAACCTGTAGTGTGTTGGTAACTGTAAATTGAACTACCTGCACATCAGACGCTACTTTTGATATAATATCGCCTTTGCGTTCGTTATTAAAGTAGCCAACATGCAAATTCATTACGTTATTAAAAACCGTTTTACGTATGTTAAGTAACGTATGCACACGTAAATCTTCCATAAAACGCTGAGAGAAATAGCGAAAAAAGTTAGCAAGAAATACTGTTGCAATAATAATGACACAAATTATTTTTAGCGCCAGAATTTTATCGTCAGCAATAATACCATCGATGTAGTTGTTAAAGCGACCCAATAAATCCCATGAACTTTTGCTTTCTGCAATTTTAGTCGGATCATCACATTTTCCTAAAAACAGCGCCTGCATTAAAGGCCCAAGCAGTGTAAATAGGAAAGTATTAAAAAAAATCCCAAATAATGTTGTTATAAGATAAGGTATAGCAAACTTTTCAATAGGTTTGGCAAATGATAATAAACGAAAATAAGTTTTCATTAAGTATTGTATATGTAATGGAAACTAGGAAATGACCTAGTCAAAAAAAACAATAAAATTCAAACAAATGTACGGTTTTTCATATAATGAATAAGATGGTGGGAATCTTACTCTATTTAAATTACAATTTTTTAATTTTTTAAAAAAAACATGCTGTTCGACGTGCGGATGTATTATTAAGGATTGCACATCAATATTTAACCGTAATTATTGAAAGAAAGAATAAAATCGTAGTATGCAATACTTCTGATATTGAAAATTATTGATCAAGCAATTCCTGATATAAATTCAGATACTGGTTGGCAGCAATTTCCCATGAAAATTTTTCTGCCTGGGCAACAGCTTGTTTATAGCGATTATTTTGGGTGAAATCACTCATACCTTTATTAAATACCTCCTGCATGTGTTCGCGTTCAAAATTGTCGAAGTAATACGCAACATCGCCGCCAACCTCGGGAAGTGAAGTGAATTTAGACAGAAACACGGGTTTTCCAAAATGCATGGCCTCGATTACAGGAAGACCAAAACCTTCGGCAACTGAAGGAAATAAGAAAGCATCACAGTTTTTATAGTACCAGGCTTTGTCTTCATCAGAGATTGGCCCGGTAATATGAACCCGATCTAAACAGTTATGTTTTTCTGCTTCCTCTAAAATTCGCTGTTTGTGAGGTGTTTCCCTGCCCGAAATTACCAGTTCGAAATTATTATCTTTTAACAATGCAGGTAATAGGTGAAAGCCTTTTTGTACTGAAAGCAAACCAATGGTAAATAGAAATTTTTTTCCAGGTTTAAAGGCTGGCTGATGATTTTCATCCGAAACTAATTTATCGGCCCCGTTATAAATTACACTAATTTTATTTGCTGATTCAGGGAAATAGTGTTTCACATCATTTGCAACAAACTGCGATATACATACAATTTTATCACACTGTGAAATGAGCTTGCCTAGTTTTTTTAGATATACCTGAATTCTGTATGGTTTGCTAAATTTTAAATGCACCTTGTTCATGTCGTGAACAGTCATTATTTTTTTTGCATTTACCTTGCCTGGCCTTAATCTGCAGGTTTGATCAGAAAGATGAACAACATCGAAATCATTTTTCCCCTTAAAGAATAACCGGTCTAACCGGGATAGATAAATGATATCAACCAAGCCATTAAAAAGATATTGGGTGTGTTTAAAAAGATAAAATTTGAGCTTAAAATTTCCTTTGTTTTCCTGGATCAATGCATCGCCCAGCCCCTTCCCGAAGGAAAAATAACCGCAATTGGCATCTTTCATTGAATCGAAGGTCACTAAGATATTGGGCTTTTTCATTAATGATGTAATTTGATGATACAAATATAGGCAGATTTAAATTGAGGCCTACTTTACGATTTTATAGTTTCGGTATTCAAATAAACGTAATCCGGTTAGATCTTCAATTTTTTGCAAAACCCTTCTGCGGAAATTCATTTTTGAGTTTTCTTTCGTTAAATCTTTTTCAAATTTCCAGTTTGCTGCAGCAATTCTTGCCTGCATTACTTTGGGATGGGTACCTTTGAAATGAACCAAACGATCGGCATTATGCATATCGTGGCTGTCTTGCATCGGATAATTTTCTTCAATCCACTCGTCTGTTTGATAAAACTGATTAAAATTCCGCACCTTACCTTGTAGTCCTTTTGGCGGTTTCACCCAGCCATAATGATAAATATAAGCATCAATTAGCTTAACCTTAAGTTTCCTGTCGTTAATCCTGAAGCCTTGGGCATCTCTGTAAGAGTGAACTCCCGGAAGGTTTTTGATAATCCTGACTTCTCTTCTGTACCAACGCCGGGATTCGGCCAGATAATCATAAGAGGCATAAAAATGTTTGTATTTTAAGAGTAAGGCCTCAACATTGCTATTGTTAAGTTCGTCTTCCATTTCTTTTTTAATCAGTGGAAGATAATCTTCATGAATGGCTTCATCGCCCTGGATATAGATCATCCAATCTGTATTTTCATTTATTTCTGCCAGCGCCTTATTGGTTTCATCAGCAAAAACACGCCCCCCTTCACGTATACTTTCATCCCAAATGGTATCAATTGTTCTGATTTTAGGATCAATGCTCTTAATCATTTCAGAAGTTGCGTCTGTAGAGTTTCCCAATGCAACAATAAAATCGTCGCACAATGGCAGCACAGAAAGTATCGCCTCTTTTGCAGGGTAGTCATTAACAATAGCATTTCTTAAAAATGTAAAACCGGTAACTTTCATTGTGGGGCGCTTTGTAGCTGATATTTTTTGTTAATTTGTACAAAGATAGTTTTATTGATGAATACGCATCTATCCATTTTAAGCGAAGTAAAGAAGGGTAATTATAAAGTTTTGGCAAGAACATTAACGCTTGTTGAAAATGATATTAAACCGGCAGATTCGATTTTAAGAGATTTAGATAGTAAGAATAATGTTCCCGTTTTGGGTATTACCGGGCCTCCTGGTGCTGGCAAAAGTACTTTGGTAAATGCGGTAACCGATCATTTAGTTGCCGGGGAGAAACGCGTTGCTGTATTGGCGATAGATCCAACCTCTCCATTTAATTTTGGCTCTTTGTTGGGCGATCGTATCCGTATGGCTGGTCAGTTTAATAATCCAAATGTTTTTATCCGATCTTTGGCTACACGTGGTGCTTTGGGCGGTATTTCGGCAAAAACAATCGAAATGGTTGATGTTTTAAAAGCAGCTAATTTTGATCTGATTATTGTTGAAACGGTTGGGGTTGGGCAATCTGAAGTAGAAATTGCAGGACTGGCGGATAAAACTATTGTTGTATTGGTGCCAGAATCCGGAGATGAAGTTCAGAATATCAAATCCGGGTTGATGGAAATTGCCGATTGTTTTGTGATTAATAAGGCTGATAGAGAAGGAGCAGATACCTTTGCCAATAATCTAAAAAAAATCGTTCATCAAGGCGCAAAGGTTATTCCAATCTTAAAAACTGTTGCTGATAAAAATGTAGGTATAGAAGAATTGTGTAAATGGATTATCAAACCCGAGGTTTTTGATGATAACCGAAAAGCCTTTCTATTTGCAGAAAAAGCATGGAAACTTATGCAGCATCAAAAAATGCAGCATATTGATAAAAAAAGGCTGCGAGAAAAAGTTCAGACAGCCTTAAAACAAGATGATTTTAATATTTATCGTTTTGCGGATGAGTTTGGCAATAGTTAACTGTTGAGATTGCTTATTGCTAAGTCTAACTGTAAACTGCAAATTGAATACTGCCAACTTGCCAACCGGAATTAACTATTCATAATCTCCTCAATTTCTTCAGCTTCTAGTGGGATATCGGCCATTAAATCTATATTTCCATTCGCTGTGATGAGGATATTGTTTTCTAAACGGATGCCCAAGCCTTCCTCCGGAATATAAATGCCCGGCTCTACAGTAAGGATGTTCCCATTTGCAAATGGAGTATATCTTCCTGCAAAGTCGTGTACGTCTATACCTAAGTGATGCGAAGTGCCGTGCATAAAATATTTTTTATAAGCCGGCCACGCTGCGGTTTGGTTCTTTACATCTGTTGTAGATATCAGCCCAAGATTAATGAGTTGCTCTGTCATAATTTCGCCAACTTGTTCGTGGTAAGTATTCCATATTGTCCCTTCGCTAATTAATTTAATCGACGCTTTCATTACGTACAGCACTGCGTTGTATACTTCCTTTTGTCTTTGCGTAAACCTGCCGTTAACAGGAATAGCTCTACTCATATCTGCATTATAATTGGCGTATTCTGCTCCAAAATCGAAAAGTATTACGTCCCCATCTTTACAAACCTGGTTATTATCATTATAGTGTAGTATGTTTGCATTATGGCCGGAGGCAATAATAGGTGTGTAGGCATGGCCTGTCCCTCCCTGACGGATAAATTCGTGTATAATTTCTGCTTCAATTTCATATTCTTTAACACCGGGTTTGGTAAATTTTAATACCCTGATAAAAGCATCGCGGGTTATTGCGCATGCCTTTTTAGTTAATTCGATCTCCACATCCGATTTAACTGCACGTAAATTCCGCATAATTGGTGCCGAGCGTTCATAATGATGCAATGGATATTTTGATTTCATTTTCCCAATGAAACGGATATCGCGATAAGGAACTTCATGAGCATACCGATCATTTTCGTTTGTATTTAAATAAATATGCTCAGCATAGTTAACGATGCTATGTATAATGTTATCAAAATCTTCTAACCAATATACGGACTGAATGCCGGAAGCAGCTTTTGCCTGCTCTTTGGTATATTTATATCCCTCCCAAACTTTGATATAGTCGTTCGTCTGTCTTAAAAACAGGACTTCTCTGTACAAAGGATTAGGACAATCAGGATATAATAGTAAAATTGTTTGTTCCTGATCAATTCCTGATAAATAAAATAAATCAGGATTTTGCTTAAAAACAAAACTCTGGTCACCGCTTCTAGGGGATTCATCACTTGAGTTAAATACAGCTAGTGAATTGCTTTTTAGGTTGTTAGTGAAGTTTTTTCTATTTAAAACAAATAATGACTGATCAATGGTAGGGTATTTCATGAAAATGGTATTTTATATTGGTAATGGCCAAATGTAATAAAATGATTAACTACTGTAAAGTTTGGAACGGAGTTTGTATAAAAGTTTGAAAATTTAAAATTTTGATTAATTTTGCCTTTACTGAAAAATTAATCAATTAAATTGTTTAACCCTTAAAAAAGAAAAAAGATTATGAATTATTCTACTTTAAAGAAAAGTGTTGCGCTTTCTTTAGTGGCATTAACAGGAGTTGCTTCTCTTGCTGTCGCTCAGGATGCTCCTGCAACCTCTTCTGCTGTCAAGGTATTTGGTGGTAGAGGACAGTACAGAACTTGGTCTATTGGTGTACACGGTGGTGTTTTAATGCCAGTTGTTGCTATCGGCGGTTCTAATGACTTTAACAAATGGGATGCTAATTTAGGTTACGGTTTAAATATCCGTAAACAATTAGGTCACTCTTTCGGATTAGAATTAAACGGAACCCGTGGTAAACTTTCAGGTACTAACGAAGGTATTTCTAACCCAGCTGTAAAAGACTTCGAAACTCAATTGCAATATGCTGTAGATTTACGTGGTGTTGTAAACGTAGGTTCTATCGATTTCTTACGTCGTGAGAATTCAGTAGGTTTCTTTTTAACTGCCGGTGCTGGTTATATGGCTTATGCTCCAAAAATTACTACTGGTTCTGGTCAAACTATCGACTGGAAAGGTACTGCTGTAGGTCCTGCTGATGACAGACATGATGCTAAAGATTACGTAAAAGGTTTCTACATTCCAGTTGGTGCTGGTGTTAAATTCAAAGTTTCTGAGCGTGTTAACTTTAATTTAGGTTACACCATGAACTTTGTTGATGCTGATAACTTAGACGGAGTTTATGCAAAAGGTACAACTAAAGATAAATTCTCATACGGTTATGCTGGTTTAGAATTCTCTTTAGGTTCTTCTGCTAAACCAAGTTTAGAGTGGACTAACCCATTAGCTACTATGTATGATGAGTTAAAAGATCCAACTTTACGTCAAGAAGTTGAAGCATTAAAAAACCGTGTTTCTGCTGTTGAGAAATCTGTTGAAGATTTGAAAAAAGATACTGACGGTGACGGTGTTTCTGATCAATTCGATAAATGCCCAGGAACTCCTGCTGGTACTGCTGTTGATGGTTCAGGTTGTCCTCTTCCAAAAGTTGCTCCAGTTGATTCTGTTGCTTCGAATGTAACTGGTTTCGAAAAAATCGGTTTCGATTTCAACTCTTCAGTTTTAAAAACTGAGTCTTACCCTACTTTAGATAAATTATCTTCAGTGTTACGTGAAAACGGTGGTAAAGTAACTGTAAACGGTTACGCTTCAAGCGAAGGTACTGCTGCATATAACTTGAAATTATCTAAAGACAGAGCTAACTCTGTTAAAACTTACTTAGTAAACTCTGGCGTTAACGCTAGTCAAGTTGCTACTAAAGGTAATGGCGAAGCTAATCCAATTGCTTCTAACGATACTGAAGAAGGTCGTATCCAAAACCGTCGTGTTGAAACTGCTAGAAACTAGTATTTCAATATAAGATTTAAGAAAGTCCTGATGAAAGTCAGGACTTTTTTTATGCCTTTTAATTTTCTGTGTTAAGCTTTTTAGCTAAGTTTGTATTATGTACTTCTTTAGAAAAAAGGATCCAAACAGGCCAAATAATATCAATCTGAGAATTATGCATTTCATTAATGCATTGGCCATCTTGATTTTTCTTGCAGGTATTATCTATAAGCTTATTCAATGGCTTGCTAAATAACCCCAATTTTTATGAAACAAATTATTAAAACAACAAATGCTCCAGCTCCAATTGGACCATATAGCCAAGCTGTACAAGCTGGAAATTTTTTATTCGTATCGGGCCAGGTTGCCATTAATCCAGAAAACGGAGAATTAAATATAGGTAATATTGAAGAAGAGACGCACCAGGTGATGCGGAACCTTAAAGCAGTTTTGCTTGAAGCAGGTTTAACTTTTGAGAATGTAGTAAAGTCTACTATTTTCTTAACCGATATGGGAACCTTTGCTCAGGTAAATGAGGTTTATGGACAGTATTTTACTGCTGATTTTCCAGCTCGGGAAACAGTTCAGGTTTCGGTGTTACCTAAAAATGTTAATGTAGAAATCTCTGTAATCGCGGTTGCGGGCTAATTTTTGTAGAAAACAAGAGCAAATATTTTATATCGGGCATTGTTCCTTACAATTATCTGGGGAACAATGTCTATATCTTTGCGTAATATAAAAGGTTTTCAACCATAAGAATTTAGTACTACAGAATATTGGTTTCCATTATTGTTGTTTGGGGAACCACTCTTTTATTCAGAAAGCAAGTAGTAAAAATGATCTAAATTTCTGTTGGTAGCAGGCTCCTTACATGAAATTATGTGGGCTATTATCCTTTTATGCTATATATGTTATTGTGCTAAAATTAATTAAAGATGTAGATAAATTTAATTTTTTAGGCATTCAATTGGTTTTATCCGGATTAATGATGCTGCCTTTGTATTTTCTCAATGCTGCTCCTTTTTCTACCGAAACCTTCTTTTGGTTGCATATATTTTTGATCGCCATTGTATTCAGCATTTTCCAATTTTTTTTAAATTCCTATGCCTTGATGGCAATGCCCTCTTCTGCTCCGGGTATTTTAATTTATCTCAATCCAATTGTTGCTTTTACCGTGGTATTTTTCTACTTTAATGAGAAAATAGATCTGCACCAACTTTTTGCTTATTTGCTTTTACTGCTATCGATCGTTATTTTTAATGCGGCTTTGCTAAAAAGTGTTGTTTTACAAGAAACAGTAGAATATTTTGTTTAATTCGGTATTAGATACACCTGTTGAGTTTTTGAAAGGCGTTGGTACAAGCCGTGCCGATGTTTTGAAGAAGGATCTCGGCTTATTCACTTATCGGGATATGCTTGCACACTATCCCTTCAGGTATATAGACCGTACAAAATATTTTAAGATCAATCAGATTAATCCCGATTCGCAGTATATCCAGATTATCGGGCGTGTAATCAGCAAAAAAGTAATAGGAGATAAAAGGGCGAAACGTATTATTGCTGTTTTTAAAGATGAAACAGGAATTATGGAATTGGTTTGGTTCCAGAGCTTAAAATGGGTTGACGATCACATTACTGTGGGGACAGCTTACGTGGCCTTTGGGAAACCAAGCATCTTTAACGGAACATTCAGCATCTCACATCCTGAAATGGAGCTGTATCAGCGCAAACAGGTGGGACGAGGGAATTTAACCCTGCAGCCTGTTTATAACTCCTCAGAAAAGCTTAAAAAATTTAATCTCGATTCAAAAGGCCTGCAGCGCCTGATTGCGGGTTTATTGGATCAGGTTATTACGCAGGTACCTGAAAACCTTCCGCAGTATATCATCGATAAATATCAGTTGCCGGATAAAAAGATGGCATTGCTGAATATTCATTTTCCTAAAAATCAAAAGGATTTAAGTGCTGCTGAAAGGCGGCTAAAGTTTGAGGAGCTGTTTTTTATTCAGCTGCAACTTCTGCATAATAAACACTTGCGTCAATTAAAATTTAAAGGTGCAACCTTCGATAAAGTTGGTGAAAAGGTAAACCGTTTTTATAAGGAATTTTTGCCATTTGAGTTAACTAATGCTCAAAAACGTGTAGTTAAGGAAATCAGGATTGATACACAACGCGGTGTACAAATGAACAGGCTTGTTCAGGGCGACGTAGGGAGTGGTAAAACGGCTGTTGCATTGATGAGCATGCTTCTGGCAAATGATAACGGCTATCAGGCTTGTATGATGGCTCCGACCGAAATTTTAGCGCGTCAGCACTATGCCTCTATCACAGAGCTTGTAACCCAAGACCTGGTGCGTGTTTCCATTCTTACCGGAAATACTAAAAAGAAGGAACGTACTGTTTTGCACAATCAATTGGAGAATGGAGAAATCGATATTTTGATTGGAACGCATGCATTGATTGAAGATAAGGTTCAGTTTAAAAATTTAGGATTGGTTGTAATCGATGAACAACACCGTTTTGGGGTGGAACAACGTGCTAAGCTTTGGCGGAAAAATATTATCCCTCCCCATATCCTTGTAATGACTGCTACGCCAATTCCGCGTACTTTGGCAATGACCCTATATGGTGATCTTGATGTTTCTATTATTGATGAATTACCTGCAGGCAGAAAACCAATCGAAACAAGGCACCTTTTTGAAGGCCAACGACTTAGAATGTTTGGTTTTATGAAGCAGGAAATTGCCAAAGGAAGGCAGGTTTATATTGTTTATCCTTTGATTAAGGAAAGCGAGAAGTTAGACCTTTTACATCTCGAAGCTGGAATTGAGCAGCTGAGCTACCAATTTCCCCGACCCGATTACCAGATTAGTATTGTGCATGGACAAATGCCAAATGCAGATAAGCAGTTCGAAATGCAGCAGTTTATTGATGGAAAAAGTCAGATTATGGTGGCTACAACCGTAATTGAAGTAGGCGTTAACGTACCTAATGCTTCTGTAATGGTGATTGAAAATGCCGAACGGTTTGGTCTTTCACAGCTTCACCAGTTGCGTGGCAGGGTAGGTCGTGGGGCAGAGCAGTCTTTCTGTATCTTAATGAGTGGTAATAAACTCAGTAAAGAGGGCAAAATCCGTTTAGAAACGATGGTGAGGACCAACAACGGGTTCGAAATATCGGAAATAGACCTTCAGCTTCGTGGTCCCGGAGATATTACCGGTACACAGCAAAGTGGTGTGCTGGATCTAAAACTTGCAGATCTGGCTGAAGATCAGGTAATTTTATCTGAAGCACGAAATACCGTTATTGAACTTTTTTCGGTAGATCCGCAGTTAGAAAAACCTGAAAATGCGATTCTAAAGGCACATCTACAAAGGCTGGAGAGAGGGATTTCTTTTGATAAGATTTCATAAATTTTACTATATCCTTGATTATGATCATTTTTACGGAAAATAAGTGCCTATTAATCCATATATGCCTGTAATTGTATCAATTCGATATTCATACAAGGTGCTCACATTTATAGAAAAAATCTTGATACGAAAACTGGAAAATTAGTTATCATATAAATCTAAATTCTGTTTAAATTACAAAAGAAAGTAAGCATCTAATACCATTTAAATTTTCTCTTTCCATTTCAACGTCTTTTCCCTGCTTTTTGCAATAATATTTGGTGTTGTATTATTTGTCCTACTTCGCGTAGTTTTGTAATGGTTTTTTTACGATTCAGCCCCTCACAATTATTATTTTACCCCCTTTTTTAAATTCGCAATATTCCTATCTTGCGTGTAACCAATTATGAACTGTTAAGTTGACAAGTCTAAGTCAGAGTGTGCCTTATTCAGTAGTTTTATTTAGTATAATTAGTTATGTATCAGATAGGGGATTCATAATGGTTTACGTGATTTATTGATCATTTATCAAACAACAGTCCTACAGGGAGATTGATTTAGATAATTAATTCAATAGATCAAGGTATAATAATGCAAATATCGACAGTTCATGATTACTTATGAATATTAAATTGTATTACAATCAATATCTAACCAAAATAAATTGAAAAACTATGAAAAAAAATCTATTGAGGACTTTTGCCAGAGGTAGCATGTTTCTTGTTTGCGGTGGTTGTCTCGTCTTTTCTCCACTTGCCAGCATGTCTGCCGAAACATCATTGCATGAAAAGGAACCTTTTGATTTTTACAAAATGCCCCTCCAGGATATTATTGTGAAGGGTAAAGTTACAGATGCCAAAGGCCCGATTCCAGGCGTAAGCGTGAAGTTGAAGGGAGGCACAGCAACTACGGTAACCGACGGCTCCGGAAATTTTAGTATTAAGGTGCCTGAAGATGCAACACTCGTATTTACCTACGTAGGTTACGTAGATCAGGAAGTTCAGGTAAAGAACCAAACCAGCATTAATGTACGGTTATCAGAGAATAATCAAAACTTATCCGAAGTAGTAGTAGTAGGGTATGGAACCCAAAAAAAGGCAGTTGTATCAGGTGCTGTAGCATCTGTTAAAGGTACTGAACTTGCTAAATCCTCATCCGTAAACTTAACCAATTCATTAGCCGGACGCTTACCTGGTGTAACAGCCTTACAGGGGAGTGGAGAGCCAGGCTACGACGGTTCTACTATCAGAATCCGTGGAACAAACTCGCTTGGAAATAACAATGCATTGATTGTAATTGATGGTATCCCCAACCGCGCTGGTGGTATCGAAAGGTTAAATCCAAACGATATTGAAAGTGTATCGGTTTTAAAAGATGCATCTGCTGCCATCTACGGTTCGCAAGCGGCTAACGGGGTAATCTTAATTACCACCAAATTGGGTAAATCAGGAAAGCCACAATTTTCATACGACTTTAGTTATGGTTTACAACAGCCTACACGTATACCGAAAATGGCTAATTCCGTACAATATGCCGAAATTCTGAATGAGCTGAATATCTTTGGTTCCGATATTAATCCAAATGAATGGTCGGCGGCATGGAACAGTTTTAAATCTACCGGCTCTTATACTTCTACAACCGGAAAAACAATTAATGCCGCTTATAAGGCTGATGAAATCAGGAAATTTGGCGATGGTTCAGATCCGCTAAGGTACCCCAATACCGACTGGTTTAAAACGACTTTTCAGAACTGGTCGCCTCAGCAAAGGCATAATGTTCAGATCAACGGGGGCAGTGAAAATGTAAAGTACCTGGTTTCTTTGGGCTATCTGGATCAGGATGGATATTATAAAAATTCTGCAACAGGGTACAAGCAGTACGATATGCGATTTAATCTCGAAGCAAAGCTGAGTAAATATATTACCACAACTTTAGGAGTATCGGCCAGAGAAGAAGACCGTAATTTCCCAACAGTTGGAGCTGGTGATATCTTCAGGTTTTTAATGAGGGGACGTCCAAATGAAATTGCGATATGGCCAGATGGCAAGCCTGGAAAGGATATTGAATATGGTTATAACCCGGTAGTATCTACTACAGATTTAACGGGAACTAATAAAGATGTCAGAGATTACTTTCAAACCACAGGTAAGGTAGAAATTAAGATTCCTGGCGTTGAAGGATTAAAAGTAACGGGAACTGCTGCGATTGATAAATATTCTGGCAGACAGAAAAACTGGCAATTACCCTGGACACTTTACGATTGGGATAAAAAAACGTTTCAGGCCGATGGTGTAACGCCAGTATTAACAGGTACGGTACGGTCGCAATATACCGATCCAAGGCTAAGGGAAACTGCTGGCGGGCAATTGGCCATCAACCTGACGGGAATGATTAATTATGATAAAAAAATTGGTGATCATAATATTGGTTTGATGGCTGGGGTAACCCGGGAAAAAGTTGATAATGATGGTTTTACCGCTTTCAGAAGATATTTTATTTCACAATCTGTTCAGGAATTATTGGCTGGTGATGAACGCGAGCAATCATTAGGTAATTTAGATGGTGCCAATGATCCCAATCGTCTTTTCAAACGGGCACGGTTAAGTTATTTCGGAAGGGCTGGATATAACTATAAAGAAAAATACCTTGCTGAATTTCTGTGGCGTGTAGATGGATCGTACATTTTTCCAACTAACAGACGTTTTGGTTTTTTTCCTGGTGTATCAGTAGGCTGGCGTTTATCTGAAGAGTCTTTCTTCAAGGAAAATGTTAAGTTCATAAATAATTTAAAACTGAGGGCATCGTATGGTCAGATGGGTGCTGAAGCTTATTTTGGAGATGTGCTGCAAGAATACCAATACCTCAGCTTAATGAATTTTGGAACATATACCTTTAATGATCTTGTTACTAAAACGCTAACAGAAGGGAAAGTACCTAATTTCAACTTTGGATGGGAAGTAGCCAATAATACCAACGTAGGCTTGGATGCATCCTTTCTAAATAACAAATTATCACTTGAATTAGATTATTTCTATAATAAGCGTACAAACATTCTAATTAGCAGAGGTAGCTCTGTGCCTGAAAGCTCGGGTATTACCGATCGTTTACCGCCTGTTAACTTAGGGAAAGTAAACAACAAAGGTTTTGAATTTAAATTGAGCTACAATGACCAGGTAGGTGATTTAAACTTTGGAGTGAGTGTAAACGGGGGGTATGCGAAAAATAAAATCATTTTTTGGGATGAAACCCCCGGTGCTCCTGAATGGCAGTATTCAACAGGCCGCATAACCAACTCCTGGTTAGTATACGATTATGATGGCGTTTTTAAAGACCAGGCAGAAATTAATGCCAATACATTAAATTATAGCGCGCTAACCAGCACCTTACGCCCTGGCGATATGAAGTTTAAGGATATTAATGGAGACGGCAAAATCAATGCCGATGATAAAATCCGGCTGGATAAAAACGGTACACCAACCTTTACCGGAGGTTTCAATTTAAACCTGCAATATAAAGGGTTCGATTTGTCGGTACTCGTTCAGGGGGCAACCGGCGGAATGCAGATTGTAGGTATAACCGAATCTGGCGATATTGGCAATTTCCTGGAGTGGTCATACCTAAACCGTTGGAGCATTGATAACCCAAGCTCGGTAAATCCGCGTTTATCTAACCGTGGAGCTACCTATTATACTGATAGCAATAATGCATTAAACAATACTTATTGGTTGCGGAGCAATAATTACATCAGGCTTAAAAACGTAGAGTTAGGCTATACCTTGCCAAATACCGTGGTAGAAAAAGTGGGGCTGAACAGTGTAAGGGTTTATGCGAACGGATTAAACCTGGCTACATTGGATAAAATCAAGATCTGGGATCCCGAATCAACCAATTCGAGTGGCCAATATTATCCACAGGCCAGGGTAATCAATTTTGGTATTAAAGCCGCTTTTTAAAGTGTAATCAAGTTTAACCGTTACAATCAAGAATATGAAAGCAATAAATAAAAATATAAAGCTCTATATATTAATTTTCACCATCATTTTTGCAGCATCCTGTAAAAAAGATTTTTTAGATGTAGAATCGCCCGGCCAGGTGCCGGCAGAATCAGTATGGAAAGATCCGGCAACTGCACAGGCCTTCGTTAATGATATCTATAACGGATTGGGTAATGGAGGTTTCTCTGAACAAATGTTAGCTTCTGTTTCAGATGAAGCCTTGTTTACACACCCAACCCGCGGTATAGATCTGGTTAATAATGCTACCATTAACCCTTCTACATTAGGTTGGGTTGACGATACCTGGGCGTATAAACAAATGTACAACCGCATCAGGGCCTGTAATATTACCATTGAAAAAATAACCAGTGGCGATAACGGTTTGAGCAGCCAATCGTTAAAAGATCAGTTATTGGGCGAAGCTTATTTTTTAAGGGCTTACTACTATCAGCAGTTATTGCGTTACTATGGCGCTGTACCCCTTATCACAAAAATTTATGTGCTAGATGATAATTATAATGTAAAAAGAAATACATACGAAGAGTGTGTAAACTTTATTGTTAAAGATTGCGATGAAGCCAGCAGGTTGTTAACAGGCAAAACGTTAGATAAAGGGCGTACTACCGCAACTGCGGCATTGGCCTTAAAATCAAGAGTGTTGATATACGCTGCGAGCGATTTGCATGACAGGGCGAAACTTACTTCTAAAGTTACTGGTATTGCTGCTCAAAAATTAGATTTTTTAAGTTATGCAAGTGGCAGCCAGCCAGACCGTTACCGTTTGGCTCAAACTGCTGCTAAAGCAGTTATGGATTTAGGTACAGGTTATAAGTTAAATCTTTCTGCGCCCGCTTCGGTAACAGATGGCCAGTTAAATTATAAAAGCATTGCCATGGGCGGAGCAAGTAAGGCACCGGGTATAGATGCTACTGCGGCATCAGAACTCATTTTTGCACGTTATTTTATCATCCAGAATAATATTAAACATGCGCAGCAAAATGGGCCGAATGGTTACCATAACTGGGCTGGAAATACACCTATCGGCTTGCTGGTTGATGATTATGAGATGAAAGATGGCAGTAAATTTAGCTGGACAAATACCACACAAAAAGCTAATCCTTATCAGGACAGAGACCCTCGTTTTTATGCTACCGTTTTGTATGATGGTGCAGGTTGGAAACCACGCGATAAAGCTTCGGGTAACGTGGACCCTGCCAGCCAGATCCAAACTGGAGTATACGACTTAATGGATAATGGTTCCCGAATCGACTTTAAAGGTTTAGATACACGTGCGAGTTCTATCGAAAACTGGAATGGCAGTTGGACCGGATACTATTATCATAAATTTATCGATCCGGATCCAACTATTGTTGATGCTTCTATGTCGCAGAATGTACCGTGGCCATTCTTCAGGTATACCGAAGCAGTGTTTAATTTTATTGAGGCCAGTATTGAGCTTGGTGAATTAAGTAAAGCAACAGAGTGGTTAAACAAAATCCGTTTCAGAGCAGGTATGCCAGCGGTAACCGCTACAGATCAGGATGGACTTAGAGAGGTTTACCGTCACGAACGCCGTATCGAAATGGCTTACGAAGAACAACGTTATCATGATACCCGCAGGTGGTTAATCGCTAGCGAAACATTGGGCAGAAAAACCACTTATATTAAGGTTACAGGTAAATTTAAATCTGGCAAAACCATGTCGGCCCCTTATCATTACGACAATACCGTTTACGATTATACCTATACCCCAGTTGTAGAAAATGCACAGGAAAATAGGAGTTGGAATGATAAACTTTATTTCAGGCCATTTAGCCGCGATGAAGTAAACAAAAATAACGCTCTCGAACAAAACCCGGGATACTAAGCGCATCATTTAAAATTCGACCCGATGGATAGTGTAAGGCTATTCATCGGGTTTTTTTGTTTCAGTAAGCTGGTGAGATGAGGATTTGGTAAGAGGAAGAGGATAGAAGTTCAGTTTATATACGCTTATCATCAATTAGTCAGCTCACCGAATAATCAACTCTTTACCTTATCAGCTATCTACATGAATAATCCATCTTAAACATTTATCTATTGCAATTTATTCATTTTCAAAGCTTAATTTTGCAGATAAACTCTTCTCAGTGTCAGATTCAAATCCCAACTCCGTAATCGTTAAACAAGACCCATTCGCTGCCTTGCGGTATAAAGAATTTCGTTCTTACATCGGGCTGAGATTTTTTTTCACATTTGCTTATCAAATGCAAGCTATTGTACTTGGTATCTACATTTATCATTTAACTAAGGATCCTCTTGCATTAGGATTAATTGGACTTTGCGAAGCCATTCCAGCAATAGCAATTGCACTCTATGGTGGATATATTGCAGATAAAAGTGAAAAAAGAGCACTATTGCTTAAAATATTCTCAACTGTATTTTTATGCTCGGTAACTATGCTGGTCGTAACAAGCATTTACATGAAGCCTTATCTATCTAATGATTGGATTGTAAAAATTCTATATGGTATGGTTTTTTGTATTGGTCTTGCAAGAGGTTTTTTCGGCCCCGCAAACTTCTCCTTACAGGCTTCTATTGTGCCGAAAGAGATATATCCAAATGCAAGTACATGGAGTAGTTCAAGCTGGCAATTGGCGTCAATATTAGGTCCTGCAGCAGGAGGTTTAATTTATGGTTTTCTTGGAATTACCGTAACCTATGTTGTGATTATTTCATTTATATTCATTTCATTAATCTGCATCTTTTTTCTAAAAGTGCATCCGCCTAAATTCCTTCCTAAAATGAGTATTGGGCAAAGCTTAACAGAGGGGATACAATTTGTATTTAAAACAAAAATGATGGTTTGGGCGATGAGCCTGGACCTATTTTCGGTGTTTTTCGGGGGGGCTGTAGCCCTTCTGCCTGTTTTTGCCAATGATATTTTAAAAGTGGGAGCCGGGGGATTAGGCTTTATGCGTGCTGCGGCCTCAACAGGCTCCGTAATTACCATGTTGGCAATGACACGTTTTTCGCCAATGGGCAAGCCCTGGCGAAACCTGCTTATAGCGGTTACCGGATTTGGTTTAAGTATTATTTGCTACGGGCTATCTAAGAGTTTCTATTTAACGCTGTTTTTCTTGTTTCTGGAAGGATCATTCGACAGCGTGAGTGTGATCATCCGTCAAACCATCATGCAATTGCTTACGCCTGATGAGATGCGTGGAAGGGTATCGGCTGTAAATAGCATGTTTATAGGTTCGTCAAATGAAATTGGCGCTTTTGAATCTGGTTTGACAGCTAAATTAATGCGAACTATTCCAGCGGTCGTTTTTGGTGGAAGTATGACCATTGGAATCGCATTTATTACCTGGTTAAAAACAAGGCCGTTAACCAGGCTGAGTTTGCAGGATATTAATGAACAAACGAGTAAAGTTGTTTAGTTGCTGCCTAAAAACATTTCGAAGGATTTTCATGCTAAATAAATTCAGGATGAGGATTCCCTTGTAGAATTGTCAACTTTAATAGCCAGTTTGCCAGAAAGTTGACAACTCTGAAATTGTCAGTCTGAGCGTAGTCGAAGACTTCTTGAGATTGATAAATTGCAAATAAATGCCCTTCGACTACGCTCAGGGTGATATCTTTTTGCGATTTCCCCCCTTAATCCCTCATGCAAAATTCACAGCAGAAAAAAAAACTCAGTTATACATTTGCCCTGGCCACCTAAACCCGATGGCACGGATGCCGGTAAAGCATATTGTTTTTATCAATGGTATCGGCAGGAGGAACAGCGGGACAGAACCAAACCGAAGAACTGCTGGAATTGCTTTCCAAAAAACCGTGAGTTGTCAACTTTAAATAAGCAGTTTGCCAGAAAGTTGACAACTCTATAATTTAACAATTTATTGTGCCTTTGTTTCTTGGTGGCGAAAATTAAAACTTCTTATTCTTGCCCCACATGAGGTAAATAATCGAACCCAGAAAGGGAGCCAGCAAGATAATGATGAACCACAATACCTTTACGCTGAAGCTCATTGAGCTATTTCTGGAGATATGATAAATGGCTATTAAGATTAAAGCCAGCCATAAGATGGCTGGTATAATCACGAACAGGGCCACCTGGTTGCTGTTGATTTCTACTAATGACATTTAAATAGATTTTAATTACTTAAGCTTCAACAACTCTTTCGCCAATTTGTTGGCGCCACATGGCCTGATATAAGCCATTTTGTGCAATTAGTTCTTCATGTTTTCCTTGCTCAATAATGTGGCCTTTCTCTAAAACATAAATTTTATCGGCATGTTTTATCGTTGATAAACGGTGCGCAATCAAAATGGTAATGTGATCGGTTAAATCTGAAACCGAACGAATGGTTTTGGTAATCTCTTCTTCCGTAATCGAATCGAGCGAAGAAGTTGCCTCATCAAAAACCAAAATATCTGGCTGACGGAGCAGCGCTCTGGCGATTGATAAACGTTGCTTTTCTCCTCCCGAAACCTTTACGCCACCTTCACCAATCAGCGAATCCAGACCTTTATCAGCCCTTGCCAATAAAGTTTGACAAGCAGCCTGGTTTAATACTTTATAACATTCCTCATCTGTAGCTTTAGGGTTTACAAATAACAGGTTTTCTCTTATCGTTCCCGAAAACAGCTGTGTATCTTGTGTAACAAAACCGATTTTTTCGCGTAAGGCATCAAGATCGATATCGTTACTTGGAATACCATTATATAAAATCTCACCATCTTTTGCCGGATATAAACCCACCAATAGTTTTACCAGTGTGCTTTTTCCAGAACCCGATGGACCAACAAATGCAATGGTTTGCCCGTGATGGGTTTTAAACGAAATATTCTCTAAAGCATTTCTATTAGCTGTTAGGTGTTTGAACCCCACATTGCTAAAGGTTAAATCCTTAATTTTTGCTATAGAAGTTGGATTTTCAGGTTTTTTATCAACTGGTGTACTTAAGATCTTTTTAAAGTTACCTAACGAAACTTCAGCCTCACGCCAGGCGAGTATTACATTCCCTAATTCCTGCAAAGGACCAAAAAGAAAGAATGAATAGAATAAGAAAGAGAAATACTGTCCCGGAGAAATGGTATTGTCGAATATTAACAATAACAATACAACAATCATAGAACTTCTAACCAGGTTTACCGTAGTACCCTGAACAAAACTCATACTACGCACATACTTCACTTTTTTAAGTTCTAAACCTAAAATTTTGTAAGTGGTTTTGTTTAATCTTTCTATCTCCTGATCGGCCAGGCCTAAACTTTTAACCAGTTCGATGTTTCTTAGCGATTCGGTTGTTGAACCTGCCAAAGCCGTAGTTTCACCAACAATAGAACGTTGAATGGTTTTGATTTTGCGGCTTAAAAACCAGCTTACAAAACTGATGATCGGGATTGCAGCGAAATAAACCAATGTTACTTTGTAGCTGATCGAAACCGAATACACGATTACGAAAACCATCCCAATTAAACTTACAAAAAGCACACTGATAAACGAGGTGATAAACTTTTCGGAGTCTAAACGTACCTTTTGTAAAATACCAAGTGTTTCGCCACTGCGTTGATCTTCGAAAACCTGGTAGGGTAATTTTAAAGAATGCTGTAAACCATCTGCATACATTTTTGCCCCAACTTTTTGAACGATTACGCTGGTAAAGTAATCCTGAAAGTTCTTCGCAATACGCGATACCATTGCTGCACCGATGGCAAGGCCAATGAAACCTAAAGCGCCCCAGATATAGGTGCTTTTATCACTAAAAGATGCTCTTTTGTTGATGTATAAATCCAGAATCCTTCCGGTGAAGTAAGGGTCCATTAAAGAAAAGCCAATATTGAAACCTGCAAGCAATAACGCCAGAACCACAATCCACTTGTGGTTTTTCAGGTAGTCTAATAATAATCCCATTAAAGTTTTGTTGTTTTGAATACAAACATAAAAAAAGGGAACGGATAAAAATCCATTCCCTTTTTTTATGACTTTAAGCTAAGATACTTAGCTAACATTTGTTTAAAATCCGTAACGTAAACCGATTTGGAACTGGTAAGGATTACCCGATGGGGTTACAATACCGGCATTGTTTACATTGTAATTAAATTTCTGGTTGGTGGCATCAAACGCCGGGTTTTGCAATGCATATAAAGCCTGCGAACCCAATGACTCGTTAACACCCCATGTTTTTTTGAAGATGTTGCCTACGTTGAACGCATCAACAGATAATTCAATCGTGTGGGTTTTGTACAGCTTGAATTTTTTGGTTACCCTAACATCAACTATACCGTAAAATCCATTAATACCACCATTACGCTGTGCAATCTGACCTGAGTATTTATTGATATAATCTTTCAAACTCTGGCTGGCCAAAGGATTATCCAAGATACTCTGTAAGCCGTTACGCACGTTTGTGGCAACATTTGGGTTGTTCCTGTCGAAAATGAACGCCAGATCATTCGTGCCTACGAAATCACCATTGGTATTGGCGCCCGATAGTAAGCTGTAACGTGTTCCACCGATACCAGAGTAGCGTACACCGATGTTAAAACCTGCTAAACTTGGTGATGTCGCATAAAAAACAACTTTGTTCCTGAACTGATTATCAGAATAAGTCATGTTGCTTAAATTACGTGGATCATCTTTTACTGGTAAAGATAAAGTTGAGGTATTGGCCACGTTTCCGTTAAATGAAGTATTATCTTTTGTATCGTTGTATGTATAACTTACCGTAACCTCGCCATCTCTGAAATACTGCCAGGTAGCATCAAGTACAACCGCAAACTGGTTTACCTTACCATCACTGTTCATTTCTAATACACGGCCAATTTTATCGCTGATACGTCCTTTTTGCCAATCTGCTGCACCATTGGTAAGCGGGATACTTGCTAGAGGAACATATACTCCACGGTTGTCCTCGTTCGATAACCTGAAATATGGATTAGCAACCATGTTGCGGTCTACATATACATAGTTGTTTCTGCCTAAAGTTGCATAACCTGCAATACCCACCCTTAATTTAGGAGTAAAGAAGTGACTATAAGACAAGTTTGATTTATAAACAACCGGCACTTTAGCATTTTCGCCATAGGTGTTGATGGTTGCAAGCTGATATTGACTTAATGTTGGCGCGCTTGAAGGATCATTTCTGTAACCTGTTAAATAGGCTGTAGGGATGCCAAGACGTGTATCAACCGTTCCGTAATGTTTACCATCAAAAGTTAAGTTGTTAATGGTGACATAGTTATTGATGTCAGAGGCAAATATACCTGCTCCAAAACGGACAAAGTCTGTTCTTTGTTCATTGATATCCCAGGTAAACTGTGCACGGGGCTGGATAACGAACGATTTTAGCTTATTATCGGTACGTACACCCAATTGATCAAATACCAGTTGATTTAATGGTGAGGAAGGATAATGCGCATAATCTAAACGGATACCAGCAGTTAAATCTAAACCTTTGGCTAGTTTAGTCTGCATCTGTGCATAAATACCGGCATTGATAATATTCGAACGCACACTCGGATCGGCCATTAAAGGCACTTCCCTGAAATAACGGTAAGCGGTTCCATTCTCGTAATTATCAAAGTTAGGTACTTTAGTAGTTACTACAGGTGTTACACCAGGAGCGCTGGTAACTACATCTTTTGTACCTGCCTGAACATGGAAACGGCCATTCACCTCACTGCCATACAATGATTTAGCATGGGTGTACATAAAATCGACACCAAAAGTATATTTTACCTTATCGGTATTATAATAAAGGTTATCTACAAATTGCAATACGTTATTGGTAAAGCCTTCCTGTGCAAAACGATGACCACCCATTTCGATATTGGTTGCCCTGTTTGTGCCGTTGATTACAGAAGTTACGCCTTCTACGATTACACGTGGAATATTCGATGAAGGCAATTGATCACCAGGAGAACTTTTTTGGTAAGTGTATAAATGCTGAACTTTTAATTCGTTTGTTAATTTCGAGTTAATTGAAGTACGTAAAGTGGCCAATAAGCTATTATCAACATTTTTATCGTTACCTGTAGATTCGTATAAATTAATAGCGGTATTATCTTCTAACCCTAAATTATTACGGTCGTTAGTATAATTATCACGAATGGTTAATAAGTTTTTTTCATCAATCTGCCAATCTAAACGGGCGAAACCCGCATCAGATCCTCTTCGTTTAGGGAATGAACCATACTGTTGCGAGTTTGCAACGCCGTATTTAGAGCGGGCAACGTCAACAAAGTAATCAAGTGTAGAACGGTTAATGTTGTAACGCAACTCATCTGCCGGAGATTGAACATCTGCAATTAACAACGGGCGAGCATCTCGTTGATGATCCCAAGCCACAAAAAAGTGTAATTTATCCTTAATAATTGGTCCACCCAATGAGAAACCGTACTGGTAGGTAGAAAAATCTGCCTGACGTTTATTCCCCCTTATATCGTATCCGCTTGATAACCAATCGGCACGGCCATAGGTAAAAGCGCTTCCGCTTAATGTATTGGTACCTTGTTTGGTTACCGCACTTACCGTACCACCGCCGCTACGTCCGTAAGTAACATCGTATTGATTGGTTACTACTTTAAATTCGCGTACAGCTTCGATCGAAATAGAATATGGTGCACCGCTGCGGCTGGTTGTACTTCCTGCCGAGGTTGGGTTTTTTGCATTCATACCATCAATGGTGTAGTTGGTAGAAGAACCTAACTGACCAGAGATGTTACCGCCTTTGCTTAATGGAGATAAGTCCATTAATGAGGTAAAGTTACGTCCATTAACAGGCAACTGCGTAATTGCTTTTGCAGAAATGGCTGTAGCTGCGCCGATGTTCTCGATTTTGTTTTTTAAGGTTGTGCCTACCACTTGCACGGCTTCTAAATCCTGAGAAGCCTCTTGCATATTGATGGCCACTTTTACCGCATCGCCTTGATTTAAGTAATAACCTGTTCTGGTTTGCTCTCCAAAACCCACATAAATGGCTTTTACAGAATAAGGACCGCCCAACGGAAGCTCCTTAAAGGTATACTCTCCTTGTGCATTTGTAGAGGTTTTAGTGGTAAAGCCGGTTGAATTGTTCCGGATCTGGATGGAAACTCCAGGAATAGGTTTCTTTTGTTCATCCGTTACAATTCCGGAAATTGATGCCTGTGTGGTTTGTGCCATTACCGAATTAGTGGCATAGCATAAAAACAGTATCACTGCAATTAGTAAATTTTTAATCATGATCAGTTTTTTGATTTGTTATCTGACCGCAAAGGTGTTATTGTAGTGTTAAGCTGATGAAGATTTTATGTTATGAAATAGTTTAGAAATTTGGCCAATGTTAAGAAAACAGTATCAGCGGCATTTGAATAGTTGTTCGTACGTTTTTTTGGATTTTATAAATGCATTTTTAATGTATTGCATTTGCGTGAATATTTTACTTAAAAGTAATTTTAATATTACATATTGTTAATTTTAAATCTGTCTTTTCATAAAAAAAATCAGATATGAAAAAAATTAGCACTCTATTAGTCCTATTGGTACTAATTGTCTCATCTTGTAAGAAAGAGCCGCGGATTTCAAAGGAAACAGAGCTGTTTTCGAGATCCAATTCCAAGTTAACCAGTTCACGTCCATTAAATCCCGGTGATCCAAATTTAGATGCAACCTGGGACTGGACCCAGCACAGTTGGACTGCTTACTTCAACAATGCCAATGGATCTGTTGGTAGTGTTACTACTTTAAATCCATTTATTGATGGTGCTCAAAAAGTTTATGGTAATGTAGATGTTTCAAAAGCAGATATGTATCCTGCTAATGGTTGGATGTTAGTATCGCGTGATTTTGGTACGCCAAATGAAGCCAATGCCTATCCATTTGTATTACTTTATAACAAGTACAGGGGTATTTTGAGGGTATGCGTATTAAGAACTTATGATGTTTTATCATCATACCAACAAATTACACTTAGTTATGCTCCAAATGTATCATACCCAAATTTATTTAAATATAGTAGCACTAGATCCCCATATACAATAGAAAATCTCGGTTATATTAATGATAATCCTCAAAGTGAGAGTTTTAAGCAAACTGCAATTACTACAGCTGGTGTGCAGCAATGGATGATAGCTGATTTTGATGTAAGTGGTTTTAGTTCATCATTTGATCCCAATACATCTTTTAACATAAGTGTTTCTGAAATTGCGCAGTCTGATGTTATTTTAAATGGAAATTTACAATTGGATGGGACGGCTCAACCGCAAGCCGCTGGCAGCACAAGTGCCTTAGGTTTGCTAAAGGGAGCAGAAAGTTATTATACTCAAACATCAGAAGGCATTGCAAAAATTTTAAAAATACCAAAATCGGATGTGGATGCTAAAATCGCAGGAGGTAGTTATCTTTTTCTAAAAAGCATACTAAGCTTAGTAGCTGGTTTTTCAGGAGGAAATTCAGGCGTGCCGTATAATATTAAACTTAATGGAACAATTAATCAATCGGGATCAATTAAATTAACATCACCAAAAACTTCATTTAGTGTATATTTAATGCCGAATGCTAGTAGCACTTCTTATAGAGCGGTACAAAATATACCATGGGGTATATTTGATCTTGTAATGACAAATTTATATATTGATGAATCCTATGTTGAAGGGTTTGAAGGCAGTGAGTATTATAAATATGTGCAATTCCCTGCTAATTTTTTTAAAAATTCCTTATTGATTAACCCTGCGATAGCAAATGAAATAGAAAATGTCGAGGTTAGGTATGGCTTACCAGGTGTCCCGATCCGCTTTTGGCCAATGTCAGAATTCGATGAGGCTACAAGATATATCTATGGGGGTCCTAACGTCGCGGAATTATATTTTGGGTTGAAGATTGCATTTAAAAATGGCAATATAATCTATAAACTCATTTATCTTTAATCTGCTCGAATTATGTTAACTCGTAATAGTTTTAATAAAAAGATAAAATAATATGAGGTAATGAGATTATCAAATTCCAGTCACTAAGTGACACTTAGGAGGTACCCGATATGTTTTTCTGGTACAGCCAAAAGCACTTTGTGAAATAGACAACGGCCAATAAATCAATATTGGCAGTTTCTGTAATTATGTTAGCCTACTTCTTTTCAGCAGCATATTTATCGCTAAACTTCTTATCCAATTGTTTATGCAGGTTATCCAGGTTGATATCCCTGCCCTGAATAAAAGCCTGTTCTACTTTATTGGTGCGCATATCTAATGCATCGCCGGCAGAGATAAAGAAAGTAGCATCTTTACCTGTTTCAATGCTTCCAGTGGTCTTATCTACACCCATCGCTTTTGCTGCGTTTAAGGTGATGGTAGATAGCGCTTTTTCTTTATCCAATCCCCAGGCTGTAACCGTACCAGCCATGAAAGGCAAATTGCGCTGTTGCCAATAACCATCAATACTCAATACTACGTTTAAACCTGCATTGGCCAATATGGCAGCATTTTTATAAGGCATGTTTACATCATCATCATTGTTATTGGGTAAGGCATGAGGTTGTTTCACCACTAGGGTAATGTTATTATCTTTCAGGAAATCGATGATCAGATACGCTTCATCTGCGCCGGTAATTACTGGCGTGATGCCAAATTTCCTGGCGAAATTAACGGCTGCTACAATATCCTTCTGACTATCTGCCGCAATAAATAATTTCTCATTTCCCGAGAAAACCTTTTTCATGGCTTCGAAACGGGTATTAATTACTTCGGGTTTACCCATTTCGGAATAGGCTTTTGCTTCAGCAAAAAACGAAGTCAACTGCGCAATTGCAGCCTGCGTTCTTTCTGCTAACACTTCCGGCGATAACTGCGGTCTGCCGAAGCCTCCAAAGCCGGCTCTAAAACGAGGGGTAACCGGCCAGGTAACATGCATAGCATCATCAGTTTTAAGGGCTGCATCTTCCCAGTTCCATGCATCAAGCTGAACCACTGATGAACTGCCTGAAACGGTACCACCCTGTGGCGTTGGCTGTGCCATTAAAATCCCATTGCTGCGTAAAGTAGCCGGAACCTTCGAATCAGTATTGTAAGCCACGATAGAACGGATGTGCGAATTAAAATCGCCTATTTCCTGAAAATCCAGGGTTGCTTTTACCGCTTCAATTTCTGTTAAACCTAAATTGGTGGTGGCTGCAATAAAACCTGGGTAAATGTGTTTGCCTGTAGCCACAATACGCAGTACATCATCCTGTGGCACTTGTCCGTTGGCTACAACCGAAATAATTTTTCCGTTCCCAAAAAGGATTGTGCCATTTTCAATAACTGTTCCATTACCCACATGTACGGTTGCACCGGTAATGGCGATGGTTTTACTTTGTTTTTTAGCTGGCGAAATGTTTGCCTGTGCAAAACACATCAGGCTTGTTGCCGATAAAGCCAGGCTGAGTAGATATTTGTTAGTGTGCATGTTCTTTCTCGGTTAATTCTGCTGAATAGTTTTCTAAAGTTGCGCAATTATACAGGCGTGGTGCATCACCCAATGGACGTTGCGTACGGCCACCTTTACTTTTACTCTCTAACATCTTTTGGATCAGACGTGCTTTTTCTGCCTGTTGTGTTTTAATTACCTGCGCATCTTTTTCAAGGTCCCAGTAGGCCACACCATCTACAAATGTTTTTTCTGCTTTGGCATAAATAGAAAGCGGGTTGGCTGTCCAGATTACCACATCGGCATCTTTACCTGCTTTTAAGCTACCCACTTTGTCATCAATATGCAGCATCCTTGCCGGATTAAGCGTTACGAATTTTAGGGCATCTTCTTCAGGTACATTACCATATAAAACTGATTTGCCTGCTTCCTGGTTTAAGTGACGGGCCATTTCTGCATCATCAGAATTGAAAGCAGTGGTTACACCAACATTATGCATAATTTTTCCGTTATAAGGAATAGCCTCAGCTACTTCGTTTTTATAAGCCCACCAATCAGAGAAGGTCGAGCCTGCAATGCCATGCGCTTTCATTTTATCGGCCACTTTATAACCTTCTAAAATGTGCGTAAAGGTGTTGATCTTGAAACCCAAACTATCAGCTACATGAATTAACATGTTAATTTCGCTTTGTACATAAGAGTGGCAGGTAATGAAACGTTTGTTGTTCAAAATTTCTACAATGGCATCCAGTTCAAGGTCTTTACGTACGCTGTTTCCTTTTACCGAAAGCGCTTTGGCATATTCTTTTGCCCGGGTAAATTCATCCACAAAAGTTTGCTCAACACCCATACGCGTAACCGGGAAACGGGCACCAGTACCAAAATTACTCTGTTTAACATTTTCGCCAAGCGCAAATTTGATAAAACCATCGGCACCTGCAAATTTCAGTTCCTCAGGCGATTTACCCCAACGTAATTTAATCAATTGCGACTGGCCACCAATCGGGTTTGCCGAACCGTGTAAAATATGAGAAGTGGTTACCCCGCCAGCCAACTGACGGTAAATGTTTACGTCTTCAGAGTTGATGATGTCGGCAACACGTACTTCAGCAGAAACCGATTGTGCACCTTCATTGATTCCTCCGGAGCCGGCAATGTGCGAGTGCTCGTCGATAATGCCCGCAGTAACATGTTTTCCTGTAGCATCGATTACTTTTGCGCCGCTGGCCGAAAGGTTTTTACCAACCGCTTTAATCTTTCCGTTTTCTAAAAGTACATCCGCATTTTGAAGGATACCGTCTTTTTCGTTCGTCCAAATGGTACCGTTTTTAATCAGTACAGTCTCCTGTTTAGGCAATTCAGTATTTCCAAAAGCAGAGAAAGGATAAATTACAGGGCCCATGGCCAAAGTAGCTTTAGGCTCCTCTTTTTTAGGTGTTTCTTTCACTACTTCTTTATAAGTTGCGGTAAATTTACCTGTAGCACCATCAGCCAATGCCGATTCGCCTTTTAAGGTAATTGGATTTGCCGAAGTGATGTAACCGCTTAAACGGACATCACCATTTGGATTTTTCTTTAAGTTGAAATTAATGCTGATCCAATCGCCATTTCTGGTAAAAGTGGCCGTAGTTTTTACGCTATCTACACCAACTCTTTCGATTACTGCGGTAGATCCGCCACCAGTGCCTGTAATTTTTAACGTTAAAGCGCCAACGCCATCAATATTTAAATTGTAAGCGCCGCGTACATCGCTTACATCCATTTTGTTTACCACAAAACGCTTGCCCTGTACCCAGTTTTCGAAAATGATGTTTCCGTTTTTGAACAGGTTATCAGATGAGATCAAAAAGTTAGCAACTTTTCCTTTTTCCAGGGAACCAACTTTATCGCTGATGCCCAAAAGTGAGGCAGGGATTTCAGTAACCGATTGTAAGGCTTGTTTTTCAGTTAAGCCATTTTCTATCGCTGTGCGGATGTTTGCCCAGAAGTCGCGGCTGTTTTCTAAGCCAAATGCTGTTAAGGCAAATTTAATTCCCGCTTTTTCCAATGCTGCAGGATTGGTTGGCGCCAGTTCCCAGCCTTTCATTTGTGATAACGTTATATTTCTGGCTTCTGCCGGATCTTCCACATCGTAAGCTTTAGGGAAAGTTAACGGAATGATTAAACTTGCTCCGGTAGCTTTAACTTCATTAATGCGCTGGTATTCATCGCCAGCAGATTTAATGATGTATTTCTTGCCAAATTCTTTTCCGATTTTATCGGCACGCAGGATGTTTTGCCAGCCATCCACTTCAAAAATCTGCGGTATAGTTTGTTGCTTCCCAAATTCATCCAGCGAGATATTATATTCATCTTTTTGTTTGCCATACCATTGTGCATCGTAATAGGTTTGACGCAATAAAGCAATGGAACCCATTAACGAAGTAGGGTAATCGTTTGATGAACTTCCTTTGTTAAATGAATAGTTTGCTGTGGTCTGGTCTTTTAAAAATACACTGTTATCGGTACCTTCATTTAAGGTTACCGCTGCAGAAACACCACGTGCAATGCCATCGCGGTTAATCACATTTACACTCCCGAAACCAACTTTACGCAATTCATCCGCTTTTTTACTGTCAGTTGAGAAGATGCTTTTTACGTAAGTTTCAGGTCTGATGGCTTCATTCCATCCATAAGCACCTTTTTTGGTAGAAACAAAAATAGATTGGCGCTGACCACCGAAACCGCGTTGTTGCACAGGGGCTTCGTTAAGTCCGTAGCTGCTAAAGGCATCAACCAGCGATGGATAAATAAATTTTCCTTTTAAATCGATCACCACATAACCTTTAGGCACGGCTAAGCCAGCTCCAATAGCCTGAATAGTTTGTCCTTTAATTAAAAGGGTAGCATTGGTTAAGGTTTGGTTGGCATTTACCACTATCGTTGCATTGGTGAAGGCAAACATCCCAGGTCTGGTATCAAAAGAGCCGTTAACAGGGAAGGAGGTTTGCTGTGCAAACAGAAAGGTAGCAGAAAATACCAGCCCAAGGGCAAGTAAAATTTTCTTCATAATAAGTTTAGGTTTAATTTGTTTAAAACTAATATAAATAAGCGTTCAATCTGTTGAATATCCTATTTTTTACAATTAATGACTATTTTTGACTAAACATATTTGATAAAAATGTACAACATCTTAAAATCTGCGCACTCCGGATGGCGCTACATCGTATTAATTTTATTGGTTATTGCTGTAATCAATGCTTTATCGGGCTGGTTTGGTAATAAAACGTATACAGAAGGTAACCGCAAACTGAATGTATTTACGCTGATCAGTGCACACATTCAATTCCTGATAGGTTTGGTGCTTTTTTTCTTAAGTCCATTAACAAAATTGCCAATGAGCGATGCGATAGGCCGTTACTTTAAGGCTGAGCATACTTCAATGATGCTTATTGCGATTATTCTGATTACCATTGGTAATGCAAAATCGAAAAAGGTAGCAGAAGCTGTAGCAAAGCACCGCACTATAGCTATTTTCTTCGGACTGGCGTTGATTTTAATTATTGTAGCTATTCTATTAATGGTTAAGGCAGTTCCCGGAAGATCGTTTTTTGGAGTTTCTTAAGAGGATAATGTTTGCAATTGATATAAATCCCACTTTAACAGAGTGGGATTTTTAGTTTACTCGGTTTTTACGGAAAAGCACACAAATGAGGGCTGCTGAATCGTCATTGGTGGTGAAGCTCCCCCGAACCGTCATTTCGAGCGAAGTGCAACGCAGCCGAGAAATCTTTCTCGAGATAGATCTCTCCATTTCGCTTCGCTTCAGTCGAGATGACGATCGTTTATTAAAAGGTGAAGAGGAAACCTTTGCGTACTATGTGCCTCCCTTAGCACACTTCGAGGTTAATAAATTACAATACTCAAAAGTATTATTCTCTCAAGAAAATTAACCGTTCGCTCAATTATTTTCATAAATATTTCGGTTTTTCAAAATTCTTTATATTTTTGTAGCTCATGATCAACAATATACATACATGGCTTTGGCAAAGTAATTCGAACGAATTGCGCTGGCTGCGTATGAACAAAATATAGTTTATCAACCTAAACCTTATTAAAGAACCATTAAAGCCCGGCGTAGAACCACACGCCGGGCTTTTTATTGTTAAAAAAAAATTACGAGAATGCAAACCATAAGCCTTACACCATTTTACCTTTATCATGTATAAAATAAATACGACTTACAAAAAAATGCTTGCTGATACCACTACGCCAGTGAGCATTTATTTACGCTTACGTGATGTGTACCCGAACAGCATCTTATTGGAAAGTTCAGATTACCACAGTAGAGAAAACTCAATGAGTTTTGTTTGTGCCGATCCTGTTGCCGGAATTATCCTAAAGGGATCACGGTTGGAAACCTATTTTCCGGATGGGGCAGTAGAAATTACTGAAAGTAAAAACCTGATTGATGAAATCGCCGATTTTAAGGATAAATTCAAAGAAACCGAATTGCCTGAAATCAAGTTTATCTCGAGCGGATTATTCGGTTATTTTACCTGGAACGCCGTACAGCATTTTGAAGATATCAAGTTTACTTCCGAAACCCCCGAAGGGGAGGAGATTCCGGAGATGCAGTACCACTTATACCGTTATATCATTGCTATCGATCACTTCAAAAACGAAATTACGCTGTTCAAAAATACTTTCGAAGGCGAAGAAGAGGGTGGACTGGAAAAGATGGAATACCTGATCCAGAATAAAAATTATCCTGAATATAAGTTCCAGCTTCGTGGTGAGGAAAGTTCGAATTTAACCGATCAGGGTTTTATGGATTTGGTGACAAAATTACAAAAGCACATTTACCGGGGAGATGTTTTCCAGATCGTTCCTTCAAGAGCATTTAAACAGGCGTTTTCCGGAGATGAATTTAACGTGTACCGTTGTTTGCGTTCCATCAATCCTTCGCCTTACCTGTTTTATTTTGATTACGGGAATTTTAAGTTGTTCGGCTCTTCACCAGAGGCACAGATTACGATCAAAAATAATTCGGCAAACATTTTTCCAATCGCTGGAACATTTAAGAGAAGTGGAAACGATATTGAAGATGCAGAACAGGCCCGTAAACTGGAACAGGATCCGAAAGAAAGTGCTGAACACGTCATGCTGGTTGATTTGGCTAGAAACGATTTAAGCCGACACTGTAACCGTGTAGAGGTGAAATCGTTTAAAGAAGTACAATACTATTCGCACCTGATCCATTTGGTAAGTAAGGTGAGTGGACACCTGCAGGAAAATGTAAGTGCTTTTAAAGTGGTTGCCGATACCTATCCGGCAGGTACTTTAAGTGGTGCGCCAAAATACAAAGCCATGCAGCTGATTGATGAAAACGAAAAACTTGGCAGGAATTTTTATGCCGGCGCCATTGGTTTTATGGGTTTTAATGATGATTTCAACCATGCTATCATGATCAGGACTTTTATGAGCAAAAATAACGAACTGCATTACCGTGCTGGAGCAGGTATAGTGGCCGATTCGGTACCGGAAACCGAAATGCAGGAAGTAAATAATAAAATTGCTGCATTGCGTAAAGCGGTACAGATGGCAGAGGGAATTTAGTGAAGATGTAAAATGGATGAGGTGAGATGAATGATGTATATAAGGTGAAAAATTCAATGGAAAAAAATATAAATAATACTCCCCCTTCAGGGGGCAAGGGGGTGGTCTTGGTTATCGATAACTACGATAGTTTTACCTACAATCTGGTGCATTTAATTAATGAAGTAGGATATGAAGCGGTAGTTTGGAGAAACGATAAATTCGATTTGGCTGATGTAGAAAAGTATGATAAAATATTACTTTCACCAGGCCCGGGTATTCCTGAAGAAGCGGGGCTATTACTTGATGTGATTAAGACTTATGCACCAACTAAAAGTATTTTTGGCGTATGTTTAGGCCAACAGGCCATTGCCGAAGTTTTTGGTGGTACCTTATTAAACCTGGGCAGACCGATGCATGGAATTGCCACACCCGTAACGGTTGTAGATGGGAATGAACCATTGTTCTGGGAATGCCCGCAAACCATTAATGTTGGTCGCTACCACAGTTGGGTGGTGAGTAAAGAGAACTTCCCTTCTTGTTTAAAAATAACTGCAAGAGATCATAAAAATGAGATCATGGCGTTAAGACATGAAACATTAGATGTTCGCGGGGTACAGTTTCACCCAGAAAGTGTGTTGACGGAGTATGGGAAACAGATGATGGAGAATTGGTTGACGTCTACTCCCTAGCGCTTTATTCATCCGGTCGTCATCCTGAACTTGATTCAGGATCTTACTGGAATTAGTTAATTATTAGATGCTGAAACAAGTTCAGCATGACGGATTAGTAAAATGAACATACTAGATAAAATCGTATTACGTAAAAAAGAAGAAATTGCTGCGGCAAAAGCTTTGGTTTCAGAAACAGATTTAGAAAATTCGGTGCATTTTAAGCGAACACCTTATTCTTTTAAAGAGTTTTTATTGGCTGAAGATCGAACAGGGATTATTGCTGAATTTAAGCGTCGCTCGCCTTCAAAAGGTTTGATTAACGGAACAGCCGATGTTGCCGAAGTTACACAGGCCTACAATGCAGCAGGCGCATCTGCACTTTCAGTATTAACGGATGAAGATTTCTTTGGTGGTAAAACAGACGATATTCTGGCTGCTAGGGCGGTAAATAATATTCCGATCTTAAGAAAAGATTTTATGATCGATGAATACCAGATTTTGGAAGCAAAAGCCTGGGGTGCTGATATCATCTTGTTGATTGCTTCGATTTTAACCCCTCAGCAGATCAACGATTTCGGGAAATTTGCAAAAGATTTAGGCTTAAATGTGCTTTTAGAAGTGCATAACCTTGAGGAACTTGAAAGGAGCATCTGCCCGAACCTGGATGCTATCGGTGTAAACAACAGAAACCTCGGCGACTTTACGGTTGACATCCAGACTTCCTTTGATCTGGTGAACAAAATCCCGGATGAGTTTTTAAAGATCTCAGAAAGTGCTATTAGCAATCCGCAAACGATTAAGGATTTAAAAGTCGCAGGTTTTAACGGGTTTTTGATCGGTGAGAATTTCATGAAAACAGATAGTCCGGGAACTGCTATTAAAGAATTTGTGGCGCAGATATAGCTGTTTATAAACCTCGCAGATTTTTAAAACCTGCGAGGTTTGTTTCAAGCTTCCATAAACTAAGGACTTCAGTCTTTTATTAAAATAAACCTGATAAAGCGGAAAACCCACAGCGAGGTATGGCGAGGATTTGAAGCGATAGCAGGACTTTTGCAACCGAAGTGCACAGAACCCTGATTTCCTAAAAATAATATTTTAACCACCTTCAGGCACTTGAGCGCACCAGGTGTTGTGATTTGGTAGAGCTGCTATGGAAGCCGTGACAATCCTTTTCTCAAAAGGGAACTAAAAACATTTATTGCATCCGCATGGTTTGTTAGTGGATTTACACGTTGGCAAATTCGTATATTTGCCTTAATTACATGGGAAAACAAAAAACATACGATACTGCCGTTGTGCAGGAACGGGCAATTTTAGTCGGAGTCGTTACTCCTGGTGAAAAAGAAGCCCAAACAAAAGAATATTTAGATGAGCTGGCCTTTTTGGTTGATACAGCTGGTGGGAAGGTGGAAAATGTTTTTACTCAAAAAATGTTGAAACCAGAGCGTGCTACATTTGTGGGTACAGGTAAGCTGGAAGAAATTAAAGCTTACGTAAAATCAGAAGAAATCGATGTGGTTGTTTTTGATGATGAGCTATCGCCGTCGCAACTACGTAATATCGACCGTGAACTTGGTGTGAAAGTGCTGGATAGAAGTAATTTAATTCTTGATATTTTTGCCAACAGGGCCCAAACTGCGCAGGCAAAAACACAGGTAGAATTAGCACAGTTACAATACGTTTTACCACGTTTAACAGGCATGTGGACCCACTTAGAACGGCAGAAAGGTGGTATCGGGATGCGTGGACCGGGTGAAACCCAGATTGAAAGTGACAGACGTATTATTCTAAATAAAATCTCTCTGTTAAAAGAACGTTTAAGAAATATCGACCGTCAGAATGAAACGCAGCGTAAAAACCGTGGTCAGCTGATTCGGGTGGCCCTGGTTGGTTATACTAACGTGGGTAAATCGACCATTATGAACATGCTTTCGAAATCGGAAGTATTTGCAGAGAACAAGTTGTTTGCAACCTTAGATACGACTGTACGTAAAGTAGTGATCGAAAATTTACCATTCCTGCTTTCTGATACCGTTGGGTTTATCCGCAAACTGCCTCACCATTTGGTAGAATGTTTTAAGTCTACTTTAGATGAGGTGCGTGAGGCGGACTTATTAATTCACGTGGTGGATGTTTCGCACCCCAACTTCGAAGATCAGATCAACACAGTTAACGAAACATTGAAAGATATTGGTGCCATTGATAAAGACATGATTTTAGTTTTTAATAAAATAGACGCCTATGTTTCGCCAGAGGTCGACAATGAAGAGGATGATGGAAAGCTTACTTTAGAAGACTTCAAAAAAAGCTGGATGAGCCACGATAAAGTGCCTGTACTGTTTATTTCAGCTACAGAAAAAGAGAACCTTGAAGAGTTTAAAACATTATTGTACGATAAGGTTAAAGCTGCGCACGTAGCGAGGTACCCGTATGATAGTAATTTGTTGTATTAGATTAAATTCCGTCAATATATTGCGGAAATAAGCTTTACAGCTTTTAAATATAAGCCTAAGTTTGATAACATTCAGATGTTTCTAACTTAGAATCGTCACCCTGAATTTATTTCAGGGTCTATTTGTAGTCGAGATGCTGAAATGAATTCAGCAGGACGGATCGCCTTAGAATAATATTAATTGAACTCGGGTTGTGGGTTCAAAAGTTTTACATTTTTAGAATATTTATTATTGATACCATTTAATATCAGTAGACTAGTGATGGTCTGATAATTGAGTATTGGTTATTGATAATTTTAAAACCTTATCAGTTTAATATTATCTACCTTGTATGGTCTGATAATTGATTATTGGTAATTGATAATTATAACATTATGGAAAGTAAACGTCAGCAGAAATTTGCAGGAGTATTACAAGAGGAGTTGGCACAGGTTTTTCAGCGTGAAGGTGCTGCATTTTTGCCTAATACATTGGTAACCATTACGCGTGTGAGGGTTTCGCCAGATCTGGCCGTAGCCAAGGTTTACCTGAGCTTTTTTAATACCAATAATACCACACTTTCTATCAATACCGTTAATGCGCATGCAGGTGAGATCAGGTATAAACTGGGCAGCCGTATCCGTCATCAGGTAAGGGTGGTGCCAGAACTTACTTTCTTTGTGGATGATACCAACGAATATGTAGAACGTATGGATCATCTTTTCGATAAGATTGCAAAGGAACCAAGACAAAAAGACGAAGACAGCGAATAGTTTTTTGTGAGGAAGCTAAGGGAACCCGTCAATTTCTTCACACATTTTATCCCGGCATTAATTGCAATTCCGGCTGGATATATATTGCTCCGCAAGTGCCATACCCCGATTGAATTTACGGCTGCCTGGATTTACAGCATCGGAACCTTTATTCTTTTTGGGGTAAGCGCCATGTACCATGGTTATCCTGCTACAGATTATGGCGTCCGCTTTTGGCAGAAATTTGATCATTGCTGCATTTATTTAATGATTGCTGGTTCTTATACGCCAACGGCCTTATTGGTTTTTGATGGCTGGCTGCGTTGGAGCTTGTTCGCTATTGTATGGATTATTGCCGTTGCAGGCTGCGTGCTCAAAATATTCAATCGGTTAAAAAGTACGGCCATATCGTTATCCATTTATATCTTAATGGGCTGTTTAATTGTACCGCTGCTACAGAAAATGCTTGGGACTTTGCCCATCGGTGCAATTTTATGGTTACTGCTTGGAGGTGTTTTTTATATCGGCGGAACTTATTATTACGCGATGGATAAACAGTTGTCCAGGTGGATGCACAGTCATGAATTATGGCATCTTTTTGTAATAGGCGGAGCTTTATCGCACTACATTTATAATTTCATGTATATCTTTAAATAATTGCAAATGCGAACTTTCGAGCAAGTTATTCAGTCAAATGCCGCATTGATCCGAAAAGTTGTTGATTTTGATGTAAAACAAGATCGGCTTCTGCCTTTGGATTTTACAGCGGCCAATACGGAATTAACAGATGAAATTTTGGACGATACCGATCTGTTCTCCGATTGGGTAGATGAAAAGCTGGCTAAAAACAATGCCCGCTACGGAATTGGCGGATACAACGAACACCGCACCATTTATTCGAGAAGTGCACATTTTGATACTGAAGAAGAACCCCGCAGGTTACATTTAGGTGTGGATATTTGGGGACCCGCCGGAACACCGATCTACAATTTTTACGATGCAACTGTGCAAAGTTTTGCCTATAACGATAACCTTGGCGATTACGGTGCTACCATCATTCTGACCTACGAAATAGATGGTTTTAAATTTAACGCCTTATACGGGCATTTAAGTTTGGCTTCTTTAAATGGACTGGAGGAAGGTAAATTTATCCCTGCAGGAACAAAAATTGCAGAACTGGGTGCAAAAGAAGAAAATGGATCATGGCCACCGCATCTTCATTTTCAATTGATGAAGGATATGGGTGGACTAAAAGGCGATTATCCTGGCGTTTGTAAGTTTAGTGAAAGGGAAAAATACCTGGACAATTGCCCTAATCCGGATTTAATTTTGAAGGCTACTTTTTCTTAACTGCAAAGAAAATAAGGAATGCGCAAAGGGGCAAAGTTTTTTCTGTGCTTTCGGTGCCTCTGTGGCCAAATACGATGTTACAAACTTAACTACAGAGAGAACAGAGGGAAGGCACTGAGGCCTCAGAGAGATTTTTTTGCGATCATTATTCCCAACTTGATTGGGAACCACGAAGTGTTTATGAATTCCTTTGAAAAGAGAAAAACTGATGAATAATCGTAATGCAATAATGCGGGAATGACGACCTTACTATTTAAATTAAACTCCTCATTTTCTATGTGATTAAATTATCGGCAATCTATCCGTGTTTCTATGCTTCCGTGGCTAAAACTCTTTTTTCCTCTGCGAAAAACTTTGTATTCTCTGCGGTTAAAACCGTAAATTAGTACAATGAAAAACCTGTTCACCATTTGTTTACTTTTTTGCTGTTCACTGGCGATGGGCCAGGTTCAGTTTAAATCTGGGAAAAATGGTTTTGTCAATTTTTTAAGAGAGAATACGGTTTATCCCAGGTTTTCTAAAGATAATTGTATCCAGGGAATGGTAAATGTGAGTTTTAAGCTTAATACACAAGGCCAGGTTTATTTTTCAAAAGTGAGCAAAGGCATACTGTCTGACCTGGATGAAGAAGCCCTTCGGCTGGTGCGTTTAAGCAGTGGAAAATGGCAGGTTCCTGCGGGTTACGATACCACTGTTTCGATTGTTGCTCCGGTTAATTTTGTACTTTCAGGTTATAACTGTGAAGGAAAATCGAGCGAAGAAATGCAGGAGTCCATCCGAAGCTATCAGGCAGAAGAAGCTTTAACCAATTCGGTCATTAATTTTTATAAAAACATCGATCAGGCAAAACCAGGACAAGAAGCTCAGATCATTGCCATTAAAAATCAATTGGGCATTGATGATGAGTATCTCGATGACAGGATAAAAATGGCCTTAAAAAAAATTAAGCAGGGTGATAAACAGGGAGCCTGCGAAGATTTCATCTTTGTTAAATATATGGGCAGTAAAAAAGCTGATGATTATTTGGCTCAATATTGCAAGTAAAATAAATTAATGAAAAACAGTACCCGATTTTTTGCCTTATTGGATATCATTAGCATTGCATTATTGGCTAAACAATTCTGGCAGATTTTAACACATTTAAATGAAATTCCAGATCAGGTGTTGTCACAGGCAAAGGTAATTTTACTGTTGCCTTTATTTGTGTCACTTTTTATTTCTGCGATCGGTTTAATCCTATTTAAAAAAATCGGCTTTATCACCTATTATATCCAGTTTCCTTTTCGTTTGGTGGTATGGGTATTTTCTATAGGTTTTATCACTTATTTGCCGGAAATTTTAAATCTTGGCGAGCGCTGGTTTGATATTTTATTCCGTGTCTGTTTCATTGCCGAATTTTTCAGGTTGTATTTCACCATTAAAATTCACCGTGCATCACCCAATAGCTATCTGGTCTGATTGGTTGGGTAAAACTACGGTTATTGCAGCGGGTAAAATTTTCGCTTCAACAGTATTTACCCTGCCAATATATTCTCCATCTACCTGAAAATGTGCCTGGTGTTTAGAAACAATTTTTACCTCAGCCGTTTGAAACACTTCTATTTTCTTGGGATTAAAAGGCAATTTGGTAATCCAGATTTTTAATATTTCGAGGTAAGAGTAATCCTTTACCAAAATCACTTCAAAAAGTTCATCATCTAATTTTCCATCAGGATTGATCTTTAGTCCGGAGCCATACATGGTGGCATTAGCAATGGCCACCATCGCAGCTTTAGAGTTAACGGTTTCATCTTTAAGCTTCAGTTGTACTTCCATGCGGCGGTGATTCCACAAGGCATGCCAGGTGGCTTTTGCATAGCCCCACATGCCACGTTCGGGCATGGTATCGAATTTCTTTACCAAATAGGCATTAAAACCCAGGTCGGATAAATGGATGCAGATTTCATCGTTCAGTTTAACCACATGTATTTTCTTTAACCGGCCTTCCTCTAAAAGCGCTAAAGCCAATTCAATATCAGTAGGAATGCCCAGTTCCTTCGCCATCCCATTCGCTGAGCCTGCAGGGATAATCCCAATGGGGGTTTCGGTATTCAATAAACATTCCGCTACAAGTTTTAATGTCCCGTCGCCGCCAACAGCCACTACACGGTCGGCTTTTGAGTCGTTTATTTTTGCTTTTATTTTATCTAAAGAGCAGTCTTTTGGCAGTTCGAATAGATCGATTTCAGTGTTTTTTACCTCGAAATGTGCAGAAATTACTTCCTTTAAGTTTATATCGTGACTGCCTGAGCCCGGATTGATGATGAAGAGTAATTTCATGGTGGATGCCTTATGTTTACTTCACAAACAACTTTTAATAAACTCTGTTTTAATAACGATGAATAAATCTGTTAGTGTAAAAGTATATCATGGTTATGGTCACGCGCATAATTTGGTTGTTTATGGTCATGTTTTTAAACGGAAGGCGAAAACGCAGCAGGTTTACAGCAACAATATCTTTGTCAATATCGCTCATCTGTTAAAGCTTTTTATTTTAAAACCCTACGCTTTTGTGGAGGTTCGTTTGCGCTTTTTTGATCAGGTCATCTACAACAGAACCGAGAGCGATGGCTTTTTTAAATTCGAATGGAAGGCTGAACAGGATATCCCCGCGGGCTGGCACGATGTTGAAGTAGAAGCAATTGATCAGAATGGGTCCGTTTTAAGTGCTGGCGAAGGCAAGATTTATGTGCCGCATATTACCCAGTATGCTTTCATTTCTGATGTGGATGATACCGTAATGGTTTCGCATTCGGCAACCATTGGGAGGCGATTGAGAGAACTTTTTATCAAAAATCCACATACCCGTAAAACCTTTCCTAATGCAGCCAGTCATTATCAACAATTGGCTTTATCTCATACGGATGCAGCACAACCTAATCCTTTTTTTTATGTGAGCAGCAGCGAATGGAATTTGTATGATTACCTGGTCGAAACCTTTAAGTTTAACAAATTGCCGGATGGTGCTTTTCTTTTAAATACGCTGAAAAGATGGAAAGATCTGATTAAAACCGGCAAAACCGGACATGAAGGGAAATTATTAAGAGTAATGCGGATCCTGGATGCCTTTCCCAATCAGAAGTTTGTATTTTTTGGAGATAATTCGCAACAGGATCCTGAAATTTATAGTTCCATCGTAGAGAAATACCCGAAAAATATTGAAGCAGTTTATATTCGTAATATCAGGCCAGAAAAAGAGGCTGAAACCAAAGTGTTGCTTAAAAAAGTAGAAGATAAGGGGGTTGGGGCATGTTTATTTAATAGGAGTGAAGAGGCAATTGAGCATTCAAAATCAATAGGGCTCATCCAATAGTTTTTGGAGCGCAAGAGTTGTGCTCATCGGGTTCAAGTGTCCCGCTTTTCTTCCTGCCCCGATGATGTATCGTGGGCATCCATTCAATCGGGGCTAAGTACAAAGTTTTTGCTAATGGGGCAGGCCACAGTTTAATAAACCTGACAGGAGCGAGCACCGAACGCAGAGAGGTAAAGCGGATGGCAGGACTGTCGGATCCGATAGACACAGAACCCTGCTTTTCAAAAAAAATGTTTACAGATTTCTCCGCTACGGTCGAAATGGCGGAACTATATATATTTGTTCAGATTAAGAAATTGATTTTCCGAACGGTGTAAATGCTAAATTCATCAGCTTAAAATGCTGGCGACCGAAAGGAATACCTACGATGGTAATGCAAAGCAGAATTCCGAAAAATAAATGGGTTAGGGCAATCCAAAAACCGCCGCAGCAAATCCAGATCAAATTCATGATGGTAGATAGGCAGCCTGTGTTTGATGAGGTATCGGTTATTTTAACGCCAAAAGGCGCAAGACCAACAATGGCGAATTTAAAACATTGGATGCCAAAAGGAATACCTACAATGGTTAGGCAAAGGATCAAACCTCCGATAATGTATTCGAAAAAAATAAAGATGCCGCCAAAAATAATCCAGATGATATTGCCTAAAAAGTTCATTGTGTTTGTTTAGGTTAAGATTTAAGAATTTGCTTTTTGTTACAGATCAAATGATGCATTCTTAATCGATTCTCCGTAATTTGGAATCACACACAAAAGAAACACAACATGAAAAAATTAATTTTTATAGCGGCACTCGCTGCCTGCTTTGGGCTATCTGATGCCAAAGCTCAAAATGTAAATGGAAGGAAGCTAACCGATATTCATGTAGATTATATCCAGGTCCGTGCCGAAAAAAGTCTGTTAGCCAATAAACAATGGATTATATTTGAATACGGTCAAAAAAAGGGAGATTATAGCGAGCTGTACATCCGTGATGATGATGGCAATAAACTCGAATTTAATTCTGCAATTGACTGTGTTAACAAAATGAAAAACTATGGATATGAATTATTAAGCGTCTACACGGAGCAAATTGATAAAGATACTAACCGGCCAGTATACGTGTTAAAAAGAAAATAAAACTATAGCATCATTATAAACGTTTAAATTTTTTAATGTTCCATCTCATCTAAAATTAACCCTATGAACAAATTATCGGTCACTATTGTATTTTTTGCATTTATTGTGGCAGCCTTAACGGGCTGTGGCGAAAAGTTTAACGCGAAATCTGAAAAAGAATTCGAAACTTCTAAAGCTAAAATCGTAAAAAACCTGAATAAGGAAGAACAGGTAAATCTAGAGAAAGCCCTTAGGGTGATCGCCTTAGAATCGATGCGGTTAAAATGGAATGAACCTGAAAAATACAAGGGGAAATCTTTCGATAAAATTTCATTGGAAATGATTGATGGTTTAAGCTACTCGTCAGTGGTAAATCTCGCCGAAGATCTTTTGCAGGCACACAATAAAAAAGAAATCGCAAAAGTATCAGGAGAAATTGATACACTCGAAATCCAGAAAAAGGAGTTGGTCGTTAATAAACAGAAACTGGATATCTTTAAAGTAACCAGCCTGACGTTAACAGAAGATGACTTTTTTGGAGAAAAAGTTCCGGAATTGGATATTGAATATGCTTTTACAGGAAAACAAGCATTAACAGGAGGAGTGGCCATTAAGGTTGAGGTTAGGCAAATATCGACTAAAAAAGTAATTGCATCCCAGATTTGGGGTGATGCGGAAGAGGTTGGCACCTTAAGCCCGGGTGACAGCAAGAATGGTAATGTGATGCTCAGAGAGGCGAAAGAAAACAATCAGGAAAAGTGGAAAAATGTTAAATATCCTGTAGAAAATGCCAGGCTTTCAGATTTTGATCTGGAACTTGAATTACTTGCATCGAGTATTACCATAAATGGCAAAACCATAGCCTTGCCAAAATACAGCGCTGAAGATATTGATGCCGAAATTAAAAAGAAGAAAGCTGAATTAAAGGAACTTCAGGAAACTAAAGGAACTTTAGATGAACTGGAGCTAACAAACAAATAAGCTGATTTAATCTGTCATGTTGAGCTTGTAGAAACGCTTTTAAAAGTTTTTCGATAGGCTTACCATTGACAGACTCCTTTTATACGGCCGTCATTCCCGCGCAGCCGGGAATCTTAAAGCGCTTGCATTACGATTCCCAATCAAGTTGGGAATGACGATCTCTCGCAGAGAACGATTCGTAAAAAAAAGCTGTAATTAATTTTCGTTCAATAAATTAACCCTCAGTCTTGGCAAATCTGATATTTATAAAGCAGCTTGCCAATACCTATATAAAATCCAGCGTATTAAACTTCTTATTCAGAATATCAGCATTATTTACATCCAGCCATTTATCTAAAATGGTACCATAAACCTGCCTGAAATCCAATTGGTATTTTAAATCTCCGGTATCTAAATCACCCAAGTTAGGAGCTGCATTAAATATTCCTTGTTTCTTCAATTTTCCGCCAAAAACAAACATATTGTTTGCTGTTCCATGGTCGGTTCCGTTACTGGCATTTTGTTCTACTCTGCGGCCGAACTCGGAGAAGGTAATTACCAAAGTATCGTCTAATTTATTATTGGTTTTTAAGTCTTTTAAGAAAGCGGCCATACCCTCGCTGTATTGCTTGAGCAGATTTCCCTGCTGACCGACCTGGTTTACGTGGGTATCGAAACCGCTTAACGAAACATAATAAACCCTTGTTTTTAATCCCGAGGAAATAAATTTCGAAACTGTCTTTAACTGGTTGGCAAAACCCGAGTTAGGATATGTTGATTTAGACTGATAAACTTTGGAAGTATTCTGTATATAATTGGCTGATGACGAGGTTTCGATCATGGTTTTGTACAAGTAGCCCAAATTATCTTCATCCAAATGCTCTTTATCATTTTGCAGCATGGCCTTAAAGAACGGGTCGTTCGTATTACGGAATAAGGCTGCAGGATCTTTTAATGCAATTCCTTTTTTGGTTTGCCCTTTCATGGCCAGAGAAAGTGAGTCATCAACTTCTATCGCGGTATAAGGGAATTTACAGGTTTGACAATTGCTGTCCAAATAGCGGCCAATCCATCCGGTGGATAAAAATTGATTACTATCACTACCGGTTTGCCAGATATCCATCGAACGGAAGTGCGACCGGTCTGGGTTAGGGTAGCCAACATCGTTAATGATGGTCATCCAGCCTTGATCATGTATTTCCTGCAGCGCAGCCATATTTGGGTTTAAGCCCTGCATATCGTTCAATTTGATCACTTCTTCAGGCTTAATGGCGATACTACTTCTTTTTTGATAATAAATGTCATTTCCAAATGGAACGACTGTATTTAAGCCGTCATTTCCGCCGGAAAGCTGCACCACAACCAGGTTTTTATAGAGGCTCAATTCATCAAGTGCCATGGCCTCAAGTGGTTTCATAAAAGCCGGAACGAATAGCGTACCTGCTGCAACAAATCCTGTATTTCTTAAAAAATTTCTTCTGTTCATCTTGTTGGTGTTTTAGTTCACTTGTTCATTGGCTGATGGTTCATAGTTTTATAGTTGATGGCCTGGGTGTTTAGCGAAACCGATATGAACAATGAGCCATCAACCAATTCATCTAGCACAACTGATACTCCGGCATACTCGTAATCTCAACCGCAGTACTCCGCAGTCCTTTATTATCACTTACCATGGCCGTGATTTTATCGTTTAATTTTGGTTGTAATAAAAACTCGGTGAGCGCTAATGGCGTTAATCCTTTCGGCAAGGTGCCTAAAAATTTAGGCCAATCGGCATTTGCGTTAACGTATGATTTTGGTTTTGTATTGGCGTTGGCATTGGTGGTTGCTACCCTGCTTAGTGCAATTACGGCCTCATCTTCGGGATCTGCCTTGCCGCTAAAATCGATTTCTCCGTCATTTAACACAAGTGAAGGAATCCGCATCCTTAACATTAACGATGAGCTATCGATCCAGCTTTGTCCGCCTGGCCAGCCTGCAACATTGGGCGGGTTAAATAAATATTGCCCCAAACTGCTTTGTAGCTGTATTAAAACCTGTGGTTTGTTATAAGTAACATAAAACTCCCGACTTAAACCCACTAAAAATTCGGCTGGCGATTTAATTTTTGTGCCTACATTTTCCGGGCTATAAAACCAATCAGAAGTAAACATTTTTTTCATCATCGAAGCAATGTCGTATTTCGAATTGTAAAAATGTGTGGCTAGTTCTTTAACATGTTCCTCATTTGGGTTGTCATTAACAAAGAACTTATATACTTTCCAGGCAATAAATTGTGCGGTTTCTGGTTTTTCAAGAATAATATCAATGATGTTTTCGCCTTCAAAATTCCCGATTTTACCGAAAAAGGTTTTTGTACCGGTATCGTGCTGGTTATTTCTAAAAATAAACGAACCATCTTTATCATACATCCAGCCGGTAAATGAGCGGGCAGATTCTTTAATGTCCTGCTCGGTATAATTTCCCCTTCCTAATGTAAAAAGCTCCATAAGTTCGCGGGCAAAATTCTCATTAGGCTTACCTTTTTTATTCTGCTGGTTATTGAGGTATTGCAACATTGCAGGCGATTTAGAAACTTCAATCAATAAGGTTTTAAAGCTTCCTAAGGCATTTGCTCTTTGAATGTTGTTTAGTTGTTGTGCAAAATAGGGATTGTTGCTGCGGCACGCAAAATGACCATGCCAAAAGAGCGTCATCTTTTCCCTCAACGGAGCATCCGTATTAATCATCTTGGTAATGAAGGCAATATTCAGGTCGCGGCTCACATCGTTTTGCTCGCGTATAATCTGCTGACGCATTTTCTTTTCATCATCCGTCAGGTCTTTTTTAGCATATAAACCTGCCTGTACCAAAAGCTGCCGTTTTGATTCAAAATCATTTACTAAATTGATGGGATCGTCTTTTTGGGAATCTTTAAGCAAGTTATCTACTACTTTATCAAGTTTTTTTTTGCTTAATTTTTGTAAGTCGGTATAAGAAATACCGAAGCCGGCCCGATTGTAAAGATGTTTTACTTTTAAGAAATTATCTTTTGTGCTCATCATGGACTGTTTTTACAATATGACTTATTTAGAACGTCAGGGTTTAATCTTTGTTTTCTTTCTTATTTTCGCCTATGTTTTTTCAACTCTTAGATAATCACCCTGGTTTCCCTGATCCAGCTTTGGCAGAAGAGGATGGTTTGCTGGCCATTGGTGGAGATCTAAGTATGGAAAGATTGCTGGTTGCCTATTCTAACGGGATATTTCCGTGGTTTAGCGAAGGCGAACCAATCCTTTGGTATTCGCCACACGAGCGTTGTGTGATTTATCCTGATAAAATCAAAATCAGTAAAAGCATGCAGAAAATTTTAAAACACGAGGTTTTTGACATTACTTTTAACCAGGCTTTTGCCGAAGTGATCCGGAATTGTGCAACCACGGAAAGAAAGGGGCAGGATGGAACCTGGATTACAAACGAGATGCAACAGGCTTACATCCATCTTCATCAGCAGGGTTATGCCCACAGTGTAGAAGTTTGGCTGGAAAATCAATTGGTTGGTGGTTTATATGGACTTAAAGTTAACCGCGTGTTTTGTGGTGAAAGTATGTTTAGTCATGTCAGTAATGCTTCAAAAGCTGCCCTTATTTTTTTAAGCAAAATGAATATTGATTTGATTGACTGTCAGTTGCCAAATGACCATTTGGTGAGTTTGGGTGCAGAAATGATCAGCAGGGAGTTGTATATGGAAATGCTAGAGGTTCATTAATACCTAGACGCTTTTAGTTTGTCATTTTATTTGAAGCGCAGCTTCCTACAGCTATTTAGGTTTCTTCCCGCTTTACGTTTTACTTCTCCCGGTGCTATTTTCAGTGCCTATTGATTGGTGAAGAACCGGGATGCGTGCTCACTTCAATCGGGGCTAGGAAACTATGCCTGCGTTAATATTCCCGGTTAATTGCCTAATCCTTAAATAATCTGTTTACAATTATCCGTCAAATTCTTCTATAAAACAAAACCTGCAAGCTTTTGGCCTGCAGGTTCTTATTGTTGTTTTGTTGAAATTATAATTCGCTATCGTATCAGTTTGTAACGGGGATGTATGTACTTCACATTTTTAATGTGGTAAGCGATAAAATCGCTATTCTAATTAACCCTCTGTACAAGCAAGGAGCATCTAATTATAGTTCTCTTACCCAGATGTTTCTGTAGCTAATGGCAGGGCTTGGGTCTCCGTGATCTTGTAATTTGATTGAGGAAGGGCCATGCTTTTTATATTCAGGAGCACCGATGTATCTCGTTGCACCTTTTAATACAAATCCGTTCTGTAAAAGTACTCCATTTAAAAATAAAGTAACACTTGCTGGTTTTTGTACTGTTCCATCTTCATTAAAACGTGGCGCATTCCAAATGATATCATAATATTGCCATTCACCAGGTTTTTTGTTGGCATTAGCTAGAGGAACCGCTTGTTTATAAACGCTACCTGTTTGTCCGTTCACATAGGTTTTGTTGTTATAAACATCTAAAATCTGGATTTCATAACCATCATCACCACCACCAGTTGAAGCTAAAAACACTCCGCTATTTCCACGCGCCTGACCTTCGCCGGAAATGTTTTCAGGGATTTTCCATTCCAGATGCAGTTGGTAATCTGTAAACTTTTTATTTGTTTCGATGTTTCCTGTTCCTTTTTTTACGGTAAAAAACCCATCGTCAATTGTCCACGCAGCCGGTTTAGATGGGTCTTTAACAGAGTGCCATGCATCTAAATTTCTACCATTAAAAAGAATTATAGCATCAGATGGTGCATCTTGAGGCAGTTTACCTGGTGTAACAATTTTAGGGACTGGCTCCCAAACCTCCGTTGCTTTAGGGTCATTGGCAGGATCTGGTTTCTTATCTTGCGCCATAGCTCGCCCTGCAAAAAGTGCAGGAATGAATAATAGTGTGTACTTGTTCATGATTGTGGTTTAACTTGTTAAAGTTAACCAGTTTATTAACAAATGGAAATTTAGTATTTAAAATTTTACCCTAAATCGTCAACAACATAGGTTTCACTTATAATTACTTCGTCAGGGGCAACATCTTCTCTGCGTTGTTCTGCTAAATCACGCATTGGGCAATAGCCCGTAATGCCACGGTACAGTAATCCTGCACCAATTGCAGCACCAGTTAATCCAATTACAGGATGCGAAAAAATGCTGGTAATGCCTTTAAAAAGTAAATATGTCCCTGCTGCGCCTGATAACCAACGCTCGGATTTTGAAACATTTTCGAATAACTCTGGATATTTCCATGCTTCTTTAACATTATTTACTGCAGTATTAAAATCTTGATTTGTCATGATGGTAGAATTTATGTACTACTGTATAACAAGTAAGGAGGGAATGAGTTTGAAAAGAATTTTAAATTGTTTTTTCGATAAGATTTATCGTTATTTCGGGCGGAGTGCAACGGAATGGAGAAATCTAAATTGGTAATCAGTCATTCTGAATACAATGAAGAATCTATAAGCTATGAAATACAGGATCTGCACCTATTCAATAAAGATCCTTCATTGCATTCAGGATGACAATCTATCTTATTAAAGCTTAATTCAATATATCCCTGATATCCTCTTTACTCAAAGATTTAAAGAAACTTTCTTCTGTGGTGATCAATGAATTTGCTAAAGATTTTTTACGGTTCTGTAAAGCCAGGATTTTCTCCTCAACGGTATCTTTTGCGATGAATTTATAGATAAAAACCTTTTTGTCCTGGCCAATACGGTGTGTCCTATCGATGGCCTGTTGCTCTACAGCAGGGTTCCACCATGGATCTAGAATAAAAACATAATCGGCCTGTGTGAGGTTTAAACCTACGCCACCGGCTTTTATCGAGATCAGGAAAACCTTTAAGTCGGTATTCTGCTGAAATTCAGAAACGATCTCACCACGGTTACGGGTTGATCCATCCAAATACGCAAAAGGAATATTTTCGGCCTCAAAGTGTTTTTTGAAGATATCCAGGTGTTTTACGAACTGAGAAAAAACCAAAACCTTGTGTCCGCCCTTAAGCACGTTATCTAAAGTGTGGATTACGTTTTCAAATTTGCCTGAATCGGAGATATACTCTCCATCGATCATAACAGGGTGGTTGGCCAACTGACGTAAAGCGGTTAATCCCTGTAAAAGCTGCACCTGCTTTTGTGCAAAAGTTCCATCATCCATACTCTGCAATAGATCGTTGCGATAGGCCGATTTGGTTTTTTCGTAATATGCCGCCTGGTCTTCGCTCATGTCGCAATAAATTACCTGCTCCGTTTTTGGCGGTAACTCTGCAGCCACTTGTTCTTTCGTTCTGCGGAGTACAAAAGGTTTGATGATGGATTGGAGTTTACGCGCTTTTTCTTCGTCCTTTTTCTTTTCTATCGCCTGCACATATTCTTCGTAGAAAAATGCCTGCGTACCTAATAAACCAGGATTTAAAAAAGTTAACTGCGACCACAAATCACTTACTGAATTTTCTACAGGTGTACCGCTCAGAATCAGTTTGTGTTTCGATTTTAAGCTTCTAACGGCTTTAAACGATTTTGATGCCGGGTTTTTAATGTTTTGACTTTCATCAAGAATGATGTAGTTGAAATAGAAATTTTTCAACTCATCTATATCAACCCTGGTTACACCGTAGGTGGTAATGATAATATCGTAATTGGCAAAATTGGCTACATCTTTATTGCGATTTGTACCTGTATGTGCTAATATTTTAAGCTTTGGTGTAAATTTTCTTGCCTCTGTTAACCAGTTGTAAATTAAAGAGGTTGGCATAATGATCAGCGATGTAGTTTGTGTGCCCAACAGTTGATCGTCTTCTTTAACTTTTTGAAGCATAGCCAAAGTCTGGATGGTTTTACCCAAACCCATATCATCAGCTAAACAGCCGCCAAAATTATACTCGCGTAAAAAGCTGAACCAGTTGTAGCCTGCTTTCTGATAATCGCGTAAAGTTCCTTTAAAGTGAACTGGCATCTGCGTATCGGCTATATCTTCAAAATCCGAAAGACGCTGAAGTTTACGCTCGAGGGTAACATTAGCCAGGCTATCTTCTGCCAGATCGTTGATTAAACCGATATGGTGTTTCTTTAATTTGAGCGTTTGTCCGGTTTCTGCCAAACTAAACAGACTACCGTATTGAGTAAACCATTTATCGGGAATAATGGCCACTTCACCATCAGGTAATAAAAATTCGCGCTTTTTATGTAAAATATGTTGTTTTAAGGATAAGAAAGGGATCTGATATTTTCCAAACCAAACCACGGCATGGATATCGAACCAATCGTTTCCTTCTTTAACTTCAAGATCGATTTTGCTGGCACCTAATACAAATTTTTTCTGCCCGGTGGCCTGTTCAATTTCAAAACCTGATGCCTCCAAGATTTCGATATGCTCATTTACCCAATTTATTGCGCCGTAACTTGGGTTTTCATCCGCTGAAGCTACTTCAAGGTTACTGAATAATGAACTCGTTTTTTTAAGTCCTAAGGATAACAATAGATTAAACTGTTTTTTCTCCCATTCAGCTGAACGTTTGATGCGGTGGAAAATATAGTTATCGGCCGTTTTTTCTAAACGCACAGTTACTTTATGTGCGTTTTCGACAGGGAAGGTATATTCACCATATTTAAAGTACAACTGAATTTGCGAAAGACCACCATCTACATATAAAACCTTGATTACCGGTATAGCCTCAAATTGTTCGGTTCTAATCTCGAAACCTTCGGCATACACATGGTGTTTCTCTATTAATGGTGCAACAAATTTTTCGAAATAAGTAGCTTCAGTTGTTTTGGGTATGGCAATAAAGCGTTTATTTAAAAAAGGTTGTAATTTCTTGCCTTCAATATCCTGATCAAAAAAGTATAACACATCGTTCAGCAATAACCAGGCAGGTTTGTTGCTAATGATCTGCGCTTCTTTAAACATGAATTCGATGCGCAGGTTCTGGTACTTGATGGTCGGGAAATAACGGGTTTCAGTTTCATTCCTGCGGAAATGGAAAAGGATGGATGCAGGTTCGCCGGCAAGTTCGATTTTGCGTTCTACCGGCCAGCCATCTTTATCCATTACATAAAGCTCATTTTTGACCTTTAAGATTTCTAAAGCTTCAGCAAGTTTCTTTTCAATTTTCGGACGAACATTCTCATAGAATTTATCGTCGAAGATTTTGGTAAAGAATTCAGTAGGCCTGATTAATTTTTTATAATACTTTTTAATCAGCGAATCCTGCTCAATATCATCCAAAATTTTGATCAGCTTATAATCGATCTCACTTAAACAGGCATTAAACTCTTCTGCCGTGTGGGTAAAAATCCGTTGGTAGGTAAAAGAAAAATCGCCCTGGGGATTAAGCTGAACTACGTGAGGTTCAATTAAATAGCCAAGGTACTCATGTTTGCACAAAGAGTACACTACTTTACAGGCTTTAGAACTATCGACACGTAACATTGATGGATATAAAATTTTTGTAAGCTAAGCCGCTTAAAAAACTTTAAACTTACAATATTTTGAGATTACATCAAAAGAACTGGCCGTTTTTGGGATAAAAAATATAGGGCTTTTTAACCTGCAATGAAAAACCAACTGTGATGCAATAGTTTAATTCACGAATATTAATCGAGTTGCTAAAATATCCGGCTTTTCATGCAAATATTAATACGTAATAATTGCCGGCAACTTATTATCTTAGCTCTTAGATTGGTAGGTTTATTATTATCAGTCGGTTAACGCATCATCGCAGCTTAAATGAAGTTTTTTTACACGCTCTCTGTGTTCACTTGTCTGTTTTTTTCTGGCTATGGACAGGAAATTCCAAGAAGTACCCAATATATTTTTAACAATATCCTGTTGAACCCTGCATTATCGGGTATTGACAACTATACTGATTTAAAAATCGGTCTGCGAAAACAATGGAGCGGTTTGGAAGGCTCACCAAGTACGCAATACCTTTCTTTAAGTACAGCCATAGGTGAAGATTTTGTGCGTAGCAACGTAAATTCATTTGCGGGCAATGGCGAAAACCCGATGAGCAGGAGTTTTGTAAACAACTATACGGCTGCTGAGCCTCACCATGGCATTGGTCTTGTCGCAATGACAGATAAGGCGGGTTTAATCAGGCAGACCAATGCGGACGTAACTTATGCTTATCACCTTGGCCTTACTAATGAAATCAATTTATCGCTGGGTTTATCTGCAGGGTTTAAATCGATCAATGTTGATGTACGTGGAATTGTTGCTGATGAATCGGGCGATCCGTTATTTTCTGCCGATTACAACAATAAAATCAGGCCTGATGTTGGCGCTGGTGTTTGGTTGTATAGTCCCAGGTTTTTTGCAGGTGTTTCGGCGAAACAGCTTATTGGTAGTAAAAGCAGTGTTGTTGGCAATAAAATCAAGATTGATGCTTATCAGGCAGCTACTTTTTATGGTACTGCTGGTTACAAAATATTCCTGGATGAGGATATTGCCATGATTCCATCGGCATTGATTACCTATTGGGCTAATGCTCCTGCTGCGTTTGATGCCAACCTGAAATTTGCCTATAAAGATAAATTCTGGGTAGGAACCAGTTTCAGAAACAATGATTCTTTCTCGCTTCTGGCAGGGTTTAATGTAGCCTCGCTGGTAAACCTGAGTTATTCGTATGATGTAAATACTTCAGGGTTACGCTCGGTAAATAACGGGACCCACGAAATTGTATTGGGTATTTTATTAAACAACCGTTATCAGGTAGCCTGCCCAAGCAGGCAGTTTTAACGTAAAAGTGTAATACTGCCGCCTAGTGGTTTGCATTCGGCCCGGAGATCAATAACATAATAATAAACCCCCGCTGGTAATTCCTTATCCCTGAAGCGGCCATCAAATGGCTTGTTGTAATTGCCGATAGATTCGTACACCAGCTGACCGCCGCGGGTATAAACTTTGATGTTGATCCCTTTAAAATCGGGTAATCCGCGAACCTGCCAAACGTCGTTCATGCCATCGCCATTTGGTGTCATGGTGTTGGTAATTTCCAGGTTATCGTGCGTTACTTCTACATGCACTTTGATAAACTCACTGGTACAGGCTCCAAGTTTTCTCCGTACATAATAATCGGCCGTTTTCGCCACTTTAAATTTAAATACACCTATGGTACTTTCTAAAAATGGCTTGGTATCATCAAGTTTTTCGAATAACTGATAGGTGCCTTCTTCCGGAGCGATTACAGGCAGCACAATATCAGAAACATAACAAACACGGAGATCATTAATAACAGGAGTGAGGATTTTAAATGGCTCATCAACAATGGTAAACGGCTCGCTGATGGCGTAACCGCAGGTTGTTTTGTCTTTAACTTCCAATCGATATGTTCCGGCACCAATTTTGGTTAAATCTTGTGTAAACTGAACAGCTTCGCCAGTCTCGTTTAACCATCTAAAAGTATAACCCGGTACACCGCCAATTACCTCAACGCCGGTAACCGAACCTCTTTGCAGGGTACAGCCATCTTTTACCGTTGTTCCGGTTTTAGGTACAATGGTAAGCAGCGGAGTTACCTCTATGGTGTAAGGCCCCATAATAACCGGGCTACAGTTATTAATATCGTAGGCGTACATGGTATAAGTGCCACCAGGTAAATTTTTAAGGGAAATGGAAGTGGTTGTTTTTGTGCTTAAAACAATGTTGCCTGCCTGATCTTTCCATTCATACCGATAAGGAAGGGCTGAGCTAAAATCCAGATCAATGGTTCCATTAATTAATCCACAGGTTGTTGGCGATTCGCGGTGCGAAAAGTTATAAACCGGAAGTGGTGTTGCGGTTACTACAAAATCTCGTGGAACCCGTGGGCAGGTTGACTTGCTGTTGCTTGCCCAAAGCCTGTAAGAACCAGCTTTTAGGTTTTCAATTAATAAAGAAGTTCCTGCGGAGTAAGTACCTTTTTTAATGGTAATCCCATCGAGTCCGATCCATTCGTAACCATCAGCATCAGTCAGTGAGATTCCACCTATGGCGCCATTGCTGCTGTTACAGGTTTCATTTTTTCTGATCGAAGCATCGCTGATCTGGATGGTATTATCAGTAATGATAAAATAAGAAGCAGAAGTAGATCCACATTCACCCTGATCGGTTACTACAATGGTATAATTACCACCTTCAACATTTTCGAGGTCGGCGGTGGTCGCAATTACATCACCTAAAGCGCCGGTAAGAAGATCTGGTTTATACCATTTATAAGTAATTGTTCCAGTGAAGTCGGTAAATTTTAAATCCTTTATTGCACCATTTTGGCTGCCACAAGTTGCGTGTTTAGGTGATGTAGTACTGGTGATGATAATTTTTGGTTTTCTTTTAACCGTAATCGGATCTGAATCCAGCGAGCAGTTTGCTTCATCCGATACTTTAACGAGGTAAGTGCCTTCTGGCAAACTAGCGGGGTTGCTTCTGCTTACCACAGCATTTGTTGCGGTATTTATCCATTCATATTTTAACACACCTTTTCCCCTTAAAACTTCTGCATTAAATGTAAAAGAGGTTTGTCCGCATATTGGAAATACTGGCTGAATATTGGGTTTGGTTAATTTTTGATCTTTAATGATAAACACCGAAGGAAACGCTTTACAGCCATCGTCAACAGTTACTTCATAAGTTCCAACCTCTAAATTAGTGATACTTTGTGTATTTCCTTTAGGTACCCTGCTGCCATCAGTTTCTATCTTTACCCAGGTAAAAGTAAAACCTTCACGTGGCTCCGGGATAGTGATTGATCCATTGGCATTACAGGTTACAGGTTCAACTATGGCTTCATTTGCCAAAAGCTCGGTGGTTGAAAATGGAGAAGTAGTGGCATTTAATAAACTGGCCGTTGCGGTAACCATTCCGGTAAGGGTTCCGTTATATTCCCAACGACCGTCACTACCAGCCTGTACTGTGGCAATATGGGTTTTACCCTCGCAGATACCCTGACAGTTTACAGTATAAAACAGTTCTACTTCAGAATTGGGAGTAGCCCTGCCAGAAACGTAGTCATTCCTTTTCTTAAGGATCTGAATATAAGGCTGAAGAATAGTTAAGGTTTTTCCGATTCCAAACGTCCTGTTACAAAAGAAACTATTCCTTGTAATTTTTACAGGTTTTGAAGATACAGTTTCAACCCCAAAGCTGTTATTGGCAATTATGTTTGCTTCGGCAGGTGTTGCGCCACCGATGGTTCCACCTGCACCCGTTTCTATTTTAATACCGATGCCATTGCCCATTACTACAGTTCCTGCGGCATCTGTTCCGATAGCATTGCCTGTTAAAATAAAGTCTGAATTGGTTACCGAAACGCCTGTAGTTCTGTTCCCTCCGATAATATTGTTGCGCACATAAAGTGCCGTATTTACTGCATTAACTTTTAACCCTGCAATTTCTAAAGCGGAAGAAGAAAGAAATATCGGTAATTCATGGAAGTCTTTTTTACCAGTATAATCTACCCCGATTTTATTATTGATCACGTTGATATCAAACCTTGCGTTAGTGGAGTACGAAGATCGGGTGATATCTAAATTAATCCGGTTTGCAGCAATTACGTTGCCTTCGCCGGTATTATCACCCCCAACATCTAAAGCACTATCGTATAAATTGGCAGAGATACCATAAACATTCGTGTTTGGGGTTATTCCATCATATATCACCCCGATTAAGTTCGATTGGATCTTAATTTTTGTGGCGGTGATTGTGGTAAAATAATAGCTGTTCTGAACAATAATACCATTAATGTTACCTCCAATAACATTTCCTTTATTTGGAGCACCGATAGTAATATTATTTGCACGATAATCGATTACAATTCCCGAGCCCTGAGCCATATTTACATTTTGTAAATTATTGATGGCAGCAAAATTCCTGATATACAAACCATAAACTTCAACCCCTGTTGTTTGGGTTTGAGTGGTTGACGACTGGCCGATGATCAATCCTGAAAATGTAGAATTAGGGTATTCTGGTTCCAATATTACTTTTGCTCCGGAGACACCTAGAGCGGGCCATGCTGCCTGTGAGGTGCCATCAATTACTACATTTGAAGAAACCACAGGCAATGCCGAACGTAATCTAATGGTGCGGTTCGCATTATCGCTTGGATTGCCGGGTAAATTAAAATTGATGGTAAAAGTAGTGATCCTATTAGCTATAGCCGCTTGTGTTAATCCCTCCCTTAATGTTCCAGTGCCGCTATCGGCATTACTGGTAACCACGTAAGTTTGAGCGTAAACATTATTAATGAAAAATAAGCCCATAAATAGGGCCAGCAGTTTTGAGAGACGCATAAAAATGTTTGGTACAGCCAAAATACAAATAAAAGTTTAGTGGCTAGGGTTTTAGTTCACAAACCTACATTATTTTTCTGAAAATGAGTTGCCTTGGTTTTTTACCATCGAGCTCACCGAGGCAGACACAGAAAACATGGCATTGGGAATCTATCGTATTAATCTGGTTTTATAGATCTTTTGTTGTGTTAATATAGAAAGACTCCAATAGAATAGTCGTCATCTCGACTTTTCGCTGGAGGCTGTATTATAAATTGGAATTTAATCGAATTTGTCACGTTGAGCTTAGCCTGTACTAAGCTTGACGAAGTATCTAAATGCCTTGTAAAACATTTAAAACAGGTCATTTGATAAGCTACCCTTTAATTACTTTATTATTTGCGCCCAGCTAGGCCATAGTACAATATCTCCGTTCTACTTAAATCCGGCCTAACAAATTTTTAGGGTTGCACTGCTTAAGCCAACCAACTAGCTTCGAAAGAAAAATTTTAAGCCGGCAGTTTTTGTTTCTTCTTAATGCCAAAAAGAAAGAGCCCTTCGGAGTCGGCGAGCCGAGGCAAGACCGAGCCCTGGGACAAGAGAAGACAATTATACGTCACTCATATTGATTTTAAAAAATTAATTAACCCTCAGGATGGCAATTCTATTATTTATGAGGTAGCCTCTTAATAATTATGCGTTTTTAACGATTTGCAAGAGCGCATCTCATTTTAAAGATCCTTCGCTATGCTCAGGATGACAGACTAAAAATCCTCCGTGTTATCCCTGCCTCCTTGGCAAAAAGCAACGCAATGACTTGTAGAGACACAGGCCGTGGAATGGAATGAAAAAAGGCATCCTGAATTCAGAATGCCTTACCTTAATGTATGTTAATATGATTTATTTCCAGCCACCGCCTAATGCACGGTATAGATTTACTACGGACTGTAATTTTTGTAATCGATCATTAATCCCACTTAATTGAGCTGTTAACAAACTTTGTTCTGAAGTTAACACGTCAGTGTAGTTTGTTGCAGAGCTATAGCGCAATAATTCTTTGGTAAAATCTACTGCTTTGGTTAATGAGGCGATTTGTTTTGCCCTTGTTTCCTCTTTTTCTGCAGCCGTTTGGTAAGCATATAATGCATTTGATACTTCCTGTCCGCCAGTTAACAGTGTTTGTTGAAAGTTGTAAAAAGCAATCTGTTGATTGGCTTCAGCTGTTTTTAGGCGGGCTTTGTTTGCTCCCCTTGCAAAAATTGGCTGCGTTAAACCTCCCACTAAATTGTAGAAGATAGATTTGCTGAAGAAATCCTGTAATTGTAAGCTTGATAATCCACCCGCTGCGGTGATGGTTAAAGCTGGATAAAAATAAGCTTTTGCTACGTTTGTGTTTTCAAAAGCCGATCTGAAACCAAATTCAGCGGCAATCACATCCGGACGGTTTTTTAACAATTGTGCAGAAACACCGGTCTGTAAATTCGCATAAGGGGTCTGCTGATCTAAAGTCGTACGGTTAATTGCATTTGGCGCTTTGGCAACCAAAACACTCAGTGCATTTTCAGCTTCTTTAATGCTTCTTTTTAAATCAGGTAAGGTTACCTGGGCTGCATATAAATTGGCTTCACTCTGTACAACTGCTGCGCCATTAACCACCGCTCCCTGCTTCAACTCACGCATGGTTTCCACATCTTTTGAGCGTACCTTAATGGTTTCCTCTGTAATGGACAATTGTTTGTCGAGCGCTAATAAAGTATAATAATTGTTGGCAATTGTGGCAATTAATTGCGTTTGGACAGCTCTTTTCGCTGCATCACTTTGTAATAAAGTTGCATAAGCGCCACGTTTTGCACTCGTTAATTTCCCCCATATATCGGCTTCCCAACTGGTGCTAAGTTGCGCTTTATAGGTTTGGGTTTCTAAATTAATGTTAATCCCGGGAGGAAAGTTTAAGGAGGCCTGCGATTGTTTATTATCCGTTACATTTACATCCGCCTGTAAGCTTGGCAATAATGCTCCACGACTCTGTATGAGTGTTGCTTCGGCAATTTTAATACGCTCAATGGCCTGTTTCAGGTCCAAATTTTCATTTATCCCTTGTTGGATCAGCGATTGTAACGTGGTATCCGAAAATAATGTTTTCCACTGCAGATCAGCCATCGTAGTGGTATCTGTTGTGCTATTATCCCGGTATAAACCCTCACTAGTTACCTGAGGGCGTTCGTATTTTTTAGTTACGCAGGCACTCAGGGTAACAATGGCTAAACCGGTTAAAATGGAATGCTTATATTTAAAATTCATTTTCTTAATATTAATGTTTGCTGTTCGCAGTAGCCAATTCATATTCCTCTGGCGTTTGTTCATGGTCAATACCTTCGTTAAAAGGCGATTTATTACTGATGCGCTCTTGTAAGGATTGGAATATGATAAACAGAGCCGGAATTACGAAAACCCCGAAAATTGTTCCGATCAACATACCGCCAACAGCACCTGTACCAATTGAGGTATTACCCGCGGCACCCACACCTGATGATAGCATCAGTGGCAATAATCCTAAGATAAAGGCAAATGAAGTCATCAAAATAGGACGTAAACGTGCTGTTGCACCATCAATTGCGGCGTTGGCTATGCTCATTCCTTTTCTTCTTCTATCTACCGCATATTCAACAATCAAAATGGCGTTTTTGGCGAGTAGTCCCACAAGCATGATCAGGGTAATCTGCGTGTAAATGTTATTATCTACCCCGAAAATTTTATCAAAAACGAATACACCTGCTAAACCAACCGGTAAAGAGAATAAAACAGCTAATGGTAAAATATAACTTTCGTATTGTGCGGCGAGCAAGAAATAAACAAAAATTACGCAAAGTAAGAAAATGAAGACCGTTTGACTTCCGCCGGCCATCTCCTCACGTGATAAACCAGAAAATTCATAGCCATATCCTGCCGGAAGATTTTTAGCAGCCTCTTCCTGAACAGCCTTTAAAGCATCACCTGAGCTATAACCTGCATTTGGGTTACCGGTTACCGAAATTGAAGTAAACAAGTTGAAACGTGAAATGGCCTGTGGTCCATACACTTTGGTCAAAGTAATAAACTCTGATACCGGAGCCATTTGCCCTGCAGAATTTCTAACAAAAATACGGGTTAAAGTTTGTTCGTTTGCACGGTACTGCGCATCTGCCTGGAACATTACCCTAAACTGTTTACCAAATTTGTTAAAGTTTGAAGCATAAACACCGCCATAATAACCCTGCATTACACCTAAAACATCACTAACATTCAGGCCGGCCTGTTTAACCTTTGCCACATTTACATCAATCTGGTACTGAGGGAAATTTGGGTTAAAAGAGGTAGAAGCATATTGGATCTCAGGACGTTTACTCAAAGCTGCTAAAAATCCATTTCCAACTTCGTTGAATTTTTTAATATCTCCACCAGTTTTATCCTGCAACTGGAACTCAAAACCGCCACTGGTACCAAAACCCTGGATAGTTGGCGGAGCAAAGAAAATAATCTTGGCACCTTTAATACCTGCTGTTTTTGCAAACAGTTCGCCAATTATGGTTTTTACATCCCGGCCTTTACGTTCATCCCATGGGGTTAATCGCGAAATTACCATACCATACGAACTGCCCGAACCACTAATCATACTACGGCCCACCACCCTTAAAGTGTTTTTAATTTCAGGTATTTTGTGTGCAATACTATCAATCTTTGCAATTACAATATTGGTTTCCTCTTGCGAAGTTCCTGCTGGTAATGAGATATCACTCATAATGGTTCCCAAATCCTCATTTGGTACGAAACCTTTTGGTGTGGTATTCATCGTCCAAACCAATACTACTGCGAAGAAAGCGATAGCCAATCCAACGATCCATTTTTTTCTGGACAGGAAGCCTACTGATTTTTTATATTTTCCGGTTACGGCATCGAAAGAAGTATTAAAAGCATCGTAAAAACGGTTTAAAAAGTTTTTAGATTTTTTGTGCTCTTCTTTATGCGGTTTTAAGAACAAAGCACATAATGCCGGACTTAATGTTAAGGCGTTAATGGCCGATAAGATAATGGAAATGGCCAGTGTTAAACCAAATTGTTTGTAAAATACACCTGAAGATCCGGAGATAAAACTCACCGGGATAAATACGGCAGCCATTACCAAAGTGATTGAAATAATCGCTCCACTAATATCGTCCATCGCATCTATGGTTGCCTTTCTGGCATCGGTATAACCTTCATCCAGCTTGGCGTGCACGGCCTCTACTACCACAATCGCATCATCCACCACAATACCAATGGCAAGCACGAGGGCAAATAAGGTTAGTAAGTTGATGGTAAATCCAAATAAACTCAGGAAAAAGAACGTTCCGATAATTGCCACCGGTACACTAATCGCCGGAATTAAGGTTGATCGGAAATCCTGTAAGAAGATGAACACTACAAGGAACACCAAAATAAATGCTTCGATCAAGGTGTGAAGCACTTTTTCTATCGATGCATCCAAAAAGTCGTTTACGTTAACCAAAGTTGAGTAATGCACCCCTTTTGGAAAAGATTTTTGAGCTTCATCAAGGGTTTTGATGGAATTTTCGATTACCTCTTTTGCATTTGAACCTGCTGTTTGGTTAATGGCGATACCCAAAGCTTGTTTTCCGTTAAATTTAACCGAACTGGCATAACTCTGTGCACCTAATTCTATCCTTGCAATATCTTTTAAACGGAGAATCTGACCGTTATCGGTAGTGCGGATAATAATGTTGCCAAACTGGGCCTCATCTTTTAACCTACCCGTATATTTTAAGGTATATTGAAATGCCTGATCGCCAAGCTCTCCGAACTGACCCGGAGCGGCCTCCACATTCTGATCGGCCAGGGCAACGTTAATATCGTTAGGAACCAGTCCGTAGGTTGCCATCACATCAGGTTTTAGCCAGATACGCATGGTATAATCCAATGTTCCGAATGCACTCGCATCACCCACACCATTGATACGTTTAATCTGAGGGATGATGTTGATGTTTGCATAGTTCTGCAAAAATTTCTGATCGTAAGAAGGATCGTCGCTATATAAACCAAAGATCAATACGTTACTCGCCTGTCTTTTAGCTGTAATTACCCCCGATTTGGTAACCTCTGCAGGTAATAAACTGGTCGCACGTGCAACCCTGTTCTGTACGTTTACGGCTGCAAGATCGGGGTTGGTTCCCAGCTTAAAGTTTACGGTAATGGTCGCGGTACCATCATTACTGGCGGTAGAAGTCATGTAGGTCATGTCTTCCACACCGTTTATTTGCTCTTCCAGCGGAACAACAACGCTATTCATCACCACGTCGGCATTGGCACCCTGGTATGAAGTAGAAACCTGCACCGTGGGCGGGGCAATTTCCGGATATTGTGAAACCGGCAACGTAGCTAAACCTAAAACACCGAGTATAACGATGATGATGGATATAACCGTTGATAAAACCGGTCTTTCTATAAATTTCTTAAACATAATTAATATTGATTACACTGCAATAGTGTGATTGGCAACATGATATTGTTATTTCTTGATATCAGCATAAACTGAATCAGCATTTTTTTCTTCAGGTTTAATTTTCGTTCCGTCTTTTAATGATTGAAAACCTTCCAAAACAACTTTATCTCCAGCTTTAAGCCCTTTCGTTACGACATAGAACTTGCCTTTGGCCAAATCCATAATCTCGATTTCGGTACTAATGGTTTTAGCAGAATCGCCCAGAACATAAACGAATTTTTTTCCCTGTAAATCGATGGTAGATTTTTGGGGAATTAAAATTGCATTGTCAATATGCTGAGGAATCCTTACAGAAGCACTTGCTCCATTTTTTAATAAAGAAGTTGGGTTGGGGAAGGTTGCTCTTAAACTTGCAGAACCTGTGCTGGTGTTAATCTGTCCGTTGATGGATTCTATTTTACCATTTTGTGCATAAATTGTTCCATCGGCCAGTACCAAACTTACCGCCGGGATGTTTTTCATCTGCTGCGCCAAAGTATTTCCTTTATAAGTTTTAGAAAAATCTAAAAGCTGTTTCTCATTTAAAGAGAAGTAAGCATAAACCTTTGAAGTGTTAGAAACTGTTGTTAATGGCTGCGTACTGGTACTGCTTACCAGACTTCCATTTCTGAAAGGAATACTGCCAACCACACCATCAACAGGGCTTTTAACTGAAGTATAACCTAAGTTAACCTGTGCATTTACCAATTCGGCTTTTGCCTGTGCCAATGCTGCTTTTCTGCTTTGGAGTGTTAATTGAGCAGCATCAAGGTCGTACTTGCTGATAATGTCTTTTTCTACCAAAGGCCTGGTTTTATTTACTGTTAACTGGGCTGCATTAACATCGGCTTCGGCACTACTGATCGCCGCTCTTGCTGTACGTACTTGTTGTTCGTATTGTGGCGCATTAATGGTGAAAAGTAACTGACCCTTTTTAACCACGGCACCCTCATCTACAAAAATCTTTTCGATAAAGCCGTCAACCTTTGGGCGGATGTCGATATTTTGGATCCCTTCAATCGTTGCCGGATAATCAGAATCTAAAGTGGTGTTTTGTGTATTTACGGTAAAAACCGGGTAAGCTTGTGGACCAGCTGCTGCTGCAGCTGCGGCTTTTTTAGCAGCATCGTTGTTTCCGCAGGATGCCAGGAGCATACCCATGCTCATGCTAAAAAAGAGAGTTGTTACTTTTCTCATGGACTATTTCTGTGTGTGTATAAATTTGAATTTCCGGAATTAAGAGCGTCGTCAAAATTTAGGATTTCGATTTTCGCAAATAATTGTCCAAAAATAGAGCCTAACAAAAAATAAATCTGTCCAAATTCTGTCATTTAATCAATCGATTGATTTATTTTTGATTTTAAAATGCAGTTTTTTTGGGTTAAAACGTTGTTTTTTAGCTTTTTGAGCGTTGTTTTTAGTCAGAAATGAATGTGTAAATATCTTGAGACAGATGTTAAATGGTGTTAAAATTACTTATTGTGAGGCAGTTTTTAGACAATTAACCGTGTTTGTTTTAACAAACAAAACGCGTTGGTGGTGTATGTTTTACACGAGATATTTGGATCACGACTCAACCTCGCGGGTCTCAAAAACATGCGAGGTTTATAAACAAAACTAGTCTACTTCTCCTTCAAAAACCAATTTGGCCGGGCCACACAAAAATACATTGGTAAATGCTTTCCCGTCGTAGTCGAATTCTATTTTAATATCACCGCCCAAAACCTTAATATCAGTTTTAATATGGCCGGTTTGGTTTTTATGTTTTGCCATAGCCATGGCAACTGCTGTTACCCCTGTGCCACAAGCATAAGTTTCATCTTCAACACCGCGTTCGTAAGTGCGCACAAATAAATGATCACTTTTATCTTCAACAAAGTTTACATTTATACCTTTTTCTGCATAAGTTGCATTATAACGAATACTTTTTCCTTCGGTAAAAACATTAAAATCTTTTAAATCACTTTGCAGAGAAACGTAATGTGGCGAACCAGTATTCAATACATAGGCTTCTCCATCTTTGGTAATGGCATCAACATCAATCATTTGTAAATCAACCCATTCTCCATTTTCTGAAATTCTGGCATAGTGCGGACCATCTACTGCCAAAAAGTTGGTTTCGCGATCAATAATGCCGAGTTGTTTGGCAAAAGCCACGATACACCTGCCACCATTTCCGCACATACTACCTAACTTGCCATCGGCATTAAAATAATGCATCTCAAAATCGTAATCCTCATGCTTTGTAATGAACATTAATCCGTCGGCACCAATGCCAAATCTTCTGTGGCACAATTGCTCAACTAGTTGATTGTCAATATTTTTTAACGGACTTGTGGTGTGATCTATCAAAATGAAATCGTTGCCTGCGCCCTGATATTTATAAAAATTAATTTTCATTAAAGCTTCATTTTTTAATGCAATATTTGAGTTGAAAAAGGTAATAAGTGGATTGTGTTTTTTAATTTAACATTTTTTAACACAAAACTAAGTGCTTTGAGGATACAAATATCGTTTATATGGTATTAAATTTGAATAAACTTACTAAAGAAAATTTGAGCAGATAAAAACTGCTGGAGCATCCTGCTTAAATCAAAATGAAAAATGCTCCCGCAAACAATAACATTTAACAAATGAAGTATGATAGGCTAAACAATTAGCTAGCAAACGGCTTATTATAAATCATGGCTTTAAAAACATAATTAACAGATGAAACCATTAAAAGCTAACCAATTTTAAAAGTAAGTATGCTTATAATAGCTTCATGACCATTAAAAAACAATTTACAAACAGATGAAAAAAATATTAGGAATTACCGTGTTAGCTGCTTTTATAGGTGGGGCAGCAGCAATTGGAGGTTACAAACTATTTGAGCGTAACCAAACTGGCAGTACCATTACTGAAAAACAGAATTTGTATTTCGCCAATAATCCACTGAAAGTATCATCAGCGGGTACTGCAGATTTTACTCAGGCGGCAGCAGCAGTGGCGCCGGGTGTAGTCCATATTAAAACAACCTATGCTGCGCAGAGTGGCGGAGGCAGAAACTCCTCTCCATTTGATATGATGGAAGATTTCTTCGGTGGCGGTGGCCGCCAGATGCAACGTCAGCCAAGGGCAGCATCAGGTTCTGGTGTAATTATCAGTCAGGATGGTTATATCGTTACCAACAACCACGTAGTAGAAAATGCGGAGAAAGTTGAAGTGGTGTTAACAGATAGACGTAAGGTTGAGGCAAAAGTAATCGGTCGTGATCCGAATACAGATTTAGCTTTAATTAAAGTAAATGCAACTAATTTACCTGTGGTAAAAATGGGTAACTCTGATAATGTGCAGGTAGGAGAGTGGGTATTAGCTGTCGGTTTCCCTTTAGATTTAAATACTACAGTAACTGCGGGTATTGTAAGCGCTAAAAACCGTAGCATCGGTATTATCGGTCGCGAGCAACAAGGCAATGAGATTACTGAAGAAGAATACCGCGAATACCAACGCACTGGTAAAAGACCAGATCGTCCGGCAAATACCAGTATCGAATCATTTATTCAAACAGATGCCGCCATTAACCCTGGTAACAGCGGTGGTGCCCTTGTAAATGCAAATGGTGAATTGGTAGGCATTAACTCAGCAATTGCATCACAAAGCGGTTATAACCAAGGCTATGGATTTGCAATTCCAGTTAACCTGGCCCGTAAAATTGTTGACGATTTTATGAAATATGGTTCGGTTAAACGTGGTTATATCGGTGTTAACTTCGTGCCACTAAGTGGTGAAGAAAAACCAGAAGGTATTAAAACAAACGAAATCAGTGGTTTATATGTGAATGATGTAGTTGCTGGTGGCGGTGCTGCTGCAGCGGGTATCAAATCAGGCGACGTCATCAAAAAAGTTGATGGTGTGGTAATCAATGATTCACCTGATCTTCAGGAAAGAGTTGGCCGTTTAAACCCTGGTGATAAAGTTAAATTAACAGTATTGCGTGATGGTGCCTTGAAAGACTATACTGTTACCCTTAAAGGCGAAGCCAGTGTAGGTTTAACTGCAAATAATAATGCAAGTAAAGGTGCCGAAGTAAGTAAATTAGGTGCAACTTTCGCTCCTGCTACTCAAGCGCAAAAATCGAAATATGGCATTAACAGTGGTGTAGTTGTAACATCAGTTACAACTGGAAAAGCTTTCGATAATATTGGGGTAGAAAAAGGTTTAATTATCACCAAAGTAAATGGACAACCGGTAAATTCTGTGGCTGATGTTCAAAAAGCATTGCCATTAGGCAGAAACAATATGGTTAGTATTTCTGGTGTTGGTGAGCAAGGTTCATATAACTACAGCTTCCCTGCACAATAATTAATTGTAATAAATAGTTTAAAAGGCTTCCCGGGTTTTTAACTTGGGAAGCCTTTTTGTTTAGTCTTGTTTTATAGGTTCGTAGTTAGCATGGCAGGCTTCTGCACATTCTTCGCAAGCCACCGCACATTGTCTGCAGTGTTCATGATCATGTTTGCCACATTCCTCCGCACAAAGCCTGCATATTTCCTCGCAAAGCAACAAATACTGGTGGGCAATAACCGAATCCCTCTGTAGTAACCTGGCCGCCTGGGTACAGATATCCGCACAGTCCCTGTCGAGTTTAATACAATCGATCATCATGTTGATATCTTCCTCTTTTAAACAAGATGATGCACAATGTTCGCATGCTAAAGCGCAATCCAATAAAGCCTGGATCAAACCATGGTTGTTTCTCGTTTCCATATCGGTAATTATTTTGGTTATAAATGTTTTGTATAGTAATAACCTGATGTAAATTAAACTGTTTTAAAAAAAATGAATTGAGGTGATCCATGGGCTGTGTCCCACAGACCATTGCACCATATATTTTTTGCTGAGGATAAACAGATTATTTTGTCATCATGAATGCAGTGAAGGATCTTGGAGTGAGATTCGATCAACGAATTATCATTCCGATAATCCAACTAAATAGATCTCTCCATTTCGTTGCGCTACAGTCGAGATGACTACCATTTTATTGGAGCCTGTTCTAGTTAGCATAGTCGAAGGCCTTTTTTAAATTTACTTATCTACAGGTCTATTTGTTAAAATACCTTAAATCTTTGCCAGCTACCTCCCTTTCTTATACGCAAACCAATATTCATCCGTTTTTCATAATCAAGATTTAGTTTCGCTATTTACAGATTGATAATCAACCTTTACCGATACTCTATAAATTATTTTTTTATTGTTCCATATTTGAATCAGCAACAAAAACCGAATATTATGGCTTTAGCTAACATTAACCTCAGCATAAAACAATATTTCAATTTCATGTGCAGAACGGATTTTGAAAGACGGATATTTCACGATACTTACAAAGAATTTCAAAAAAGCTCCAAAATATATAGCCTAGATCAACACCTGCATACCTTTTCTCAGATGCAACAAGCGAATGAAAAGGCAAACACGTTAAATCAAAAACTTCAGTATTCAGTAATGAACAGTATTGCGGCGTTAGAACATAAGATACCTGTTTTAAATGACCTGGAAGATCATCCAGTCCTTTTTGATTGCGCCGAATTACATATTTATGATTCTGATCTGTTAAATAAAGCAGCGCACATAGTCTCGATCACCTATACAAGTCAGGATTTAATTTTACACGAAATCGTTGGTGATTTGCTAATCCTGAGCTATAGTGCTAAAAACCATGAAACGTTAGTTGTAAAAATTACAGAAAACCTGACGGTAAATGATGAGCGGCGCGAAAGTTTAGTTTATATTTAAATTTACGCTTAGCTTGCTCCAGATTGACTCTTGGTTATAAATTTTCGATGTTATTCATCATTATGAACAGTTGGGAGAAAGTAGTTCTTTTTTATTTATGTTTTTCACGCAGAAAAGCGATGCGGGAAAGCCTGTTTTGAACATATTTTGTGAACAAAACAGGGTGATAAGTTAAAAGTTAATGGATTAAATTGGGCCCTTAATAGGGCTTAAAAGGCAAATAGTCAATGTATTTAGTCTATACTATACAGTAAAAAAAATAAAAAATTGATTTATAGGTATTTAACCCTATCTTTGGTTCAAATTAAAATACAATATAATGCAACAAGGAACAGTAAAATTTTTTAATGAAACTAAAGGTTTCGGATTTATCACTCCATCTAATGGCGATGCCGAAATTTTTGTTCATGCTTCAGGCTTGATCGATAACATTCGCGAGAATGATACCGTAAACTACGATGTAGAAGAAGGTAGAAAAGGCCTAAACGCGGTAAATGTTAAAGTAGCTTAAGAAAACTCGAACACATAAATCGTAAAAAGTCCCGATGCAAATCGGGACTTTTTTTATGCCATTATTTTTTGAACGTCAAGTCTTCTTGTTATCTAATTTTTTTACCATTAAGAAATTAAGGTAGTTAAGAGGATATTTGTTATTTTAGTGTTAGAATAAGTTCTTAATATCAATTTATTTTATTCATCCCCTAATCATACATGCTTAAATTTTAACGTGGAAAGCATGTATCAACTAAATTAAATAGGGAATGACTAAAAAAGAGGTTACGCAGTTATCCTATGAGATAACAGGATTCGCAATTAAAGTTCATAAAATCTTAGGTCCAGGTTTATTGGAAAGTATATACGAACGCTGCTTAAAATATGAGTTGAAAAAAACGGATATACTGTTGCTCAACAATTTGTGCTTTCGGTAGTATATGATGAATTGGAAATAGATTTAGATTTACGGCCGGATCTATTTGTAATAATTGTGTTGTAATAGAAATAAAAGCGATATCGAGTATTCTACCTGTTCATCATGTACAACTCCAAACCTAATGAAACTTCTTAATGCTCCGCAGGGATTATTGATTAATTTTTTTACAGAAAATATTACTAAAGCATTGTACCTATAGTAAATGAATATTTCAGTATTTTACCAGATAGATAACTTAACAATCTTGGTACACAAACTTAATGCTCTTAATTCCTTAATGGTTAAAAACGTTAGGTCATGCCGCACATTTAACCAATACTAAGAATCGAAACCTTAAATAATCACATATTCTTTCGATTAATTCAGAATATGCTTTAGAATGTTTCTAAATAAATGATTTATCGCTGTTTTGTCATAATCGTTTATAAATTAAACTCATAATTAGATACTTTTGCAAGAAATTTAGATATAAATCCTAATCAAATGAGTGGTTTCGGAAATGCATTTTCTTCATCAATAGGGAAGAAATTCATCATGGGTATTACAGGTTTGTTCCTGATACTTTTTTTAATTGTACACTGCGGTATTAATGCTTTAATTTTTATTAGCGACGGTGGTTTGACATTTAACGTAGGCGCACATTTTATGGCCACCAACTGGATTATCCGGGCTGGCGAGATTGTGTTATTTATTGGCTTGCTTGCACACATTTTTCAGGCTTTACGTTTAACATTGCAAAATCAGAAAGCACGTCCGGTTAAGTATGCGGTAAACGATGGTCAGGCAAACAGTAAATGGTACAGCCGTTCTATGGGCCTGCTAGGTACGCTTTTGCTGATTTTTTTGGTGGTCCACCTGAAAGATTTTTGGGTAGTTTCCCGTTTTACAGGCATCCCAACGGTTGATGCCAACGGACATGAAGATCTTTATGCGGTAATGAAAGAAAAATTTCAGGATCCGGTAAGGGTTGCCGTGTATATTTTGGCTATGTTTTCTTTATGCTACCACTTATTGCATGGTTTTGCTTCGGCATTCCAAACATTAGGATGGAACCACTCAAAATATAATGGTATAATTAAAGGAGTTGGCGTTTGGTATTCGATTATTATTTCGATCCTTTTCGCTGCCATGCCGATTGCAGTTTATTTCGGTCTTATTCAATAATTTTTAGCACAAAAGATATGTCAGATATTAATTCAAATATTCCAGAAGGCGAATTAACCAGCAAATGGACAAAATATAAGTCTTCTGTGCCTTTGGTAAACCCATCGAACAAAAGAACTATTGAGGTAATTATTGTAGGTTCGGGTTTAGCAGGTGCTTCGGCAGCCGCTACTTTGGCCGAGATGGGTTACAAAGTAAAGTGTTTCTGTTTTCAGGATTCACCACGTAGAGCACACTCAATCGCCGCTCAAGGTGGTATTAATGCAGCAAAAAACTATCAGAATGATGGTGATAGTGTTTATCGCCTATTTTACGATACGATTAAAGGTGGCGATTACCGTGCCCGCGAAGCCAATGTGCATCGTTTGGCTGAAGTAAGTGCCAACATTATAGATCAGTGTGTAGCACAAGGTGTGCCTTTGGCACGTGAGTATGGCGGCTTGTTAGATAACCGTTCATTCGGTGGTACACAGGTTCAGCGTACGTTCTATGCTGCAGGTCAAACTGGTCAGCAGTTATTATTAGGTGCATATTCTGCTTTAGAACGCCAGATTGGTATGGGTAAAGTAGAAATGTATACCCGCCATGAAATGCTTGAGGTGGTTAAAATTGATGGCAAAGCACGCGGTATTATTGCCCGTAATTTAATTACCGGAGAAATCGAACGTCACTTTGGTCATGCGGTAGTATTAGGAACAGGTGGTTACGGAAACGTATTCTATCTTTCTACCAATGCCATGGGAAGTAATGTTACAGCTGCCTGGAAAGCGCACAAACAAGGTGCTTACTTTGCAAATCCTTGTTACACGCAGATCCACCCGACCTGTATCCCGGTTTCTGGCGATCACCAATCTAAATTAACCCTGATGTCTGAATCATTACGTAACGATGGACGTATCTGGGTACCTAAAAAGAAAGATGATAACCGTAAAGCTTCAGAAATTCCTGAAGATGAAAGAGATTATTATTTAGAGCGTCGTTATCCTGCTTTTGGTAACCTGGTTCCACGTGATGTGGCTTCCCGTGCGGCTAAAGAGCGTTGCGATGCCGGTTATGGAGTAGGTGCTTCTAAATTGGCCGTATATTTAGATTTTAAAGCAAATACAGAACGCTACGGAAAAATCGAAGCTGCTAAAGCAGGTAACCACAATCCAGACAAAGAAACTTGCATGCGCTTAGGCACTGCGGTAATTAAGGAAAAATATGGTAACCTGTTCGATATGTATGCACAAATTACCGGTGAAAATCCTTACGAAACCCCAATGCGTATTTATCCTGCAGTTCACTATACTATGGGCGGTTTATGGGTTGATTATAACTTAATGACATCTGTACCTGGTTTATATTGTACAGGTGAGGCTAACTTCTCAGATCATGGTGCTAACCGTTTAGGTGCATCTGCTTTGATGCAGGGTTTGGCTGATGGTTATTTCGTTCTTCCATACACCATTGGAGCTTATTTATCAAAAGAGATTTCTGTAAAGGCAATTCCTACTGATCACCCTGCTTTTGTGGAGGCTGAAGAGAGAGCAGTTGGTATTTTAAATACGCTGATCAATATTAAAGGAACCAAGTCGGTAGATCATTTCCACAAACGTTTAGGCCACATCATGTGGGAGAAATGTGGTATGGCCCGTAACGAAAAAGGTTTAAATGAAGCAATTCAGGAAATCAGAGCATTACGAGCTGAATTCTGGAGCGATGTTCGTGTACCTGGAACAGCTGATGAGTTAAATACAGAACTCGAAAAAGCAGGCCGTGTGGCTGATTTTATCGAACTGGGCGAGTTGATGTGCATTGATGCTTTAAACCGTAACGAAAGTTGTGGTGGTCACTTCCGTGAAGAGTATCAGACAGAAGAAGGTGAAGCCTTACGTGATGATGAGAACTATGCTTACGTAGCTGCCTGGGAATTTAAAGAAGGTGTAAACTTCGAACTTCACAAAGAAGAATTGAAGTTTGAAAATATTAAAGTAGCACAAAGAAGTTATAAATAGTAGTAAGATGCTAGTATCAAGTATCAAGACTTGAATCCAAACTTGATACTTGACTCTCGCTACTTGATACTTAAAACCTCAATATCATGAGTACAGGAAATATGAACTTAACGCTAAAAGTTTGGCGTCAAAAAAATAACAAAACCAAAGGTGCTTTGGTAGATTATAAATTGGCCGATATTTCACCGGATATGTCTTTCTTAGAGATGTTCGATGTATTAAACGAACAATTAATTAACAAAGGTGAAGAGCCGGTTGTATTTGATCACGATTGCCGTGAGGGTATCTGCGGAATGTGTTCGATGTTCATTAACGGCCGTCCGCACGGACCAAAAGACCTGGTGACTACCTGCCAGTTGCACATGCGTTCTTTCAAAGATGGCGATACCATCGTTGTTGAGCCCTGGAGAGCAGCGGCTTTTCCGGTAGTAAAAGATTTAACTGTAGATCGTTCTGCATTTGACAGGGTTATTGCTGCTGGTGGCTTTATTTCGGTAAACACAGGTAATGCGCAAGATGCGAACAACCTGCCAATTCCTAAAATGCAGGCAGATGCTGCTTTCGAAGCTGCAGCTTGTATTGGTTGTGGTGCTTGTGTGGCAACTTGTAAAAATGCTTCAGCAATGTTATTCGTATCAGCTAAGATCTCTCAGTTGGCATTGTTACCTCAAGGTCAGCCAGAGCGTTACCGTAGGGTGCAGAGCATGGTTGCGCAAATGGATGCTGAAGGTTTTGGTAACTGTACCAATACTGGTGCTTGCGAAGCCGAGTGCCCTAAAGGAATTTCTTTAGAGAACATCGCTCGTATGAACCGCGATTTCGCTTCGGCAAAATTCGTTTCAGAAGAAACGGTTTAAAAATATACTGTGTACCTGGTTTAATCGCCGGGTTCTTAAGCCTCCATATTATGGGGGCTTTTTATTTTACCAATTCGTGGCTATCACAGTATTAAAATGTTCCTTATCTTATTAGTTTAAAATATGCCAATGAATATTGCTAGTAGTTTATCAGCAAATTGCTGATTAAAACTATACATATTTAACATTTCCCTGTTGTTATGAAAACATTCGAAACTTCAGGTTTGGAAACCGAAAGTGTGTACAATAAAATCACCTCGAAACAAAAGTTTGCGAAAGTGGTAATAATCCTATGTTTGCATATTAAATTTTTGCGTATTTGGAAATTTTATTTTGTAATATTTGCATATACATTAAAATTTTTATAAATTTAGTCTTCCGAGACAGGAGAGAAAACATAAAACCCCGGCAATTTTGCTGGGGTTTTGTGTTTGGGGAGGTTTGACAAATTTAAAACTTTGCCCTGAATTTTATTTTTCCTGGCCGCTTCAGGGTATTAATCTCATGGCTAATAAACAGTATAGAATTTTTCAATTCCACCCGGATATGCTGGTTGCTTTTGAACGGAGACAAAATCATAAACTTTGCTGGAACTGTTTTGCACCTTTGCTAAATTAAAACAGATGGCGATGCCCGTCAGAGCTAAAAAGATTAGCTTTCCCATTGTTTTTTGTTAAAATGTTGATTATTTAGTTTTTCTCAGGAATTCCTTTTGGTTTTTTGGTGGTAATAATTACCACTCCATTTTTGCCCTTATTACCATGTAAAGTTACAGCAGACGAATCCTTTAGCACTTCTATTGATTTAATAGATTTCTGATCCAGGTTTTTTATTTCTGAAACTTCCTTCCCATCAACAACATATAGTGGTTTTGCCTTAGGGTCAAAATCTCTGTTCAATAAGTATCTTACTTCTTTGGGTGTATCTATGTTTGGTATTAATGGACGTACGCTAAATCCTGATACTTTTCCTTTTAAATTAGATTCATCAACTTTTATTGGAGTCGTTTTAAGTTCATGATTATTACTCAGAGAACCATTTTTGGTTTTAACTTCTATTACACCTGCAAAACCATCAGCACCATACCGCGCTGTTGCTAAACTATCTTTTAAAATGCTTACAGCTTCAATGTTATTGGGATCAACATCGCTAAGTGATGCTGTGCCCCTTATTATATACTGTTTGTTGCCATCTATTACAATTAAAGGTTCAGTGCCTAATGTTGATGCTCCACAGAGCGTAATTTTAGGCGTTCTGATACTATCTGTCTTTTGAGCAAAACCGGCTAAACTAAAGCCCATCAGCATGCTAAATATGATTACGTTTTTCATATTGAATTTGATTAGAATTTTCTTCTGAGTTCGAAAAAATTAGTGTTCTTATCTATCGAAAGCTCATTTGATTTAAGTGGCCTGAAAATATTGCTTTTTGCACCTTTGCTGGTAACTAAAATTACACCACCCCGTGCTTTTGGCCCATATAGATTCATTGCAGTTTGATCTTTCAACACTTCTATTGATTCGATGCTGTTTGGGTTTATTGTATTCAACTGGCTGTTATCTGATAATTTAACGCCATCTACAATGATTAGCGCGTCAAGATTTGTATCCTCCCTTAATCTGATCCGGTCGCCGGGAATGCTACTTGTTTTAGTCTCTTTTGTAGGTATAGGGTCGCTGAGTTTGAAATTCACGTTAATATTGTATTTAACTCTTACAGCTAAACCATTCTGGATGCCTGGGTTCCACTTTGGCGATTCTTTTATAACTCTCATTGCTTCTTCGTCGGTACCACTGCCTAAACCCCTTGTAATTTGAACATCTGTTAATGAACCATCCTTTTCAACTACAAAACTGAGGAAAACTCTACCCTGAACATTATTGTCCTGAGCCTCCTTTGGATACTTAATGCGGCCACCCAGGTAATTATAAAACTTGGTTATACCGCCTGGAAATTCTGGTTGTTTCTCGATCGAAACGAAGTCATATATTTTGTCAGTATTTTCAGCTTTAATGTTGCTGATTCCAGATTCAGTAGTTTTAGGAAAATCAGATATGATATTAATCTTGTTCAGGTTTACATATTCACCCGATTTAGGTAACAACTTATTTTTAAAACCTTTTGAAGATTCTGGAATTCTAAAACTTACGGTTAAAGCATATTTGCCATCAGCTACAGTTTTAAACCCTTTATAAGATAATATTGCTTTCATTACTTCTTCGTCACAGCCAGCACCTAGTTCTACATTTGATGTAACATTGGTGACCCTTCCGCCTTTTAAATTAAACCTTATCTGGGTATTTCCCTGAATCTGATTGCTATTGGCTGTCGTTGGATATTTGATATTCTGGCCTAGAAACTTATAAAATCCTTTCCAGTTTAGATCTGTTTTGCCATCAACCGAAATTTTAGGCGCTATACTTACCTTCTCGGGGGCTGTAACCATGTTTTCAACCAGTTCAATCGGCTTATCCATCGGGATTTGATCGGTAATGGACAACAATTTCTCATTTTTACGAACAGTAGCAGATGAAAATACAATGAGAAGGGCAAATAGCGGAATAAAGATTCCATACTTCACAATCGCTATCTTTTTAGATCGTTCCTTATGAAGCATGAAAATTCTTTTTTTGATCAATGATTTTTTTAAGAAACCATTTGTTAAAGCATTTGGTGAAATCCCAAACGACTTACTTAATAACAGCATGGCATATTCAGCTTTATCACCTTGAAATTCGGCGGCAAGTTCATCAGCTAAAAATTCGTGGATATTTTTAATGGCTTTCTTGTAAAGATAAATCACCGGGTTTAACCAGGTAATAATCCCTATAATTTCGAAAAATATAATATCTACGCTGTGCCATTGTTTGATATGTGCTTCTTCATGAATATCAATTACATCCATTTGTGGCAATTCCTGGTCAATTACTTTTTTGCCAAAAAAAGAGAAAGCTGTACCAGCCTTATTTATAGTAATGAGTTTTTTAACTGTTAATAAATTAAATACCAATCTACCTAAGAAGAACAAAGTCCCTGCGCAATAAATATAAACGAATGCATTTGCCCAGTTAAAACCAGTATTACGTTCTGTTACAATTGTTGCTTGTGCTAATACAGCTTCCCAATTAACTGAAGTATAGACCTTTTGCGCCGCTTTCTGTTCCGTAAGCCATTCTAAACGGATAAATGGTATACATAGGGATAAAACGCCTGCAGACACTAAATAAATACGGTTTAAAGTGAAATAGGTCTCCTTATCTAATAGTAATTTGTAAAAGCCGAAAAAAACAATTAAGTATAAGTTCACCTGTAATAGGTAGTGGGCAAAACTCATTTTGGCTTGTGTTTAATTTTGTTAATCATTTTTAAAATTTCATCAACATCACTTAAGTCCAGTTTTTCTTCTTTAACGAAGAAAGAAAACATACTCTCCACCGAATTTTCGAAGTAATTGCCTAACAGTTTTTCTGTTGCATGGCGCTTGTACTCTTCTCTGCTGATTAAAGGATAATACTGATGAGCCTTACCGAAGGCTTCGTGACCAATAAAGCCTTTGGTTTCTAAAATTCTAATAATGGTTGATACGGTATTGTACGCCGGTTTAGGGAGGGGGAGCTGATCAATAACCTCTTTAACGAATGCCTTCTCCAATTGCCATAAAACCTGCATAATCTGCTCTTCGGCTTTGGTTAAATCTTTAATTTCCATAATAGTTAATAATAATAAGGATGATAGCAAATTGCTTTGCCTTAACTAAAGTTAAAACTAATTAGTTAGTTGTCCAAATTTTATTTAATAATTATTTGAAAAATAAATGCAGTACGAGTTTTCTTCTACTTAAGGAATTTTCTTTGCGAAAAAATTGTAGAATTTTATCATTTATTTAATTGTTAATCAGATATTTATGTGATTTTTAGGCTAGATGATAATCAGGTTGTTTTTGATGCCATATACCACTAATCCGGTGCGCGACTTAATATTTAGTTTGGCAAAAAGAGATTCCCTATAGTTGTCAACTGTGCGGGGGCTAACATTCATGAGGTCAGCAATTTCCTTATAGGTAAGCTCAGTACTGCAATGTTGCAGAAACGTAAGCTCTCTTTCAGAAAATGTTGGTTTAATACTATTGTCTTTTAAAGCCACCAAAAGCCTGCCCGATACAAGCTCATTTACATAGAACCCTTTGTCTACAGTTACTTTAATGGCCGTTAATAAATCAGATGGTGTAGATTCTTTCAGCATATAACCTCCGGCACCAGCTTTGAGCATTCCAATTATTGCTTTTTCATCTTCAAGCATGCTTAGTGCAAGTATATGAATATTAGGATGGTTGGCTTTAACCCATTTGGTGGCAGCAAAACCATCCATTACTGGCATGTTAATATCCATTAAAATAAGCTGAACTTCAGGGTGCTGATTAATTTTAGTTTGAAGATCGATTCCGTTAATAGCTTCGAACATGACTTCTATATCTTCAAATTCTGCTAATAAACTAGCTAGTCCGGAGCGGAAAAGGGTGTGATCATCAACAATTGCAATAGAGATACTTTGGTTCTGCATAATTAGGGGTAGGGGATTTCAATTGAAATAGATGTGCCTTCGCCAGGAGCCGAATTTAGTGCTAATTTTCCATTGATCATCTCAATTCTTTTATAAATAGAATTAAGCCCCATTCCCGATTTTTTAGTTTTAACGATATCCGGGTCAAAGCCTATACCATTCTCGGCCACCCTTAAATGTAAAGTATTATGCTCAAGATAAGAATCGATCTGTATACGTTCTGCCTGAGCATGTTTTATAATATTATTGATGATTTCCTGCAATAAACGAAGAATGATCAGGTCCTTATCAGGAGATGTGATCCTCAGATCTACCAATTGGTTATTAACTTTTAGTTCATACGTTCCTGCCTTATTAAGCCAGTTAATTTCCTGATCTATCGCATGGCCAATACCATTTTCTACCAGTTGCTCTCCATGTAAAAGCTTGGCCAGCTCCCTCAATTCTTTAATGGATTTATTAACAAGTGTTAATGAATTATCAATTTTTTTTATGGCTTTTTCCTTATCGTTTAAATTTACAGAGTTTAAGGTGAGTGTGGTAAGACTGAGCAACTGGCCAACATTATCATGTAATTCTGTAGCTATACTTTGCATCGTTTGATCTTGTACTTCAACCCTGGCTTGAAGCATTTCAGACTCAAATTTTTGCTGCATATTCTGCTTTTCCAGAAAATGGTTCTTTTTGTGCCGGTTGTATAATCGGATATAAAGTAGTAGAAATATTGGCATCAAAAGAAAAACAAATGATGCCAGTATTATTAGGGACATGTTTTCCGTTGACGAGCTCTGCATATAAATGAATAGGCCCAAAAGCCATATAAAAAAAGATTTAGTGTTGTATAGATTATTACCCGGGTGTTATATTTTCCTAAGAATTTTTGCTGAATAATATCATCAAAAAAATTGGCAAGTGTACTTCCAAAATAGAATATTAATGTTCCGCCGACCCACCAAAATGCAGGGTGAAACTTTAAATCAATATAATTTTCGTCTTTGAGCAACAAATAAAAATATAATAGGCCATAGATTACAAAAACCACAGAAGCTATACTTATTGTAAAAGCATTGTAAATGTTTATACCATACATAAGAGTAAATATTGTATATATTATGATTGTTGCTACATACGCTGCAGTTAACCAGTACTTTATATTTGCGTATTGTTTTATAAAAGTAAAAAAGCCATAAGTGATGAAAGAAACCTCAAATATTGTATAAATATTGTAAACACATAAATTCGTATGATAGGTTATAGCAAAATACCTTCCAACTATTTCGGTCAACATTACTATGGCCATATAGCATATCGTTATTAGCCAAAATGTTGATTTGTCCTTGGCTAAAAAGTATATTGCACAAATAAGGCACAGCAGTTCTGCATATGAACTGCTGGTTGGGAGAATAAATTTTAAGCTATTTAATATATCAAAATGCGTGGCGGTTTTCGCTGTCATCTATTTAATCATACATTAATGGGCTTTTGTCATCACAAACTTGCGGACATAGTGAGGATCTGTTATAAGGATCAGTAGGTGCCGGAACAGGTCCTCCATAGATATCGTCATTATCTATAAAATAATCTACTCGGGGCTTGCCATCAATTATTTTGGTTACCACAAGAAGTAATGTGTTCATTTCAGCATAATTAGCAGGGATTTTATCACCATATTCAAGTTTGTTGATCTGATCAATGATATCATCAGTATACCTTCCAAAATATATTCTAACGCCATCCCCTCCAAATTCTTCTAATTTTTTTGTTAATGAAGTAATTTGTTCTGCAGGAAACCAGGCTGCTTCGGTAAAAGTACCTTTTTCTGCGTTTTGGCTTTTGCGGAAAGCTGCCGTCATTTGGCTGGCAATACCTACAGGTATTGTATTTGTTGTACTGTTTTTAGCGTCTTTTTCGAACATTATTTGATTGATAAATTAAGAAACTAAATTATGCATTTTTGTTTATTTGGCGCTAAACAATTGATTTAAGTCTATATAATTAGTAAAGTCTTAACTTATAAAAGTTACATTGATAAAAAAATAGTTCGCAAAGCTGAGAACTCTTTTTTTTAAAAATAGAGATACCGGAACTCTTATCGGGTGAATACATACAGCCTAGTGCCTAAATAATCATTTTAAGGAATTTGAAAGTGAAAATGTCCTTATCATATTTTGACATATATAATTGAATTTAACAATCCAAAATACCGTAAAAATACCCTTCAATTTAGGGTGTTTTGCATTAACATCAAATTGCGCCCTACCACTATTTTTGGTATGCAATAACAGCTGAATATTTGTAATTGTAAAAATAAATACTGTCTATCCCATGAAAACAAACATTTTGGACTTATGTCAAAATAAGTCTTTTTTTTAATAAAGCTTTGATTATTGGCAACATTCACCACTAAATTCTCTCAAAATGATAAATAATATCCTATTGCAGGAAAATCATAGTTCGATTAGCGAAAGGGAAGTTGAAATTGTACACCTGTTATCAATGGGCTACAATAGTAAAGAAATTGGGTCAATGCTTTTTATTAGCGAGCACACGGTTAATACCCACCGAAGAAATATGGTAAGAAAGCTCGATCTTAAAAATTCTTATCAATTAATTGTCTGGGCATTCAAAGAAAAAATATTATCTCTATAAGAGTAAAAGATACATATAACCTCTCAGTCTAAACAACAAAGCCTGCTATTTGATACTAAAGTCAAATTAGCAGGCTTTTCTTTGTAGGTATGTTTTTATTTGTGTAATTAATTTATTCTTGAATTCTGTTGGTGATTTAAGGGAGATTACTTTATGCTCTTTTTGGTTACGATAAAATAACCAATGATGAAAAGAACCGAAGCATAAATCAAACTTGTCCATATTTCTTGCGTAAAACCAGGGAAAGCTAACGGATCAGCACCTTTTTTTACTTTCGTTATTCTTAAAGCCAGCGTTGGCAAAGAATAGGGAATAAGGTAAGCGTATTTCCAGCCTACGTTTGCCGTAATAATGCCCATGATGGTGCCAACAAAGCCAATACCCATGGGTTTAAGGAAATCGCTCCATAATAAACTTAATATAAACTGCAGGGATAAAATGCCTAGAGAAGCTAAAAATAATTTAACGTAGGAGTTAATCAGAATATTTAGTGGGTTATATTGATTAAAATTAAACTTAGGAACCAATACCTGTAATAAATGGCCAAAGGCATAGGTAAGTGTAGCAAATAAGAGCAGGCAGATAAATATTAACAATATAGCATACAGGTATTTTGCAGTATAAATTGAAAATTTATTTAAGGGTTGGGCAAATAACATTTTCCAGGTGTCGTTCTTGTGTTCGATGTTATTGACCGAAAAGGCCATAAATATGACATAGAAGGGCATTATTAAGAATCCCATTACACCGAGTGCTGCGCCACTGTAATGAGCCCATAAGAGCATTGGAGGATAATGGTTGGCGATAATTTTCTCTGCATCGGAATAAAAACCAAAACTGATTAACCCGCAAATAATAACGGGTAATAATATAGCTGCCCAAAAGGCCAGGGTTTTTCTGGATTTGTAAAATTCTGATACTAAGGAAATATAAAGAGCGTGCATGTTAATTGGTTTTAGTAATATCCAGGAATAAATTTTCGAGATCTTTTCGTTGCTGATAAAGACTGCTCACCGTAAAACCATTTTGGATCAGTAATGTATTTAGTTCTCCACTTTTTTGCGAAGAAGCAAATGGTATAGTAATTATCTTATCGGTTTTTGATACGATTTCATATCCCTGTTTTACTAATAAGGCACTTGCATTTTCAATATTGTCAACCTGGATTTCGAGCATGGGTTTGCTCAATAAATGAAGTTCTCCAATCGTACCCTGAAATAATAATTGGCCTTTATTTATAATGCCAACATGGGTTGCTGTTCTTTCTATTTCTGCCAATAAGTGGCTTGAAACCAATATTGTTTTTTGGTGTTTTGTGGCTAAATCGATCATAAGGTTCCGAATCTCGATAATCCCATTTGGATCTAAGCCATTGGTAGGCTCATCCAATAGAAGTAATTCCGGATCTGAAATTAGTGCCTGCGCAATGCCAAGCCTTTGTTTCATGCCTAACGAATATTTGTTGGCTTTTTTATTTGCTGCTTCTGCCAGGCCCACCAGCGACAGCATTTCATCAGCTTTTGATTTTTTAATGCCTAACAAGATACAACGGTTAACCAGATTTTCTTTTCCTGTTAAGTGACCATAAATGGCTGGTTGTTCTACTAAAGCACCTATGCGTTTAAGAATCGCTATACGATTATTGTTTATTTCCTTGCCAAATATAAAAACCTGATCGGATGGCGACTTCAGCAGGTTCAGCAGGATTTTTATAGTGGTTGTTTTGCCAGCCCCATTCGGGCCTAAAAAACCATATATGCTCCCTTTCGGGACTTGTAAGGATAAATCTTTTACTATGGCCTGGTTGCCGAAGTTAAAGTTTAGACCTACGGTTTCGATAGCGTAATTACCCATTATTCCTATTTGAAAATGGCAGTTGCCTGTTTCACAACAGAACCAGATGGTTTTGTTGTTTTTACAGCTATTTCTGCATCATTCTGATTGGTGTTAACGGTAAGCGTTAAAATAATCATCATAAATACAGGTAATAATAAAAGTAAAAATGGCGATGTGTTTGCTAACTTTTTCATGATCGATAGTTTTATTTGAGAGGTTGAGAAAAGACCATCAGTAATTACTGTTTGATTTTTTAAGTTGATTACTGATGATGTTTTCATTTTGTTTTCGTTTTGATGATTCAAAGAAACTCAAGAAAAATAACCTGCTAAAATCTATTATACCAAGTGTTCAAGATTCTAGATCAACAGACATTTTTGGCGTTTGTCGATAAAATTTGCCTATTGGGCCGTTGGTAGAAAAAAAAAGCCCGTTGGTAGATTGTGTAAGTAAATCGATAAAACTTTATTTATTTTGGATGCATGAAAAAAGCGGTTCTAAAATATATATGGGCAGCTGTTATTTCTGGTAAAACAATTTGTAATGAAAGAAGGTAAGGGAGCTTTAATATTGCACAGTATTTTCTGGGCAACTATATTAATAGGTGCAGTTGTTATCGTGATAACAACTGGCTCTGGAATAACGCTGAAGCGGGAGTTCATCTCATTTGGTGTATTTGGAATCCTAAATGTTTCACTTTTCTACATCAACTACATTTTTTTAATTCCTGAACTCATTAAGAGAAGAAAAAAGTATTGGCTTTATGTTTTTGCTTTTTTTCTGATGATTGCAGTTTTTGCCTTAATTAAGACAGTTGTTGCAGTTTTATATCCATCAGATATGATGATGGTGAGAGGTGGAAAGGCAGAATATAATGTGAATGAATATTTTGCAGGTAAAGCTTTTGTTGGCGGCTTTTTTATGATCAGTAGCTGTATTATCAAGTTTACTATTGATTGGTTTGGAAGCGAAAGGATTCAGCGTAATTTAGAAAGTGAGCGTCGCGAAATGGAACTTCAGTTTTTAAAATCGCAGTTAAACCCTCATTTTCTTTTTAATTCGCTTAACAATATCTATTCGCTGGCTTATCAGAAATCAGATAAAACAGCCGATGCCATTATGAAGCTCTCAGAAATTATGCGCTACATGATTTACGAAAGCAACACGCCAACCGTAGCGTTAAGTAAGGAGGTAGATTATTTAACCAGTTATATCGAACTGCAAAAAATTAGGTTTAAAGATGGGGCCTATATAGAGCTTACCTTAAACGGCGAAATTGATAATCAAAAAATTGTTCCTCTAATGTTGATTTCGTTTGTAGAAAATGCATTTAAGCATGGCGTAGTAACTGATCCTGCAGAACCAGTTAAAATCAATATCATTGCCAATCAGAAAATTTTGCATTTTAGTGTAGTGAATAAAAAGAACCAGCAGAATAAAGATGCACAGGGAGGAGTTGGTTTAACCAATGTAGAACGGCGGTTACAATTGGTTTATCCTGATAGATATAAATTAAATGTTGTAAATTCGGCTACTCATTATACCTGTGAACTGATGATTGACATATAATCCGATAACTAACCATAAACCGGATAATAAATCATTAATTAAATAATAACCTAAAATGAACTTAAACTGTATTGTTGTTGATGATGAGCCTCTAGCGCTTGATATTTTACAGGATTATATATCTAAAGTACCTTTTTTAACTATGGTTAAAAGATGCGAAAATCCTATTGAAGCTTTGCAGATTGTTCAGGGCGGAGGGATTGATCTTGTGTTTTTAGATATTCAGATGCCTGAGTTAACCGGAATCCAGTTTTTAAAAATTGCCGGCAATAAATGCCACTACATATTAACTACCGCTTACCCGCAGTACGCTTTAGAAAGTTACGACCTGAATGTTTCTGATTACCTGTTAAAGCCAATTGCATTCGACCGTTTTTATAAAGCGGTAGAAAAAGTTCACAATCAGGTAAAGCCGGTTGAAACGCCTGCCAGTGTGGCCCAGCCGATTATTACGCCAGCACCATTTTCAGGTGCACCAAACCCGGTTCAGGATTATATTTTTGTAAAAACGGAACATAAGATTCAAAAAATCTATCTGCACGATATTTTATTCATAGAAGGCTTAAAAGATTACATTTCGATATTTACAAAGGACGAACGTGTAATTACGCTTCAGAGCATGAAGAAGATGGAAGAAGCTTTGCCTCAAAGTCAGTTTATCCGGGTGCATAAATCTTATATTGTGGCGGTTGATAAGATTGAAAGTATTGAGCGTAGCCGCATTACCATTAACCAAAAAATTATCCCGGTTGGAGATACTTACCGCGATGAATTTTTCAGGGTGATTGGGAACAAAAATATTTAGAGCGATTGGCTTTAGGCGTCTAGCGCTTGACCGGTTAACCACTGTGTTGCGACGAATTTCACAGAAACAACGAATATTTTACGAGAATCTGTTTAGATAGATCTCTCCATTTCGCTGCGCTATAGTCGAGATGACGACCGTTCTATGGAATTCTATCTATGGTAGCGGAGTCGAAGAATACTTAAGGTGATTAATTAAAATTACAAACTAGCAGGCTGCGGCATCGGCTGACCTAGAACTTTCCTGATCTCGTTTTCTACTTCCAAAGTAATATCATTTGCAGTTTTTGCGCCAGGTTCTATTGGCTTTAAAACCGTCCATTTTAAGGCATTTCCTGTGGTTAACGGAAACATACCAAAGCGGACAATTTTCCACGAATTTTCTATGGCCACCGGAACCACTAAAGCATTAGGTACAACTTTTAATATGGTAGCAATACCGCCAAATTGGAAAGTTTTTAACTGACCATCTTTTGCCCGGGTTCCCTCCGGGAAAATAACAGTACTCCAGTTATTCTCTTTCATTCTGCGGCCAAGCTTGATGATTTCAGAGATGGCCTGTTTGTTGTCTTTCCTGTTGATGTTTGCACCGCCACCTAAACGCAGGTTAATGGATATTGACGGAATGCCTTTGGTAAGCTCAATTTTAGAGATGAATTTTGCACTGTGTTTTCTTAAAAACCAAATTAACGAAGGGATATCGTACATGCTCTGGTGGTTCGCGGCAAATATAATTGGTCTATCTGTTGGTAAATCGTATTCATTTTTAAAACTGATTGAATTGAATAAAAAGACCTGGCAGTAGGTTAGGAAAAAGTTAAGGATATCTACCGAAACTTTATGCGCTTTATAGCCAAAAAGCTTAAAACAAAGCCATTGTATAGGGTGGAATATACAAAGGGTTAAACCAAAGAAAATATAAAAAACAGGGCTTAAAATATAGCCGAAAAGCTTGCTCATCTGGTTGATTTAATAGAGGGCAAAGATAATAATAAATTATTCTGGTTCTTTGAAGATGTATCTTTCTTCGTATTCAATCTCAAACGTTTTTAAGAAACGGGTGTACTCCTGTAAAAAGTTCTCCTTTTTATGGTGCTGTTCCTGATTTTGAATGTATTGGATGACCTGTTGAATATGGCTTTTCGAATATGAAAATGCACCATAACCTTCTTGCCAGGCAAATTTTGTTTTACAAAATCGCTGGTCATTAATCCATTTAGAACTTTCTGTCTTTACATTTTGAATCAGGCTAGAAATAGACTGATGTGGCCGCATACCAATAAAAATGTGAATATGATCGGGCATACAATTAGTCTGTATCATTTTATGGTTATTTGCCTGAAATATTCCTGTGAGATATTTTAATAGCCTTTCTTTCCATTCCAGATGAATTAATGAAGCACGAAATTTAACTGCAAAAACAAACTGAATGTGTAATTGGGTATAGGTATTTGGCATAGCGTTCTAAATTTAAATCATAATCAAACGTTCCTACGGAACGAAAATTGCCGTCTGCAATTTCTACCGAGGAAATGTCCATACTGGACATTATTAATTTTAGGATGATTTAATATTTAGGGATTGCACTAGCAATTTAAAACAAATGGCTCTATAGAACAAGTGCTGATGCAATATTTTTAGGTGTTAGGAGAATTTTTATAAGAACCCACTGTTAAAAAAAATAATAAGCCGACATCCCTCTGGGACACCATTAGTTTTTTGGGTGATTAATATTCAGGGTTTGTTTCAGCAATTTAATATAAATAATTTTAATATTTAATCAATGCAATGTCCCACCGGGACATATGCCCGGTAGAAAAAGTATATAATATTTTTATGTTCCGTTAGGAACATTTGGTGGTTCCCCCGGTTACAATTCGCCATTCATTATCATCAGTTTGGCTTTTAAGATTGCAGCTACGCTCATCGAATCGGTAATTTCTCCATTTTGTACCATTTGATAAGCTTCATTAAAGGACAATTTTTTTACCACAAGTTGTTCCGTTTCTTCTGGCATAGCGATACCTTGAATTAAACCAGTGGCAACATAGATTATGCTCAGTTCATCGCTCACAGAATTGGATAAGTGCATTCTTTGTATCTCTTTCCAGTTTCTGGCACTCATACCCGTTTCTTCCAGTAATTCTCTTCTTGCACTTTCTAATGGCGCTTCATGGAATGGTCCTCCGCCTTCGGGAATTTCCCAGCTGTAGGCATTTAGGGCGTACCGATATTGGCCAACCAGCCAGGTATTGTATTTTTCATCCAAAGGAAGAATTCCGATGGCCAAATTCTTAAAATGAACGGTACCATAAATTCCTTGCCCACCAGATGGATTAATGACCTGGTGTTCGGTTAAACGAATCCAGTTATTATCGTATTTTACCTCGCTTTCCAGCGTTTTCCAGGGGTTAGTTTCTTCCATGGTGCAAGATAATAACTTACTATGGTTTTTAAGGAAGGAGAAAATGTAGAACAAAAAAAGGTGCTTAGATTTTTTTCTAAGCACCCTTGGTTAAATTAGAATGATCCTTCATCAGGACGGTTGTCCTGATCTTCTTTTTTCTTTTTATTAGTACCGGTAAATGTGGTTTTTCCAAAGCGGTAAGAGAAAGTTAAATTCCCCATTGTTCCTTGAAACTGGCGTTCAAAATCAACAATTGTGGCTCTGTCTTCGGTGGTCATGCTCCATCTTCTGGTATTAAAGACATCTCTGACATTGAAACTTAAAGATGCTTTTTTGTTAGGGAAATCGTATTTGGCTCCCCCGTCAATCCCATACATCGCATTACGTTTTCCCTGTGCCATCACTTCTGGTGCCCTATAGTCGCCGCGCACCTGTAAAGATAAACTCTTAACTACCGTTAAATTTCCGGTCAGGTTGGCGTTCCAGCTAAAGCCACTGCTTGATGGAATGTCAAATCGTGCATCACCAGCAAACTTTGCCTGGTACAAGTTTACGTTTGTGGTAAAGTTTAAAGCTTTAATCAGGTCAAAGCGGCCAATTAATTCTAAACCGCTATTAATCTGGTTTGTTAAATTTTGAGGGGTTGAGGTAATAATCCCATTAACTGGTGTACTTCTTACGCGTTGGATTACATCATTGGTCTGACGGAAATACAAGCTTGAAGTTAAGGTTACTTTTTTCCAGTACTTGCTATAACCCAACTCAAAAGAGTGTACATCCTCAGGTAATAAATTAGGGTTACCGCCTCTGTAGTTTAAGGGGTCAGAAACATCTAAAAATGGATTGGTATCCCATGGACGTGGTCGGTTTACACGGCGGGTATAACTCAGTTGAATCTGGTTATCGCCCTTTAGTTTCTGTGTTAAGAACACGCTTGGGTATATCCTTTTGTAATGAATGTTTCCTTCGGCAGTGGTTAATACATTATTGGTATAACCTTCTAAATGTGTATCTAAACGTGCATCTTCTCCCCTTAAACCTATTTGATAACCAAAATCTTTAATCTGGTTCTGGTAATTGAAATACAGGGCATGCACCTGATCTTTACTATCAAAACCATTAATCAACTTGTTGTTGCTGATGTAGATAGTGCTGTTGGTTAGGATCGAATCTGCATATTGATCATTTTTCCCTAAGCGGATCTGGCTGCGGTAACCTACTTCAATTTTACCTGCGTTACCTACTGGCAGGGCATAATCCGTCTGAATATTATAGTTGGTGTTATTACCTGTATTAAATACGCGTTGTAAACTTAAGGTTTCATCAATGGGTACACCATTGCGGTTAGTAGTATTGGTGCTGTAATACTGATCGTTATTATTGGTGCCATACGAGTAACCGAAGTTAAAAGTTAACTCCTCTTTCGGTTTCTTAAACTTCTGCACATAATCCAAATTAGCATCATAACTATTGCCATAACCGTCAGTATTGTTGGTTCTGGTACTTAACAAAACAGGAGATTGATTGATGTTCAACTGTCTGATATTAAGCAAGTCATTGCGTTCATTTTCCCTTGAATTGAAACCGCCAGATAAGCTGATTACACTTTTAGGTGCTAAATAATAGTCAATACCCGCTTTGGCATTATGTCCTTTATCTAATGATTTTGAAACGGTATTCTGATTGGCAAATCGTGTTACAAGTGTATCTGGCTTATAAAAAATATCCTGAAAACCACCACCCACGCGGTTTCCATAACGGTAGCCATAGTTTCCATAAATGTTTACTTTACTGTTTTGAAAACTTAAGTTGGTATTGGCATTATAATTATCACGGTTACCTGCTGTTAAAGCAACTGAACCATTAAACCCAAGTTTTGTATTTTTCTTAAGTACAATGTTAATGATACCTGATTGGCCTTCAGCATCGTATTTTGCTGATGGATTGGTAATTACTTCAACACTTTCGATGGAACTGGCAGGAATGGATTGAAGAATCTGCGCTACATTACCACCGGCAATTAAAGATGGCTTTCCGTCAATTAATACTTTAACACCCGCAGAGCCGCGTAAACTCACATTGCCATCCATATCGGTAGAAACGGAAGGGATATTCTGCAATAAATCGCCAGCAGAACCACCTTCGCTGATTACACTCTGATCTACTGCGAAAATCTTTTTATCAATGCCCATTTGCATACCCTGTTTCTGGCCGGTCACGGTAATTTCGCTTAATACATTACCTTTTGCCGCATTCATTTTAATGTCGCCAAAATTTAAGGTACCCGTACTTGCGGTAATCGTTACATTGTCCCTAACCATGGTTTGGTAACCAACGAAGCTGATTTTAAAGGTAAAAGTCCCTGTAGGGATTTCTGTCATTACAAATGCACCATTCACATCTGTTTGAACTATTTTGGCATTTTTTGCTGTGGCTTTATTGATTAAGACTGCCGTGGCAAAAGGAATGGTTTCTTGTGTTTTGGCATCTTTAAGTACTCCGGTAATTTTTGCTTTTCCGCCTGTTTGTGCAAAAAGACTAAATGAAAAAGTGAGCAGTAATAGGATAATCTGTATTGTTCTGTATTGAAATAGTTTCATTAAAAATTAAATTTCGTGTGTTTTTATAAAGGGAGACAAAGTAACGGCAAGTAAGTTTAATAAATGGGCCGTAACTATTTTATTACAGCCATTTTATAGTAATATTTTTGTGGGCTAATTTACAGTTGGCAGTTCGTAAATAGCAGTTTTCAGTTTTGCCAGCAGCAATGATAGAATATTACAATTGATCAATCTGTAAAATGTTACTTTTGCTTATTATGAAAAGGATATTAATTGTTGATGACCTGCATCCTGTATTTAAAGAACAGGCAACTGCGATGGGTTACCAGGTTGATGATGAACCGCAGATTACGCGTCAACAAACTTTAGATAAAATAAAAGACTATACTGGTATTGCCGTAAGGACGAAATTTAGGATAGATGCCGAAATTTTTGCTGCCGCTCCAAATTTAAAGTTTGTAGCCAGGGCAGGGGCTGGTTTGGATAATATTGATGATAAAATTGCTTTCGAAAGAAATATAGAGCTGATTAATGCACCCGAAGGCAATTGTGATGCTGTTGGCGAACATGCCACCGGCTTGCTTTTATCTTTGATGAATAACTTCCGCAGGGCGGATATGGAAATCAGAAATGGTGTTTGGGACCGTGAAGGGAACCGCGGTTACGAACTGAAAGGCAAAAAGGTTGGCATTATCGGTTATGGCTTTATGGGACAGAGTTTTGCGAAAAAACTGGCTGGTTTCGAAGTGGATGTAATGGCTTATGATAAATATAAAACAGGTTTTAGCGATGCTTTTGCCCGTGAGGTGAGTATGGAAGAAATTGTAAAATACAGTGATGTGCTGAGCTTACATATTCCATTAACGGCCGAAACGAAGCAAATGATGGATGAAGAATATTTTTTTCATTTTAAAAAGCCGATTTTCTTTATCAATACGGCCCGCGGCGAAATTGTAAATACACCTGCGGTGCTAAATGCCATAAAAAGCGGCAAGATTTTGGGCGCAGGTTTAGATGTTTTACAAACTGAGAAATTTCCTGCTTTGGGTGAACAGCCCTGGTATGATGAATTAAAAAATAACGAAAAAGTGATTTTAACGCCACATGTGGGTGGCTGGACGTTTGATTCGTATCGTAAGATTTCGGAAGTTTTAGCGGATAAACTGCGTAAGATTTAGTCTCTGTATGGCAAATCAAGCTATTAATTCAAGAGATTATATTAAAAGTATCGATTTCGAATATGTTGAAACCTATTCCTTTCAGCAAAATACTTATTACTTTGAAACGAATAGAAATTCTGATACAATATCCTGGCATGATCAACGTATTACTGGTCCGGATAAAAAAATAAATCCTTCTTCAAGAAAAATTAGTTCATTTCAATGTGCTGATGCTGAGGGAATCACATTGATTCGAATTTTGGAAATCGACGTTGCGAATATGCCTGCATGGATGTGTGCGCCTATTTACAGGGATGCTATCGTATTTTACAATAAAGATCGTGAAGTTGTTTCCGCACTTAATATATGTTTTGAATGTTTGTATATGGAAAACAATATGGGAATTAATATTGAAGCAGACGAACGTACATATGATCTGCTTAAATCATTCTTGATTTCAAAAGGACACGAAATCAGCTCATAATTTTACAGAAAGATAAATACCTTACTGGGGTCGAAAATCTTTAAGGTTACCTAAAGACTTCCTGAAGTTCTTTTGCGTATGGGCTGGGTAAGCCTTTGTTAGCTAAACCTGATAGAACGGAAAGCCCACAGCGCAGCGAGGACTTGGAGAGATAGCAGGACTTTCGGGACCGAAGCACTGCCGAACCCTCATTTTCAAAATTAATTATTTATCTTTTTAGCCATTGGTACATCTAAGCGATAAAACCCGATGGTTTCAAAAAAGTAATTTTATTTTCTTAAATTGGCAATACAATCTAACCAATTTTATCATGCCGAAAGATCACTTATATTCAACCACAGTTACCTGGACGGGCAATAAAGGCTCGGGCACAATGGATTACCGTTCGTACGATCGCGATTATATTATTTCAGTAAAAGGCAAGGCGGATATTTCGGGATCATCAGATTCTGCCTTTTTGGGCGATAAATCTAAATATAACCCTGAAGACCTCTTATTGGCCTCGATTTCCAGCTGCCACATGCTCTGGTATTTACATTTATGCTCTAAAAACGAAATCGTAGTGATCGATTATAAAGATGAAGCGGTAGGTACAATGGAAGAATTGGCTGATGGAAGCGGAAGATTTAGAGAAGTTACCCTTCACCCCCAGGTTTTAATAGCTGATAAGGCACATTACGAACTTGCAGCATCTCTGCATCACGAAGCCAATAAAATGTGTTTTATTGCCAATTCACTAAATTTCCCGGTCAAACACGAGCCAGCTCTCAGTTATTAGTTTTCAGTTCTCAGTCAACAATTTCAGTTGACAGCTTATATCTAACTGCCAACTGAAAATTGCCAACTTTGACCTGAATTATTTTACCTCATAAATGTTATCCCCTAGTGTAGCATCTACATAAATGCCGTTATCCAAACTGATTGACGTTATTTTTTTAGTGGTATTAATCGTGATATTAACTTCTTTTTGATTTGCTTTCCAAACCGCTGGTGTTTGGTGTATGGTCTCAACTTTTCCATCAGCATAAGTGACTACCACATCAAAAGGAATTGCAAAACCTCCAACATTTTTAACAGCTAACGTAGATTTTCCTTTTGCAGGTGTTAATTTGGCGATCGCTAAATCAAGATAGTTGTTGGTAAAGAACCAGTTTTGGAAAAACCAGTTTAAATTCTGACCGGAACCTGCATTCATCGAATTAAAATAATCCCATGGAATTGGATGCTTGCCATTCCAGTTGCTCATATAAGTATGTAGTGCTTTCTTGAATAAGTCATCTCCAAGCATATCTTTTAAAGCCAAATATGATAAAGACGCTTTTCCATAAGCGTTGTTCCCATAACCAGCTCCTGAAACCTGATCGGACATTGAAATTACCGGTTGATCTTCTTCAGTAGATTTATCGTTAATGTATTGATCAACTCTAAATTTCTTGTAAAAATCATCAGCAGCTTGTTTGCCATGCTCGGCAATACCAATTAAATATTCGAATGTAGTGGCCCAACCTTCATCCATATAAGCATAACGGGTTTCGTTAATGCCCATGTAAAAAGGAAAGTAAGTATGTGCCACTTCGTGGTCTTGAACCAACTGTGCAAAAACAGGATCTCCAAACTGCGAATCGTTTACCATCATTGGGTATTCCATATCGGCAAAACCCTGAAAAGCAATGGTTTTTACATAAGGATAGGGGATACCCGGCCAATTATTCGAGAACCAGTCTAAAGCATTGAGATTGTATTTAACCGAGTTAACAAAGTCTTTTCCGGTGATTGGATTATATGCCGCCTGAGCGCTCGATCTGCGGTTGGTCTTTTTATCTACAATTACACTAGCGCCATCCCAAACATAGTGGTTGCTGAGTGCAAAAGTAACATCGGTAATGTGGTTTACCGCGAACTTCCAGGTATTCCAGTCTTTTTGCTGGGTTACTTTACCACCCTTCATTTCCTGCTCGGTAGCAATGTGGATTACTTCATCACCGGTATATGATTTCTTTAAACGCGCAGAAATTTCAGGTTGCAATACCTCATCCGGGTTAAGGAAATCGCCTGTGGCATATACCACATAATTTTTAGGCGCTTTGATCGAAAATTCGTAATCGTTAAAATCGTTATAAAACTCGGCTCTATCCGTATGCGGAATGCGGTCCCAGCCATTATAATCATCATAAACCGAAATGCGGGGATAGCTGTAAGCTACAAAAAACGAGTTGGGATCAATCTGCCCCTCGCGTCCACTTTCTTTTGATAATGGGTAATCCCACTCTATTTTAACTGTAATTTTCGATTTTGGTAATAAAGGTTTCTTTAGCGGTACATTACCTACTGTTCCCCAGCTTTTGCTATCCACTTTATAAGTTTCGCCATCTACCGATAAAGCGATAATATTTAAACCCGTACTCAAAAAGTCTTCACTTACGGCTCCACTTCTTGGTGAAGTTGGTTTATGCAGGTTGTTTACAAAGCGGATGGCCAGGTTTTTTAAGGTATCGGAACTGTTGTTACTGTACAAAATTTCTTCTTTACCACTCACCACTTTGGTTTCGGCATCTACCTTAATATCCATATTGTATTTACCGTGGTTTTGCCAATAATTTGGACCAGGTTTTCCATTCATTGAGCGTGTACCCTTGGCGTATGCCGCTTTGATATTCCGGGGCATATAAAGCTCCTGGGCCGAAGCCATATAAACGCCCAAACTGAGGAGCAGGGCGATAGGAAATAACTTTTTCATTTTTTAAGAATAATTTAAGCTAAATTAAAACTAATGATTGAATTAGAAAATGATTGAGTGAGAGAATGATAGATTTTTGAATGAGTGTATGATTGAATGTTACATTTCTGGTGGGTCTTACCTCTCCTATAAGCCGATTGATGTAAAAAAAAGATCCTGAAATCTAAAAATCCGTTAAATCTTAATCTTTTATTTGCTTTTGTAATTTCCAGATTTTATCTTCGTTATAATTGAAGCAAGACTATGTAGCAAACCAACTATATAGTCTTGTTTGTTTTTTATAGCGTTTGAATAAAATTAATAGAGCAATGACAGAGGTAACATACTACACCCAAGAGGGGTTAGATAAATTAAAAGAGGAAGTTCATTATTTAACAACCACCGGTCGTCAGCTAATATCTAAAGCAATTGCAGAAGCAAGGGATAAAGGTGATTTATCGGAGAATGCAGAATACGATGCTGCTAAAGAAGCGCAAGGTTTGCATGAAGCAAAAATAGCGAAATTAAAAAATACGCTGGCAAATGCACGTTTAATTGATGAGTCTAAATTAGACTTATCGAAAGTATTAGCATTATCCATTGTAAAAATAAAAAATGTTAAAAACGGTGCAACCATGACTTACCAGTTGGTAGCAGAAAGTGAAGCTGATTTAAAAACCGGAAAAATTTCTGTTAAATCGCCGATTGCGCAAGGTTTATTAGGTAAATCGGTAGGTGAGTTTGCCGAAATTGAAGTACCTGCAGGTAAAATGCAGTTTGAAGTGCTCGAAATTTCGAGATAAGCGAATAGCGTTTGGCAGTCGGCGTTTATTAAGGGCCTATCGCCAAATGCTTAACCCTAAACCTCACCCCCTAAACCCTATACCTCAAATGACTGTCTTTTCAAAAATCGTTGCAGGCGAAATCCCTGCACATGTTGTAGCCGAAACCGTAGAATATTTAGCCTTTTTAGATGTTCAGCCGTTAACTGCAGGGCATGTATTGGTGATCCCTAAGATTGAAACCGACTATATCTTCGATATGGATGAGGATTTATATGTTGGTTTGTGGATGTTCGCTAAGATTGTAGCCAAAGGTGTAAAAATTGCTTTCCCTTGTAAAAAGGTAGGTGTTTCGGTAATCGGATTGGAAGTTCCGCACGCACATATCCATTTAATACCGATGAATAGTGTAAGCGATATGAACTTTAGCAAAGAAAAATTAAAGCCTACCCATGAAGAATTGGCTGAGGCTGCTGAGAAAATTAAGCAGGCTTTATTAACTGTATAAAAAAGGCCGGCTGCGAAAACACAGCCGACCGTCCTAACCCGCCTAACCCAAATATTTTTATTGTGCCGGGGCAACAGTAGCATTTAGTTGTAATACCGGCCAAGTTAAACCTGGCCCTCTTCCGATTACTATGCCCAGGTTGTCTCCTCTTTTTACATCTGAGATCCAGTAGTATAATGGCCATCCTTTATAGGTTAACTGTTTTTTGTTAATTGTGGCTACAGTAATTACACCAACATCCGTTTTTGTTACCGCAGAAGGTACGTTAAGCACTTCAGATTCATACACTGGCCAAATACCTTCTTGTGTTACACTCTTGGTGTATGTGTTTACACCATTTTTGTCTGGCGCAAAAGCATACAAAGTACGTCCTTTGCTGTCAGTTAAGTAAATGGTTTTGCCATCGCCTACAGCATAAGTACTGGTGTAATTGATACTGTTTCCCGTTAATTGTGCATTAGCCAGCATTAAAGAATAATCGGGCTTGGCTACAAACCATATTCCACCAACACCATCCCCCTTAATATCACCTTTTGCAGCATCGCCGGCAAAATAATAAAGTGGATAACCGCGATAAGTACTCTGTTTACGGCCATCGGCACGGGTAACTTCACCAACTTCGGCTTTGTTCAGGTTTAAATCTGTACTGGCATCTGCAGAATAATAAAGTGGCCAGGTGGTTTCGCAACCATCTGTACAGGTTGGTGCACCTGCAGCATCATTTGCGAAAAAGTATAAGGTTTTGCCGTCTTTATCGGTTAATACTGATCCGAATTTGGCGTTTGTTGCCAATTGGATACCTTTTTTGTTATTACCGATGGGTGTAGGGTCTTCTGAACTATTTTTTTTGCAGGCTATAAATACCATGGCTATACATACTAGCGCCAATAGATTCTTTTTTAAGTAGATTAGCATAAGATTTTTGTTTTAGTTTTAACTTTAATAAAAATTGATATGCTGCTATTACGCCCCCAAGTTGTAAATGGTTGCTTGTAGAATGGATATTTTCGACCAAAAACGAACGAAATAAAATATTTTTTAAAAATAAATTTTTAAGGCAACCTTTTGTTATCCCTTGCCGTAATGTGTGTTGAAAGGAGAACTTGTGACCGCTACCCGCGATAGTGAAGAAATTATACAAAAGTATATTCAGGGCTGCATTAGAAATGAAAGAGATAGTCAAAAAGCGCTATACAAACATTTCTATAGCTTTGCTATGGGTATATGTTTACGTTACGCACACGACAGGTTGGATGCTGCAGGGATACTGAACGATGGATTTTTTAAAGCCTTTAAAAATATAGCCAAATATGAAAATTCTAAGGCGTTTATGCCCTGGCTTGGACGGATTATAACCAATACCGCTATCGATTATTACCGGGCCAATCTAAAATTTGCTGATCATGTAGATATTCTTGATCATGAAAATATTGCACAGGTAAGTTCTGTATATGATAAGTTAGCTTATCACGATTTATTGGCAATGGTACAAAAGCTGAGCCCGGGTTACCGTACCGTTTTTAACCTCTTTGCCATTGACGGATATACGCATGAAGAAATTGCTGAAATGCTTGGGATATCGATAGGTACATCAAAATCGAACCTGTTTAAGGCCAGGCAGAAATTACAGGAAATGTTAAAAGCTACTGATGCGAAAACTTACCAGGTGAGGAGTTCGGGCGTAGATAAAAACCTTTTACAGATAAGGTTAAACACAAATATGCAATGAAAGAGGGAAAAGATATAGATAAATTATTTAAAGATGGATTGGGAAACCCCGACCTGCCTTTTAATGATTTAGATTGGGATAATCTGGAGGAGAGATTGCATCCAACACCAAAAAGGAGGATTGTGCCCTTATTTTGGCTTACCGCTGCAGCTGGAATCGCAGCAATATTATTGATCGTATTTTTATTGGTAAAACCATCAAACCATAAAACAGATGTTAATGCGGTGGTAAAAACCGATAAGGAGGATCAAAACCAAACTAAAGCACAATATGATACCGGTGCATTAACTGACGTACCTGCTAAGCAAATCGTTCCTGATGTAAATGCAGATTCAAATTTGTTCGCTATAAAGCAAAGGAATACAGGAGAACGTGGAAAACAGCAACAAAAAAATAATACAGAAATTGAGCAAAAACTGATTGAGAACGGAATCAATAATGCCAATACATTGGCTAACCTGATATATCAACCAACATTAAACTCAGCAAATAATCCTATCGCATTTAAAGATCAGAAAATGACGGTTAACGTTGCCGTTGGTAAGCCTGAACGCATAAAACCGCCGGTTGTGAAACAAAAATCGAGATTTGTATTGAGTATTTTAGCTGCACCTGATTTAACCAGTGTTCAGAAATCCGGGACAAGCAATTTAAGTGGTGGCTTTGGAGTAGAGGCTACTTATATGATTACTAAAAAATTGAGTGTGAGCACCGGAGCGTCTTACGCCAAGAAAATTTACGATTCAGATTTTAGTTTATACAAGCCCAACACCAGTTACGTTTTTAATGTGGCCCCATCAAAAATCCATGCCAATTGCGATGTAATCGACATTCCTTTAAACGTAAATTATAAGGTTTTTGGAAATAGCAGAAATTCAGTTTCAGTGAGTACCGGGCTTTCGAGTTATATCATGTTAAAGGAACAGTATACCTACTCTTACAATGGTGCGTATCAAGGTCCTCAAAATTTCGAAGTAAGAAACGAGAACCAACATTATTTAGGTATTGCCAATGTTGGGGTAGAATTTCAACATAAAATAAACAATAATTTAAGTATTAGTGCTAAACCTTTCATGAAAATCCCATTAACCGACATTGGTTATGGCAATTCAAAACTATCCTCAACAGGTGTAGCAGTTTCGGTAAATATGAACTTATTTAAGAAAAATTAATGTTTAATATTTTTAATCGGGTCGGGTAAAGGTACAAAACCTGTTTCACCAGGAACAGGCTTAAAGCTTTGTTCTAACCATTTTTGCTTTGCTTTTTCGATGAGTTCTCTATCCGAGGCCACAAAATTCCAGTAAATGAAGCGCTCTTCAGGGAAAGGCTCGCCGCCAAAAATGTAAACCATAGTATTGGCGTGCATGGTGAATTCGCAGAGTTTGGCATCGTTAGCAATTAAAATCTGGCGGGGTTCGAAAATATGGCCGTCACTTTCTATTGCTCCTTCTAAAATATACAAGGCACTCTCTCCGAAAAGATAATCGCCAATATTTACTTTATTACGATTTGTGCTTTTCAACTCTAGAAAATACAGCGGACTGTAGATGGGTACGGGTGATTTTCGTCCGAAAGCTTCTCCGGCGATTAATTTAATGGCAACGCCATCTTGCTCCCATGAAGGGATATCGGCACTATCTACGTGAAAAAATTCCGGGTCCATTTGTTCCAGCGCTTTTGGCAAAGCCACCCAGATCTGTAAGCCATGGAGCATTTTATCGGTATGACGAAGGTATTCAGGAGTTCTTTCTGAATGTACAATGCCGCTGCCTGATGTCATCCAGTTTACCTGCCCGGGTTTGATTACCACATCAGAGCCAAGACTGTCTTTATGAGTAATTTCTCCTTCGAACAAAAAAGTTAGGGTAGAAAGTCCAATATGCGGATGCGGCGGAACATCAAGATTTTCGTGATCGCTCATCGCTGCCGGCCCCATGTGGTCGATAAAAGAGAAAGGACCAACCATGCGTTTCTCTCTGAAAGGCAAAAGTCTGCCAACCATAAAATTGCCAATATTTGCGGGCCTTTCTTCGATAATGAGTTTAATGTTCGACATCTGGAGATCAATTTTAAAGAGGTGAATTTAAGGAAAAAGGCTGGGATTTAAATTGAAATTCTATTCGTCACGTTATTTCGAGTGAAGTGCAACGGAGTCGGGAAATCTATAAGAATGGTATTTGGAAATGTGGATTCCGAAAGAAATGAATAATGATTGCATACGTGTCAGATGGTAACATCTAACTCCACAGAAAGATAGATCTCTCCATTTCACTGCATTTCAGTCGAGATGACGAAACCTAATTATCAAGAAGAAGACCTGTTTTGTTTTGGAAAGCAATTACAGAAGCTTTTGGGTTATTGTAGTCCCGCTCCGCTTCTGCCAATTTGAAGGAATTGGCATCCCGCTTTAATCGGGTTTAGTTGGACCCGGTATTGCTACTGTCAGAGGTCAAATAAACCCGACCGCCAGCGTTATTCCGACTTTTTCAGTCGGGATTAAGCAAAAGGGCGGGGCTGGAGCAACCGAAGCATTGCAGGTACTGCTTTACTAAACATAGAGAAAAAATCTATTCATTTATCATATAACTTACGAAATTTCTCTTTCGTTGCTGAAAAAGCCTGCTCGTAATGATGGATTAGCCGAAAATGCAACTAACTCCGTGATTTCTGGTTTTCCGTGGCAAAAATTCTGATGTCAGATGGTAACATCTGATATCACCAACAAAAAAGCATCTCAAAAGAGATGCTTTTAAATTAAAAAGAAAAATAAGGATATTTATTTATACTAACTGCATTAAAGCCTCTTTGCTAAAGCCTTTCAATTCTTCCATGCGGTTATGTTTAATTTTTTCTACCCAGTTTGGATCTGCTAAAAGCGGTCGACCAACGGCTACTAAATCGAAGTCGCCCCGGTCCATTCTACGTACCAGTTCGTCTAATGAGCTAGGTTGTGAACTTTGACCTGCGAAAGCACCAAAGAAATCGCCATCCAAGCCAACAGAACCTACTGAAATAGTTGCTTTTCCGGTTACTTTTTTCGCCCAACCTGCAAAGTTCAAATCAGAACCTTCAAACTCAGGCTCCCAGAAACGACGTTGCGAACAATGAAAAATATCAATTCCGGCTTCGGCCAATGGTGTTAACCATTGTTCCATTTCCTGCTCGTTTTTAGCCAATTTGAAATCATAGGCAGCAGGTTTGAATTGTGATAAACGGATAATTAAGGCGAAATCTTCACCAACCCTTTTCCGTACCTCTGTAATTACTTCAACAGCAAAACGGGTACGCTCGGCTAAGGTTTTGCCTCCATAAATATCGGTGCGGTTATTTGTACCATCCCAAAAAAACTGATCGATCAGATATTGGTGTGCACCATGTATTTCAACCGTATCGAAACCCAGAGCTTTGGCATCAGCCGCCGCCTGACCAAAAGCAGCAATGGTATCAGCAATTGCTGCATCTGTCATAGGTACACCGTTTTCGAAACCAGGTTTGTTAAAACTTGATGGACCTTCGAAAGGTGTATCTGGTAACCAGCCTGATGCGTGGTTTTCCATAATTCCCTGGTGCCAGATCTGTGGGCCCATTTGCCCGCCGGCCTGGTGAACGTCATTAATTACCTGCTGCCATCCCGCCAAAGCTTCGGTACCATAAAAATGTGGAATGTTTGGATCTGCGGAAGAAGATGGGCGGTTAATTACAGTACCTTCTGACAAAATTAAGCCTACTTCGCCAGCGGCTCTTTTTGCATAATAGGCTGCAACTTCGGGTGTTGGCACTCCGCCTGGAGAGAAAGATCTCGTCATTGGTGCCATTACAATCCTGTTTTTTGTATTTAATGTTTTAAGGCTAAAGGGCCTGAATAAACTATCTGTGTTCATATATTTCTAAATTATAATTCGGTATTGATGATTTCGCTTAATTTTTTTAAGCCTTCTTTATTGCGTTTGTAATAAGTCCATTGGCCCAGGCGGGTAGAGCTGATTAAATCAGCACGCTGTAAAATAGACAGGTATTCGGAGATGGTACTTTGTGATAAACCACTTTTAATCTGGATCTGTCCAACGCAAACACCAACGTTTTCAAAATCGGCATTTGGCTGTTCCGGAAAGTTTAACTCGGGCTCTTTTAGCCAACCTAAAATCTGTAAACGTGTTTTGTTCGAAAGGGCTTTAAATATTTCTACCTGATCCATGACACAAAGGTATATCGACTTTTCCCGATATACCAATTAAAAGAGTAAAGTTTACAATTAGATGTAAAACTTGAACATGGGTAGAAATGAGTTATGATATGAGCTGAAAAGATTCTTCGTTGCACTATTATTGACTGATTTAGAGAACAGTCTTCATTCCAGTACAGGCCCTATTGTGGGGACACATCTTTTGGTTTGGGTTTTTATACGTTTTGGTAGCTTGCTTTAATAAATTACAGGTTTTACCGAAGAACGCCGTCAATCCCAAGGGCCGGAGAAATCAAAAAAACAGTTGTAAAAAAGAACAAATACTACTGCCAAACCTAAACGCAGTGGTTTTGTGTTCATAAACACTAATTTAAAACTTTAAATAACTATGAACACAAAACGAAGTGCCGCTGTTTTTTTGATGCGTGTAGGGCTGTGTAAAAGGCCCATTGCTGGATTGATAAAGCGCTTTGGGTACTTTGGCGCTCCAAAGTACCATGCCCCCGCGGCAAAGAGCGGAAAAGACAATGTTTGCACAATTATTTTTTTTTGAAATAAATGCCTTTTATTAGCTGAAAAAGATGCTGAAATAAATTCAGCATGACGACCGCCTTAATGGATGTACTAAAAAAAACAAATATATAATTAACAAAGATATGTCCGCAAGGGCAAAAAACGGCTAAAAAAGAACGGGGATAAATCATACCGACCTATCCCCGTCATCTAAATTAACGCTCTCATATATATAAACAACCAAAAAGATGATTTATTATATTTGATGTAAAATATTTTTTATTTTTTTGCTGTTGGCTTTTTAGCAGGTGCTTTTGCTTTTTTTTCAGCTACTGGAGTTTCTTCAATCGCTTCCGCTTTTTTCTTTGCAGGCGCTTTGGTTTTTTTAACTTCTACAGGAGTTTCTTCAGCTTTCCTTTTAGCAGGTGCTTTTGCTTTTTTAACCTCTGCAGGTACTTCTTCAGCTACTACTTCTTTCTTCTTATCTGGAGCCTTCGCTTTTTTAACTTCAGTAACTGGAGCTTCAACAACAGGTTCTTCTTTAACCTCAACAGATTTCTGAGCATGGTCTTGTTGGAGATAGTTTGCCAGGATCTGTCTTAAATATACCTCTGGTTTAGGCATATTAATAATGGTTCCACGTTCTTTATCCTGAGATTGTTTAATGTAAGCTGATTTAATTTTGCCCCAATCTTTAGAGTAAAGTCTGATAAACATCTCTACAAATTGTTCGTCCGTATATTTTTTAGGCAACCTACCCAGCACTGCCTGAATTTTTTCTTCTTTTTTATGTAATACCGCCATGGATTTTATTTTATGCAAAGATAGCCGAATTTTATCATTATCAATTTTTTGCTTTTTGGGGTAAAATGCATGGCCCGGGAGGTTAAATTTAACCCCTAAAGAACAGCTGTTATTTCTGCTGCTGCTAATTCATTTTTTCTATTCTTTACTAACCGTTCGCGATGTTTTAACCCCCAATCCCTTAATTCATCAATTACCCTCTCAAGTGATGCACTATATGGGGTAAGTTCGTAAGTTACGGTAACCGGAGTGGTTGAAAATACTTTTCGGGTTACAAATTCATTTAATTCCAGATCTTTAAGTTCTTTCGATAATATTTTGGGCGTAATTTCTCCAAGTGATTTTTGGATTTCATTAAATCTCCGCGGTCCATCTTGCAAGGAAATAATCAAGGGTAGCTTCCACTTACCGTTTAATACGTAGAGAGCGTCTTTTACTGCGTTTAAACTTGCAGTACAGGTTTCTTTATTATGGTATTCTTTTCTTGGCCCCATAATACAAAGTTATAAGCTTTCATTGAGGATAGCACTATCCTTTAGGATATTAGTGTCTTTTGGATAGCGAACCCTAAATGATTGTTTCTATACATGACCTAAAATACTAATTATTTTTTCCAGCCTTTCTGCATTTTTTTGTAGGCCTTTTTGCTAATTTTTGATTTCTTCTTTGATCTTGATTTGCCTTTTTTCTTTCGGGCATTAATGTTATTTACCAACGAATTTTTAACGCCCAGCTTATTCTTTTTCTTGCTTTTCTTTTTATCCTTTTCCTTTTTGTTTTTTTTCTTTGCCTTTGCCATGATAAATTTAACTGATTACCTTTATTTAACATTATATCTCCTAAAAAGGTTCCAATAAAATTCTATGAGCTTTTTAACAAAGAAAATTGAGCCTTTTAACAAAGCTTTCCTTTGCTGTTCAATCTACCTTTGATTTATTAAATAATAGGAAAAAATGAAAAAAGTTTGGTTTATAACAGGTAGTTCCCGTGGATTGGGACGTGACCTAACTGCGCAGGTACTGGCAAAAGGCGATTTGGTTGCTGCAACAGCAAGAAATACCGATGCTTTAAAAGGCTTTGTAGAAAAATATACTGATCAGATTCTGCCAATTACATTAGATGTTACCGATTACGATCAGGTTCACTTGGCGGTTGAATCTACCATTGCACACTTTGGTAAAATAGATGTCTTGGTGAACAATGCTGGCTTTGGTATAGTGGGCGCAGCCGAAGCTTTTACCGAAGATCAGGTTCGCAGTCAGTTCGAAACAAATTTATATGCACCGATAGAGATTACCAGAGCAGTATTGCCATTTATGCGCAAACAAGGTTCGGGCAGAATTCTTCAGATCAGCTCAATAGGTGGGCGTGTGGGGAATGCCGGAGTGAGTATTTATCAGGCAGCAAAATTTGGCCTTAGCGGCTTTAGTGAAGCGCTGGCGAAAGAAGTAATTGAATTGGGGATTTATGTAACCAGTGTAGAACCTGGTGGTTTCCGTACCGATTGGGCAGGCGCTTCAATGTCTTATGCACCACATATTGCAGGGTACGAAAATACTGTAGGGAAACGAGCTGATTTTTTTCAGAGCGGTAATTTTGTGCCGATGGGCGATCCGGAGAAGGCAGCCAGAGCAATGCTTGATCTTGTAGAAAATCCTGAGCCCCCGATACATTTAGTATTTGGAAGCGAAGCTATTGGGATGCTTAAACATGCCGATGCTGCCAGAACTGCAGAAATGGAAAAATGGATGGAGGTAAGTTTATCAACAGATCATGATGAAGCAGAGAATTTTTTAGCCACTGACTTGGGTAAATCTTTTATAAAGAAATAATTGGTTGTATTGTCATTTCGAGCGGAGTGCAATGCAGTCTGGAAATCTATTAAATATCCATCCATATTTGGCGGTACGTCATTCCCAACTTGATTGGGAATCTTAATGCTATTACCAGGTTTGATTAGCATTAAGATTCCCGTCTGCATGGGGATGACGATTGTCTCACTATAAAACCTTAAATTTGATCTAACATGTCAAATCAAGCCAGACGTCCAGATATCCTGTATTCCTGCTATGCGCATAAAAGTAGCGAGGGCGAACAGTTTATCCCCAATCATTCGGTAGGATTAGTTATTGCAGGTACTTCTGAGATTTTTATCGGTGGAGAGAAATTTGTATTTTCTGATGGCAATTTTAGATTTTTCAGGCGTAATCAACTGGCCAGGTATACTAAATATCCACCTGCAGACGGGGAATTTAAATCCATCAGCATCAATATTGATCAGGAGATTTTGCACAGCATTAGCAACGAATATGATTTGCATATAGAAAAGCCTAATCATGATCTTAAAGGTCTAGCACTCGAGCCTAATAGCTTGCTGAAGAATTATATCGATTCGATATGGCCGTATTTGGCCGGAAATAATGGGTTTAACAAGGCTTTAGTTGACTTAAAGGTTAAGGAAGTGGTCATGATCTTATTGCAGACCAATCCGATGCTGAAAGATGTGCTTTTTGATTTCTCTGAACCTGGGAAAATTGACCTGGAAGCATACATGAATGCCAATTACAAATTCAACGTTGATATTAGTCGCTTTGCTTATTTAACGGGAAGAAGTTTAGCCACATTTAAAAGAGACTTTGAAAAGATTTTTAATCTTTCGCCCAATCGCTGGCTGCAGAAAAAGCGTTTAAATGATGCCTATTATCTGATTACTGAGAAGGGCTGGAAATCGTCGGATGTTTATCTTGAGGTTGGTTTTAAAGATTTATCGCATTTCTCTTTTGCATTTAAAAAGGCTTATGGCAGGTCTCCATCGCATATTGGTAATTAATTTTCTTCGTTGTACCTGAAACAAAAAGCGCCAACCCTGGAAGATTGATGCTTTTAAATGCGTTTTATTAAACTTTTTTAGGAGGAAGATCGAATGCAATGGCCTCATGCTCAAAATGGCCATTGTGTGCGCCATCGCAAAAAGGTTTATTTTTAGATAAACCGCAACGGCAGATCGAAAGTACTTCTCTGCCCTGTAAGCCATAAACGTTTCCGTTTCTATCTACAATTTCGAAATCGCCCTCAATTTTAACAGAGCCGTTATTGTTAATGGTAAGTTTTGTTTTAGACATGTTTTGTGATTTATCCGGCAAAAGTAAGCCATAAAAACCGCAATTTTTTTGCTGATTTCTATTTAGAAACGTTCTCCCTTGAATCTATAAAGACTCTTTTTTGATCACATAAGCAATCATATCGGTTCTGATTTCGAAACCCAGTTTCTGATAGAGTTTGATCGCGCCTTCATTATCGTTGCGTACATGCAGAAAAGGAATTTCGTTGCGGAGCAATATACGCCTGATCTGTTCCTGAAGAATCTTAAAGGAATAGCCCTTCCCTAAATGATCAGGATGGGTACAAACTGCACTCACTTCACGGTAGGGGCTGGGGAAAAAGCGGTGACCAGCCATTGAAGCCAGTTTTCCATCCAGGAATATGCCGGTATAATTGCTCAATTCTATGGTTTTAGACAGGAAAGGTCCTGGTTTGGTCAATTCCACGAGATCAATCATCTCGGCAACATGTTCAAGATCAAGGTCTGTAAGTCCGGCTCCATCTGAGTCAGGAATTTTTGTGTCTCTAAAAATAAACTGGAACATATTAATATGCGTCAATAATTTCCACTGATCCGGAATTTCGACCGGTGTTTTTACGAAAAAAACAAACAGGCTTTCAGGAGGACTGATCTGATAAAGCGTATTTAAATCCTCCTGCGAATTATTCTTTAAGCCAGCAAAAGCAGTGATATCTTCGTTATAATATTTTACCGTTTCTACACCTTTCGCCAGGTGTTTATGGCCAGAAGTTAAAGCATAATAAATGGGATTATCCAATATATGTTCCATCTGGCAAAGATATTAAATCCTAAATCAGGAGAGGGTAAATTTTAACCGGATCAACTATAGGTTATCCCTGTGGTATTATTGATTCAAAAAAGTCTCTACCAAATGCGCCGTAATCGCTATCGTTTTGTCGCTTACATCCGGATTCAGGTTTTCACCGATCATAGCGCCATGCATACCCGGTAAAATAACCAGCTGCGCATTTGCAATCAATCTCGACATTTTAACCACATGTTCTGGCTTGATCACATCCTTATCTGCCACCATTAAAAGTGTATCGGAGGTAATTCCCCTCAGATCATCATCGCTGAGGTCGACAAAATCGAGCATGCGTTGTTTGTCTTTCTCAAACATGGTTTGCAGTGCCTTTTGATCTGGATTTACGGCTAGGAAAGCTGTTTTTAGTGGTTCAGGCATGTGGTCGATAGTGGCATCTCCAAAGCCATTATAAAAGCCATCAGTTAAACCTTCCCGTTGGTAATTTGCAGAAATCACGATGATTTTATTTACTACATCGGGATAATGGGCAGCAATATGCAGCGTGGTAGTGCCACCATTACTAAAGCCTAAAAAATTGGCCTTTGCTATTTGGAGTTGATTTAATAAAGTGGTCACATCTTTTGCGTCCTGCTCAAAAGATTCTGGCTGGTCCCGGTCGCTGGTTCTTCCATGGGCCTGAAGTTCAACTGCTACTACCTTGCCGCATTTGGCCAGATAAGGAATAAATCTGCCGAATGTTGATTGAATGGTGGAGCCGCCGCCATGGATCAGCACCAGGGGGATTTCTCCATCACCGTAAATTTCGTAGTACATCTTAATGCCATTTATCTGCTCGTGTCCGGCTTTTTGATAAGCTTCCATTGGTTTAGAATTTAAATTTTGCTAAACAAAGCTAAGCAAGGTAGCTGAAAACAAGGCACTCATAACAGACAAGTTTAGGGGTTTTTGAGCCATTCTAAAATACAGCATATAATGTATGGAATCACTTCCATTTTTAGAAATTAAAAATGCCCGCGGTTTAAAATCGCGGACATCTGAGCGTGTTGTTATAACTAAAACAGTGGCAATAAATTTTAGTGATTTGATCCTGATCGAAGCAGTTTCCACAAGGATTCTACAGGTATCGTATTTTTGATTACCATCTGCACACTGGGATTCGTTTCGCTATGGGTAAACATTTTAGTGTTGGATACTGTTCCCACCACACGTCCGTAAATATCAAGTACTGGCCCACCGCTTGAGCCAGTTGCATAATCTGCCGAAATAGCCATCATTTCCCTAAAAAAATGTTTTTCTGCTGTTCCGGCTTCTTCCATATATTTGTTGGTTACAATGCCCTCACTAAAGAAATAATGCATGCCTTTAGGATGACCAAGCACATAAATGCGATCGCCGACTTGCGCTGCATCAGCCAGTGTCAGTGCTGGAAATTTCTCTCCGTTTGTTTCCACCTGTATTACCGCAAGATCATTTTCCTTCGAGGCAGCTAGTATAGATTTAACAGCGTAAACCTGTCCGTTTGCCAAACGAATCGTAAAAGCCAATGGTTTATAACCATCTTTCATATCTGCATAGGTAAGTGCTACATGATAATTGGTAACCACTATACCATTGGGATCAATAATATATCCGCTTGATTCACTGATGTGTGCATTAGAGCACCTAGGGCACAGGTAGGAGCAACCCACTACTATAGTTGATTTTTTAGCAAGTGTATAAAGTTCGTGGCCTGTAATTGGTTTTTTTGGCGACTTTGCATAACTAATATCCACCAGTTGGTGTGGTGAGGTTAGGGCCATCAGCGCATCCGGTGCGGAAATCGTACTTCCTTTTTTTAATAAGGCGTTAATACTTTCCTGATAGTCGCTAAGCACTTTTTTATCATCGGTAAATTCCTGTGCACTGGTAGAAAAGGCCATCAATAATAAACCTGATAGCAAGACGATCAACTGCAATTCTTTTCTGATTTTTAATACATTCATTGATGTTTGAGTAATGTCCGGCCGGTGATTCTTCAGCCGGACAAGTTAAGATCATTCTGGCAGGTTATTTTGTTCTGTCTATTTTTTCCTGATAAGACTTAGCCTCTTTAATTAAAGATTTATTCTTATTTTCAAAATAAGCTCTAATGGCTGCCTTTTGCTCAGGACTAGCCTTAGCTGCATTTGTCATTAAAATACCCTCCAAAATGCCCTTATATGGCGATGTGGTTGGTAAATTTGCAATATGGCGATTGAAATATCGGGTCATACCATCCAGGTCTTTATTTACCACAAAAAGGGCGATGCGGCACATGTGGTTTTGAGCATCATTCGGGGGTAATTTGAGTAAGCCGATGGTATAGGCTACATCTTCTACTTCCTGAGGAGTATAAAATACATTGTACTTTGCACCAGTTTCAGTAGCAATGCCATACATGTCTTTACGTACTTTATCAAAAAGAATCTGATTGGTAACTTCTGTCCCTAAAGCCTGGTCGATACTGCCTTTTTCCATCATCAACTTTTTGAAAAATGGACTTCCAAATTTGGTTGTCCCTAAGGCAAGTTCCAAATAATCTTTGCTAAACCGTTCAAAGTCTTGGGCATTTTCAAATAATTCATCTAGTACAGGTGTAGGGTCCTTTGAATTCTGATAGAGTGCGAGGGCATAAGGCAAACCCGTACGCATTTGTTTATCAGCGTCATAAGCGGTTTTTAGTCCTGGAAGCGTATTTTTTGGGTCAAGTGCAACTTTTACCTTTTCAATAAATTCCTGTGCGGTTGATTTACCAACCACGCGATTAATTTCTTGGCCCTGAGCATTCAATATCAGGAAAGTAGGGTAAGCCTTTACATTATATTTTTTTGCAAGTTCTTTTCCTTCACCTTTTTCCATATCAAATTTTACAGATACAAATTTGGGGTTGAAATAATCTCCGGCAATTTTTTTTGGAAATTCGTAAGAAGCCATCTCCACACAGGGAATGCACCAGGTAGTATAACAATCCATCAAGATAAGTTTGGGATTTGCAGGATTACCAGCTATATTCATGGCTTCCTGCATTGTGATGGTTTGAAAATTGATGCCCTGAGCCCGGGCAGGCCGCCAGCTCAGGATGCTTAAACAAACTGTTAAACATATAATTAGTTTTTTCATTTCGATTTAGACGTTTGGTTATTATTTAAAGTTGATTCGATTAGCGCTTTCAATTTAGGGTCAGACGGACGGGGTGCCTGGAAATTTACCATTTTTCCATTTTGGTCAATCAGGATGAATCTTGGTATTTCTGTTACCTCATAATCGCCAATCATTGATCCTTTATTGTTGGTAAACAGTTGAAGTCCAGATAATTTTTTCTCATCTACCATTTTTTGCCATTTCGCTTGATCTGTATCAATAGAAAGGCTGATAAAGACAATGTTTTTGCCTTCAAATGATTTTTCCAATTCTTCTAATGCCGGCTGTTCTTTCAAACATGGAACACACCAGGTGGCCCACAGATCAAGCAATACCACTTTGCCCAGATTGTCGGTTAAACGGTGGATCTTCCCGTTCGCATCAGGATAAGCAAAATCGATCGATTCGCCGCCAGGTTCTTGCAAACGTGCACGATTTAGTAATATTTTTATCTTCTCCTTTTGCTGCTTCGTTACCATATAAGGTTCATTGCGCTCCAGAAATTTAACCAGGTTTGCCGTTGCCCCTCTTTCAGCCTGTGCCAGGATAAGTTTTGCTTTAAGTTCTTTGTCTGTTATCTCTGGGATGAGCATATCTACAGCCATTCCTTGTTTACCATCATAAATAATATGTTTTACAAAGGCATGGTAAAGCATATAATGATAACCCATAGGAAGTGTCCAGATATTACCATCTGCCCATTTCTCATCATTATAAAATTTTACAAGGCTCTCAGGGTATTCCGCTTGCTTTCCAATGTTTAAACCAGAAGCGGTAGGAATAATCACGTCATATTTGTAGCTATAGGTTAAGAAATATTTAGCTTGTTTATCAAAAGCCGCATTTCCGGTATTGATGTTTTTAATAAATTGCTGAACGGGTGCTTTCAATGAGTCGATAACTTTAAGATAACCGGCAGAAGGTAACCGATAGCCATCTTTGGTGTAACCGTAAGTTCTTAATGGCTTAATCATTTTATACCAATCGGCAAATACCTGGTTTTCTTTGTTGACTGTGCCCGAATAAACGATTTGTCCATCACCGGCATCTATATTCAACTCGTCACCGGCTTTCAGATATACCGCATATTGTTCGTCATATAGACCTACATATCGGATTGCATTAAGATCTTCTTTCTTCACCTCTCCACGGAAGATTTGATCTTGTCTACTTTTTACCATCGGTAAAATGACCTGGATTTCACCTTCTTCGGGTTTGGAAAATAAGACCTCCTGAGTTTCTTTGCCATTTGGTAAAAGTTTATGAAACTTTCCTTTGATAATCGCAGTTTGTGCCCACGTGGATGCCGATATGGTCAGCATCATGGAAAAAAATAGTGTTTTTTTCATTATTAGTTTGTAATTGTTTTTGATGAAGTATTTATTAAGATTGTTTGATGCCGATACCAGTCAGAATTTGCCGGATGTAAGCGTATTTGATCAGAATATTAGGATATGCAGTATATTTTTGTTTGAATTCCGCATCAGTGTTTGCCATGGCAGCCTCAATGTACATTGATACGTCAAGCCAGGTAGAAATGGGTGAGGAGTTCGATATCCTGGTATCTGCCCCAAGAAAGCCAATGGCCTGTAAAGTGAGCGGAGTACCCGACGGTAGGCCAGTAACATAGGTGCTGGTTAAATAAAAAGTAGATAGTCCATAAGCGTCTCGGGTGGGTACAAACTTCCGCGATACTCCATAAAATTTATCCAGGATATCGGCATATTTACTATCTAATACGGCATTCGTGAGGATGGCCCTCAAAATGGCAGCTTTATAGGTCACTTTTGTGGCTTGGCTCATCGTTGAAATTTTGGAAATTTGTGCAATAGCAACGGTATTGAAACCTTTGTAAGCATATGTTCCAAAGGCATTTGTATTCATATTTTCAACTAAAAGAATGCTCGGAACATGTATTTTCCCTATTATAGGCATAATTTCATTCCGTAAGAAGGTCAACGCTGCCGGAACATCTGCTTTATTACAATAGGTGAACGACTGTACCGCAGGTGGCGGACCACTTGGTATACCGCCCAGCGAATAGCTTAATGATAAAATTTCATAATGGGTATAAGTTTTACCGAAAACGTCTACACGCTTTTGAGTACCAATGGTGTCATTAACAAATACCGGGATCCCTGTTTCTTTATAAAATTGAAAATTGGCATGAATTGTTGGGTCATTGGGGTTATCCTCCATGGCCAACCAATTTTTATCATAATCAGGAAATTCGGTAAAAGGCTCTTTTCTGCAGGAAACCAGCGCAAGCGTGTAGCATGCTGCTATAATGAATAAGATATTTTTCATCTTGATCAGGTTAAGGTTGAATATTACGTACACTGCGAATTGGGTTAGTTAATAATCCCCTATTAAATTCTATGGCATAATTAGGGATGGGTACCTGCCAGCTGGCTTGATCTTGAGCAATAGAATTTAACACATAATATCCGGCGCGGGTATAACTATTACTTTGCGCATCATAATTGTAAGTAGGGTGTTTGATCTTAAAATCTGTACCCAGTGGATATTTAGAATTCACCGCATACCTCCTCAGGTCGAACCAGCGATGGCCTTCAAAACACAACTCTCGTCTACGTTCATTCCGGATAAACTCAACCAGGGTCAGATTGGATGCCGGTTGCTGACTGCCTGAATTATTGCTAAAGCGCATCGCCTGCAATTTCTGAATTTCACTCCAGGCTTCACCATCAGCACCAAGGATAGCTTGCGCTTCTGCGCGGTTGAGCAGCATTTCTGGCAAACGGAAAGAAAAAATACAAGATACCTGCTCGGGGTCATTATAAGTTCGCCAGGTACGCCATTTAGCCGGAAGAAAAGCTTTGCTTTTTGCCGATAGCATAAAAAAGGCATTTAAGCGCAGATCATTAGTACTAAAATTCTGTATCAGATCATCAGAAGCCTTAAAACCAGAAGCAAGACGGTTGACAGGAGCATAAGATGACAATGAATCATTAAGGAAAACTGCCGGCACAGCATTTGTCCCCATGGTAAATATGGTTTCTGTAGAGCTGCGGTAAGTAAAATTACTGTTAGCTACATAACGCTTTAAATCAATAATGCTGTAACCCATATTTTCATATCCGTTAGTCACCTGTAATACTTTATCATATTGTTCGGTAAATAGATATATCCGGCTTTGCAAACATTTAACAGCCGCAATACCTACCCTAATTTTATTAGTGGGATTATAGCCTTGAAGGTAGTCTGCGGCTTGATTAAGATCTGCCTCAATTTGTTTATAAACGGTTTCGTTATTGTTTCTTTTGAAATAGATATCTTCTACTTTTTCCGAAATCTTCAACGGTACACCTTCATCTGTTGAAGCGGTTGCTTTACGGTAAGGAGAACCATAAATATTTTGCAGTAAGAAATAATAATAGGCCCGAAGAAAATAGGCTTCACCACGTAAATGCTGCAGGTTTGCATCTGCCTGGTTTTTTGCTGCAATTTCTGAAGCCTGAAAAATTAATGCATTGATGGCACCAATGCGTTTGTAAATTTTTTTCCACATCACATCAGTCCAGGAGAAGCCCAAAATGTTGACTGTAGGATTTTGTCCCCAGTTGTGAAATCCAGAAAGCATGTAAAGCGGAGTAGCCTGATCTCTGTCAGCAGCGCCAAGCACAAATGCTTCACTGTCATCATCCATCACATGGAGCCATGGTGTAGAAAGGTCAGTCTCTGAAGAGATGCTTCCCATGGTTGCCGGATTATAGATCGATAAACTATATACATTATTCATAAAGGCCTCACCAATCATCACCTTATTCAGGTCGTCGGTGGTTTCCAGGTATTTTTGATCTGTAGAATATTCTTCCAAAAACTTGCTGCAGGAGCTCAGCAGCAAAAGGCAAGCTAAAAGGGTTAAAAGATATTTCATAGTTTGTTTTCTTTAAAATGAAACATTAATACTAGCTGAATAGGTTGGTCTAACTGATAGATTGATGTTTGGCGTAGAACCCGATTGAGTTGGATCTTGTCCCTTTAACATTTTATTGCTGAGGGTGAATAAATTTGTTCCGGTAAGGCTAACAGATGCCGAACTTAATTTTAATTTACGTATTACAGCTTCTGAAAAAGTATATCGGAAAGATGCTGATTGCAATTTTAAGTAATCTCCGCTAACCAATCTCACATCAGAATTATCGTACATCTCATAAGCACTTCCACCCAGTTGAAGACTGCTTGCCGGATAGTTTTGCCACCAAGCATTAATCACATTGTTTGAAACCTGTAGTCCTGGAATATTGGTGTAAGCTTCATCACCCGGTCTGCGCCAACGATCTACAAATTCTTTACGCAGATTCTGTTGCGGATAGGCACTGGTAGTGGCATAACCTGAAGCAATTTTCATCAGTCTGATTTTGTTTCCTAAAGAATAAGAGAGGTTAAACGATAATCCAAAATTTCTATATCCAAAGTAATTGGATAAGCCACCCTGGATAAAGGGTTCACGACGACCAGATTCACTCATGATCTCGAGGTAAACGTCTTGTCTATCCATATTTAAATAGCGTTGTTGGTATGCCACCGAACTTTCATTCTCTAAACCATAAAAAATTGGAGAGCCATCAACAGGACTTAAGCCTTTAAATTTGTAAGAATAAAAGGTATTAATAGGTTTGCCTGCAAGCTGAATATTACCGCTCAGGTAATTGGAATAATCGATATTGTCAATAAGAACGTTATTCCTATTATTGATGGCCTGGTTAATAATTTTATTCAACACCTGACCCAATTGTGGATCGAAACGCCAAACAAAACCGCGTTTAGACTTATCCATACCCACATTATTAATGGCGGTAACGCTTAAAGCTACCTCGACTCCTTTGTTTTCTATTGTTCCGCTATTGATTACGTAAGATTGAACCCCATTGATTTCTGATACTGTTTTATTAAGAAATGCGTCTTGAGTTCTTTTATAGAAATAACCCACGGATCCAGTTACTTTATTACCAAACAAAGTAAAATCCAAGGCAATATTTGAGGATGAAGTACGCTCCCATCTTAAATCTGGATTTGGATAATTAGAAATATTCGCAAATTGAGCATTATAGTAAGGATCAGTAGAAGCATTTTGTCTAATTATCATATATGGCGACTGCCCTGGAAGCATATTTCCCTGCCATCCCCAGGATGCTTTTAAAGCAAGATCATTTACCCACGAAGCATTTCTGGCAACATCTTCTCTCATGTTCCACCTACCGGAGAAGGCATAAATAGGTAGCAATTTATTATTTGAACGTGTTCCAAATAGGTTGGATTGTTCACCACGAATATGAAAATTGAAAATATATTTATCACGGTAAGAATACCCCGTTGTACCATACCAGGCAAACTCGTTAGTAAGCTGACGATTGAATGAGCCTAAAGCAGGCTTGGTAGACATCCATTGGTTATAATAGCCTGTGTAAGTAGTAGGTACAATATCAAAGTAGCCACCCATTTCAGGGAAATATCCTCTTCTTGTGATGTCAAAGCCGCTGTATTCATTTGATTTTATCTCCGTGCCTCCTGAAATGGTAAGGGAATGTCTTTTTTCTAAACCAAATGTGGTTGCATAATTTGCCTGTAAACGGCCTGTATAGTTGTTATTACGAACTTCATTTTTTGTCCATTCACCTCCTACCGGAGCTAAATCACTCCTTAAGCTATAGTCAGCCCGAAGCTTACTGATATAGTAAGAATCTTTTGTATAATATAGTTGCCTGTCATTATTACTTATGGCATAGGCAAAAGTACCTTCCAGGTTAAACTTCGGAGTGATTTTTAATCTTATTAAGGCCTTTAAATTACTTGCAAGCAAATCGGTATGATCAGCGCTGTAGTCTTTGTCCCTTAGGATATTGTAATTAAAAATCTGACCAGCTGGGGTGGTAACCGGGTAATAAAAATAGCTACCATCCGGATTATAAGCAGGCAATGTCCTGCTGGTGTTATAGGCATAGTTCATAATACCCAGATCAGCTGGTGAATAATTCCTCGAAGAATAGTTACCTGTAAAGCTTACTTGCGCCAGAAACTGATCATAATCTGCTGTTACATTCACCACTGATGAATACCGCTTATTGTATTCCCCTCTAATAGTTCCATTTTCATTCAAATAACCTAAAGAAGAATAAAACTTAATACGGTTAGAACCTCCGGATAAGGTTAAGGTATGATTCTGGGAGTAAGAATCTTGAGTAATCAAACCTAACCAATCTGTATTGATATTGGCATAATAATCGCTCTGGCGTTTAAATTCGTTATAATTGATGGTTCCTTTATAATATTGTTGAAGGGCATCTTCATAGCCTGAAAACTGGGTTACATTGTTGTATTGCATTCTTCTTTCTACCATTTCCTTTGAAACATCCATTCGTTCCTCAGAATTCATCATGTTCATGTTCTGGTCTGAATAACGTGGGCGTCTGTTGAATGTAGTATTAGCTGAATAAGAAATAGTCGGTTTACCAGGCTTGCCTTTTTTTGTGGTAATTACAATTACGCCATTACCTGCTTTGGCGCCATATAAAGCTGTGGCAGAAGCATCTTTAAGTACATCAATCTGATCAATGTCTTCAGGGTTTAATCCTGCAATGGCATTTCCGAGTAAATTCACAAAATCCAGGTCATTAATTGATTTTGGATCAATATTTACAGGGTCTTGAAGTACAATTCCGTCTAGTACCCAAAGTGGTTCGCGGTTACCTAAAATAGTGGATGTTCCACGGATTCTAAGCTTAGGTGCTGCGCCTACCTGTCCTGAATTCTGCATAAAAACAAGTCCGGGTATTCTGCCCTCCAATAATTTATCAATGGTATTTACACCGGGTGTAAGAAGTTCTTCCATCTTTTTGCTGGTAATGGCACTGGTTAGCTGCCGGCTATCAATTTGCTGATAACCTGTATTTACCATAATATCTTCCAGATCAGATGAAGTCATTTTAAGTGAGACTACCCGCGCCCGTACCGCAGAAATCTCAATAGGGGAGAAGCCTAAATGCCTGATTTCGAGCATTTCATTGGCGTATTGGCCCGGTATTACAAATTTTCCGTTCTGATCAGTCTTAGTATAGAAACTGGTCCCTTTCACCTTTATCGAGGCCCCTTCCATGGGTTTGCCATTCTCATTAACCACGGTTCCGTTTACCGGACCTGTAAGTTCCTTAAATGTATTGTTAGCCTGACTAACTTTTTTTTCTGTAATGATGATAATCCGGTCTTTAATTTCAAAATCAAGCGCCTGACCCGAAAGCAGCTTTTTCAAGGCACTGTTTAGTGGTTCTTTAACGAGTTTTATGGTAACCGGTTTTGCTTTTTTTAAAATGAGATCGTTATAGGTAAAGTCATACTTGGTTTGTTTGCTTATTTCTGCTGTTGCACGTATAATAGAGGCATCTTTAAGATCAAGCGTTACGGTTTGTGCATGTGCCTGGTTTGATAATGCAATAGCGAACACGAAAAATAAAATGATGATCCATTGAAAAGAAAACGGCGAATGGGTCTTGACGATACTGCCATCCATTTCATTACCGGGCATGCGCCGGCTATGCTCCTTACGAAAAAGGAAGTCGTTCATAATCTGATTAGTTTGTTGGTTATGGTTTGTTGATTGGTTTTAGGTTTTAAGGCTGTTGGGATGGATTAGTTTTCTCCTTACCCTTGGTCAGCCTGTTGAGTATAAGTTATCTCATCAGTTTCATCCTCCTTCCTTGGACATCAAATTTTAGATTAGTGATTTTTTCAAGTGCAGTAAGTACGGCAGATAATGGCCTGTTCCGCTGTATAGAGGCGTGAATCTGGATATCGTCAGGTATACCACTGTAATCTATATCCAGGTTGTACCAACGCTCTATCTGGCGAAGTACCTCTGTAAGCGGAGTAGCTTTAAAAATAAATTCTCCATCTTTCCAGGCCGTGTAAAAACTTGCATCAACGGGTGTAATCTGGAAAGCATTTTGGTTCAATACTGATTGTTCTCCAGGATTCAAAAACGCTGCTTTTGAAATATAAGCACCGTTGAGTTGCACGCGACCATGGACAAGTGTGGTAACCGTTACTCCTTCATTTTGATAGGCATTAACATTAAAGGCTGTTCCCAAAACTTTTATTTCCTGCACTTGGGTACTCACAATGAAAGGTTTTTGAGCATTATGGGCAACTTCGAAGTAGGCCTCGCCCATAACAAAAACTCTTCTTTCTTTTCCTGCAAATGCACTTGGATAAGATATCGACGAGGCAGCATTCAGCCATACTTTGGTACCATCAGCTAAAGTGATTCTGTATTGCCCGCCTTTTGGAGTAGATAAAGTAAAATTCTGAATTTGATCTTCTTTTTCAAGCAATGCGCCATCTTTGTAGCGGATCGTATTTTCATCAGCAATAATCTCCTGTTTACTGCCCTCTAACTGATAGATTTTACCATTGGCTGCCTGTAACGTTGCCCGATGAGTACCCGGAAGTATGTCGTGTGCAATATCTTTTCGAAGAGCATCTTTATGATCAATGGATCTGTAGATAAAAAATGTGGTGCATAAAAAAATCAGGACGGCGGCTGCGGTTGCTATATATTGTAGAGAAGAAAACAATTTCCGCTGCTTAGGCTGAACTTTTTCTATTGCCTGAGCTATTTCATTCCATGCTAGATCGCCAATGGCTTTAGATTTTGGGTGAGCTGAGTGAAATGTTGAATCAAAATAGCCATTAATTACCTCGTCAAGCTGTGACTGGTGCTCATCATCCTGAAGGTGTTGATTAAGTTCTGCCAATTCATCCTTTGTGATGGCATTATTTAGGTACTGATCAAATAAAAACTTAATTCTGTTTGGTTTGCTCATGGTAAACTAGAGAAAAATCATCCCTTTTAAATAGAATACACATGAAAAAGAAAAAATAGCACCTCTAATTGAATTATTTTTTTAATATGGTGGGTAGCAGGAGAATAAATAGCTCAAACGACCTCGATTTTAGTATTGCCTTTAATTGTTTGTTGGCTTTTTGAATGTGATGATTAATAGCAGAAAGACTGATATTCAGTTTTTCACTAATTTCCTGATAACTGAGTCCTTCCAGTTTATGTAAAGTGTATACTTCACGTTGCCTGTCTGTTAGCTGATCCATGGCCTGATCTAGAATGACCTTTGCTTGTTCTGCCTCATCATCCTCTTCCATAGGATGATAAACCTCTTCCTGGCCAACTTCATGGCGCATAATCTGATCATAAACGTTTTTTCGAATCGCATTTTTTGACAGATTTGTAGCAATCTTATACAGAAATGCAACAAAACTTAGTTCGGTATCAATCATTTCGCGGTTGATCCAGATCTTTAAAAATACATCTTGTAAGATATCCTGGGCTAAGTCTTCTGATTTTAACAGATAAATCAATTTACTGGCGAGTCTACCCGAATATAACTGATATAACTGTTTAAAGGCGACCTTATCCCCGCGCTTTAATCCAATTAATAATTCCTTTTCGGCAGTAATGGGTATAGACTTCACTTATCCATCGTCGTTTAGTTATACTAATTTATATAAAAACTGAGTTGTAACAGCATTTTTTTGAATAAAGTAATCTCTAATCTTCCAAATCATTAACATTTATTTAGATTTCTGATTTGGATCCCAGTTAATTCTATCAATACTAAGAAAAATATTATCATTTAGGCTTTTTATTGTTAGCTAAATTACCTTGATACTTAACATGGCATAAGTTTTTATTGCTTAGAATTTCATCAGGCGGGATGTAAATGGGGCATCACCTTTAAATCATATTGACAAACAAAGCAGTTGTATGTATTATATGTATTACTTTATTGTAATTAATAAATGTTTATTGTGTAATTTTCAAAGATATTTATTTTGTCTATTTTTTATTAAAAATAAAATCAGTATCTATGTATAAACCAAATACATCTCAATCGCCTCAAACTTTAAAAACGCTAATCAAAATGCAACACGCTCTTACATCAGTTATTCCGATTATTATCTCTTAATTTTAATATTTAGCTGTATTTATTTGTTTATCAATTATTTGAAGTGTTTTGCTTTTCGATATTATTGATTAGATCTGATAATTTGATGTAGTAATAACAAGCTAATTTCTCGTTTAGTCTTAAATGTTTAAAACAAAATAAGAATATTTTTATCTGTATTAACTTACATTTTTAATAAACCTTAAACCAAACAATTGTGAAAAATTTATTGTCAATTATTATTCCTGTGCTCGAAGGGATGGAAGAATCTCCATTGAAGCACCAACTCCTGGCCTATTTCCCTCAACAGGCTGAACATTTTACAACAATTGAAGAAAGTTTTGTGAAACTTACAGCAATTCTGCATGATAGGGATCACCTTAAACCTTTTTTTCATAGCTGGAGCCAAACCAACAATAGTGCGGTTACTGTTGCCGGATTGAGTAACCGCATGACCATGTTGATCCATAAAAACATACCTGTACCAGATGAAGCGCAGCTTTTCAGATCGGTAGCAAGTCTGAACAGGATTGTTGATGAAGACCTGGCTGTTGTTGGTAAAGTATTACATTCTGATTTGTTCTACACCATGGCCACAAATACCTGCGGCGATGATGGATGGTTGTTGAGGCAATACCTTGATCCAAGTGCCCGTGCATTTAAATATTGGAAAGACCAGAACTCATTGCGTAATAAAGATTTATTGGTCGGCCTTTTAACTACACTGGTACATGAAATTTATACTCATGGAGAAGTGGAATTTATATTACCGAAGTTTACACGTTGGCTGGAAGATGATTTTGGCTTTGATAAAGATACCCTAAAACATACTTTAGCCTGGATAACCGTACACTGTGGACCAACTGAGAAAAACCATTTCTTTTATGCTGTTAACGCCATCAATTATTATCTTAAAGCAATGGATGTAAATTTGGCTGATTATGACTTACGCGAAATCGTTGCCGATTATTTGAGTAAAAAAGCGGCAGTTATGGAAACCATTAGCGCTAGTCTGGAACCTGTGATGTCTGAAGAAGAAATGGTATAAATTATGACAGGCGAGCTTGTAGAAGAACACACGATCTGTAGCAGGGAAACACTGACTGAATTACTGATGAAACACCTGGGCGAAATACCCTGTAATGGTGCCGATTCATTTTCTCCGGTCCCCGTTGCTGTAAACCGTAACGAAATTGTACGGATGGAGAAACTGTGCCAGGTTTTGAACAAAGCATTAACCAGCGTTGTAAATGCTTATTTTTCCGATGAACGGATACGTGCCATTTATAACTTTGATGAGCGCTTGAACGATATTTTAAACATTGCAAATGCACAGCCTTATGAAGTAGGCATGTACCGCCCCGATTTTTTACAGGCAGAAGATAGCAGCATTAAAATATGCGAAATAGGAGCAAGGTACCCCATAAACGGGTGGATGTTGAGTTATTACCTTAACTTGATTTCTGAAGACAGCAGCTTGCCTTTACTGGAGGCTGTTCCTCATCAGCGTGACTTTATTAATACCATTTTTGACCGTTTCAACAGTAATGAATCTATCGTGTTGGTGCATGAGAGAGAAAAGGGTACAGAGGTATTTTACCTGTTAAATGAATTCAGTAAACAGGGCTTGAATTATGTTTCTGCAAGCCCTGCTCAGCTAAGCTGTCAAAATGGTGAATTGATGTTGCAAGACAAAGCCGTTAACCAGTTTATATTGGAAATGGACCGGGAAGAACTGCGCAATTTTGATCCTGAAGTATTGAGGTTGATCATCACCAGGGGAAATTATTTTAACGATGTGCGTACACTAATCTTGGTACATGATAAGCGTATACTTGCTGTTCTGTATAATGAAGAGATTATGAGGGATCACCTTTCTGAAGAAGAATACCTCTTTTTACGCTCCTTTTTAATACCTACTTATGCCCTACATACCCCCGAAAAAAGGATAGAAGTAAGCAATTCTTCATTAAACTGGGTATTAAAGCGGAATAGTGGTGGGCGTGGCATTGATATGTATGTAAAAAGTGAATGTGAAACCATTGTTTGGTCTGATATTATAGCTAAACAATGGCCAGAATACATGATACAACAATATGTACCCCAACGCTGGTTTAAATACAGCAATGGTCCGGAGAAAAGCCTGATCAATTTAGTAGGGATGTTGCTGTGTTACAATAACCAGTCTTTTGGGCCTGGCTTATTCCGTGGTTCAGCAGAAAGTGTGGTTAATGTCCACCAGGGCAGGGGAGTCATTTTTCCCGCAATGATGTCAGTATCATAAACATGACACATGCCATCATTATACCGCTGTTCAACAAAGCGCCCTATGTTAGCCAAACGTTAAATTCACTCATCCGGCAAAGTAAACTGCCGGATGAGTTGATTATTGTCGACGACTTAAGTACAGATAATAGTCTTATTATTGTCCATGATTTTTTGCGTAATCATATTTCCGCCTTTGGCAATTGCAAGATACTGGTAATTGAACTCGCGGAAAATAAAGGCCCGGGTAATGCACGGAATATCGGTTTTGCTGCTACTCATTGTGAATTAGTTAGTTTTTTAGATGCTGATGACGAATATCATCCACAGCTGCTGGAAATAGCAACACATGCATTTAGAGTGCATCAGCTCGATTTTATGGTGCTTAATATCACTTTTATGCCAGGTAATGAGATATATCCTGACCTGAAGCCATTAAAAAAGTACCTGGAACCGCTTGATGCAGATCTATATCTGATTAAAAATCCTTTGATGGCAGTTAGCGATCCGCATTTTATAATTGGGGTTGGAAGTAATGTGATTACACGAAGTAAATGGATCGCCTCTAACCGATACCAGGCAGAAGCCCAGCTAAATGAAGGTGTCGATTTTTGGTACCGGGTACTAAAAGGAATACTGAACTCGGTGCCAGGTAAAATAGCCCTGCAAACTGGTGGTTATCTTTATGTTAACGAGGTCCCCGGGAGCCTTTCGAGGAAAAAATATAGCCATTTTAAACAGATCGAATTGCCACCGGTAATTTCAAGGTATGTAGACAGTAAAGATAAACACGACCGCCTGTTGATGGGCATGATCGGTGAACGCTGGTATAAATACGCCCTACAAAATTTACCATCCGATACCCAAAGAGCACGTTTTTTATGGCATTACCGAAGTTTATTGCCGAAATATATTGGCTATCTGCTCATCAAAAGATAAATTTTAAAAATGATCGATCCTCTCCTTAATCAATATTATCAGATTGTTAGGCAATCTGATCTTTTCAGGTTCTATTATCTTGATCATGAAGATTATCGAAGCGCTCCCTTAATAGGTAAAAAGGAATTGATTAATCTTTTAAATGATTATTTTGATCTGCATAGCCAGAAAGAAGGTGTTTATCTGGTGCGTTCTGGCGGATCTACTCAAAAACCGCTGGTTTTTCCGGTTGATATTGCAGAAAATCTCGAACAGCGTGCAATACTGGCCTCCGCATTAAAACAAGCTGGAGTATTTACCCCAAAAACCATCGCCCTCAATATGTTTGGTTATATGGATATGTACCGCACTGCTGCCATTATGGACGATCTTTTGGAACGTTGCAGTGCAACCACATTGGTAGCCAGTGCCGGCTTACCTTACGAAGACGCCTACCAGATGGCGCTGAATTTCAGGCCCAATTTATTATTAGGTACACCCTCAAAATTATTCCTTTTTGCGCAATACCTTAAAAAGCATCAGCTTAGTTTGTCAATCACCAATCTTGTGTTTGGTGGCGAGTTTTTGCCGCCCTCACATATCAAACTTTTCGAGGATGTTTTCGGAACCCGGCAGATCTATTCATTATACGGTTCTGCAGAAACCGGGATATGGGCCTGGTGCGATTATAGCCGTTCGCCATCATTGTTCAGGGTAATTCACGGGCTGGTAGTGGAGCCAAACGATCCGGGTGCTGATGGCTATGGTTCCCTCCTGGTGAGCAATCTATTCCGTAAACGTTTCCCAATCTTTAGGTACAATACAGGCGATATCGGTAAATGGGTTGAAGTTGACGGCCAACCTTATTTGGAATTAAAAGGGAGATCTTCCAATTCTTTTATGTTTAACGAGTGTAACTATGAACTGGATGATTTTAATGCAGTTTTAACAGATGTTGAACGGTTTCAGATACAGATCACACCTTATGAAGGGCATACCGCAATAAAATTTATGCTGATAGCTGATGTAGCCAATAACGATAAAGCAGCCTATATTGAGTTAAAGCTTCAAGAGATAAATGAGGTGTTTGGTTACAAAGTGAGAAATTTAGAGGTTTTAGCGGGTATGGATTTAGATCTTTATACCAATGCCATTACTGGTAAAACACATGTGATTGTCGATCATCGGATTTGATATTGACTTTTGGCGGATTCTGCGGATTTCATACCCTGTTTCCAGAATGGAATGGACAAAAAAAGCCGCTTCAAGTAGAAGCGGCTTTCGTAGCCCGTAGGGGAATCTTTCCACCGGAATTTCAATTCTTTATCAGTGTTTTACAGATTCACCAATCCGGTTACCCCACATGCTAACTTAAGAGACTGATTTTTATGGTGATATCCGTGTCTTTTCATTTTTGGAAAATTTCTACTTTTGAAAAACCAAACTATAATAAGAAACCATGTAAGAGGCTCTATTTGTTAGTATGATCAATTTGTAATATAACTTAAATCCAGCTACCGAATTTATATACCTTTATTTCTTTGTTCGTTGGATTTATCCAGACGAGATCATCTTTTAAATTCACAACAGGTTCTTCTGGAGTTATCAAAAGCATATCATTTGCTCTTTTTGTATTAGTCCATTGCCCAATTTGCTCGGCAATAAACCAATGATTATTATGATACTCAAGTGTTAATTTGCTTCCGATTTCTCGAGATGATAAGTTCCCTCCTACAACATTTGGTAAGATATTATTTGCGTCAGAAACTATTGTCATCCAATTATTGCTTTCAACGAGAAAACTTATGCGTTGTCCCTCCGTGTACTGTTCATTTCTAATGTAATATATAGGATTATCTGACAAGCCAAGATTTGTATACACCGTAAAAAATCTGCCATAGGTTACGATCTGGACAGCCGTCGAAGTTTCCCAATAAAATCCTTTTAAAATATTTCTGATATCAGAAAGCACTAATCCTTTTTTAGCCTGTATATATTTTACATCGGAATCTAAGATGGATAGATATATAGATTTTGTGTTTGGGTTTGTACTATCTATTACAATTGGGATCGTTGTGTCATCTCCAACCTCCGTTTTTCTTATTGTCAAATTGTGAATATTGATTCCTACATTTCGATAGTCATTAACCGGATCTTCTTTAATAATATTTATACCATTCCTATAATAAAAAAAATCGCTGCGTGAAGTATTCCAATTCGTCAATATTGGATTGAGAATATTGAGAGTTAACGTTCCTTCCTTTCCAAAGTTTGATATCAACAACGCGCCCTGTTTATTATTTTGCCAGACTGGGTTTAGTAAATTGATACTTCCTACTAAGCCATCGCGCACATTAGGTATGAAAAAACCATGCTTACTGCTGTCATCGATATGCTTTGAAATTGAAATATCAATATTAGGGTTATTTTCTATAGTAATGTCGCTGCTGAAAAACAACATGATACCTGACCCAGCATTTTTGGAAGTAAATGGATCGTTAATTACTATGTTGTCGATTACAATCGGCATCCCACCCAATCCCTCTGGTTCAATATCTATTCCAGCCTCGGGGGCAGCTCCATTGGTATTGAATATTTTCGGGTTATTTAATGTTACATTTTTCGTTGATGTAATGGAGATACCGTTCCTACGGACATTGTCAATGAAAGCATTATTTATAGTAACTTTATTCGTCGAAATTGTCGAAGTTGTATCTAAATACTGATTTCCTATGTAAATGCCATCGCCCCAACAATTGCTAATTACGGGATTTTCTATAACAATATCTTCCGAATTTGTTATCGAGATTCCATGTCCCCATTCTCCTGAGATTCCAATGTGATGGACTCGCTCACCCACAATTCGTGGATTTACTATCCGCACATTTCTTATATTATAAATATTTAATAACCGATAATTGGGAGATGATGAGGGTAGTGCTATTATTTTCCCAAGAGGGTTGAAAACAAGTTTGCTATTGCTCTTTAATTGGATTCCCGAATTATCATTATCTGCACTTATGTAATAAGATTTACTAATAGATACTGACAAACAGACTTCGATGCACTTTGTAATTGCACCCGCATTATCCACTAACGAGTTGGCAACTGCTCCAAAATATTGAACATCTACTTGCCCCTCAAAATTATGTTTTAGCTTAATACCTCCTACGTTAAAAACGCTACCACCATCATCTTCTTCGGTTGTATCAGTTAAGAAGTAATTTATTGGATAGGGTGTGTCATCTTTTACGTAATAACCCAATAAGATTACTCCTAAATATTGTCCGCTTTCCAGGCTGGCTATATTTTCAGCTGATAAATTTCTTAATTGTTGAACATTCTCCACGAAGATAAATTGGCTCATATTAACATCTTTTGATTTCTGAAATTAGCGAAATATACCTGTAAAATCAAAGGTTAAAGTTAGAGTTATAAAAAGGCCAAAAGGATCAGTTACATACTAGAGCTTGAAAAAATTGAAGAATTAGAAGAAATTGGTAAAGCAAGCAGTGAAAAAACAAGTAAGTGGGAAAGACTCTCAAAGCATCTTCTAAAATTAGCTAGCTTAAGTGAGCTTTACGGAAAAACTCGTACAATTGACTAGCATCGGCTCGTTAGAGGGTGTATTCAAACATAATTTCTTATTCTGATGGAGTATTTAGAACATTTAGCATCAACAAAATGCTTTCTTAACTATTTGAATTTCAATGAAAAAGGGCTGCTCTTGGTAGAACAACCCTTGTCTTTTCTGGGGAAAAATCCCCTTCCGTAGCCCGTAGGGGAATCGAACCCCTGTTTCCAGAATGAAAATCTGGCGTCCTCACCCCTAGACGAACGGGCCATTAATCTGAGTTTTGACTTTGGAGTCTTTAGTTTGGAGTTACTCCGAACTTAAAACTCTCAACTCCCGACTTCTTGGTAGCGGGGACACGACTCGAACGTGCGACCTTCGGGTTATGAGCCCGACGAGCTACCAACTGCTCCACCCCGCACTCTATAGCTTCAATTTTCTTTGTTTGAAGGAGTGCAAAGGTATATAATATTTTTGCTTTTCAAAAGGCTTCACAAACTTTTATTAGATATTTAAATTATCTGCTTGATTTTTAGTGTATTATTTTTGCTGCAGCTGATTTTTTACTGCTCTTGTAAAAGGGAAATAAAGAAAAGAACTTACCTATCCAAATTGATCCTCAATTTTAATCTCATCGGAAATAATCTCGGTTTCGCATCTCCTGCAAAGTGTTTCTGGTGTTAGCTTTAGTTATAATGGCATTAAACAAGCTGGTACGTGTAGGGAATTGTCTTTTGTATAATTAATAAGATAAATGCAGTTAGCTTATAGATGTTATGATTTGTTTGTGCGCGAAGAATTGAAGTTCTTTATTGAACATTTGAACTGCTAATTTAACGAAAATTGCCCTACACTAAAATTATAAGCCAATACATTTGAACTGCTAATCAAATAGTTAATTTGGGTTTTAAATGCTTTAAATTCCCCTGGTTTGCCAATTTTAATATCCTTAATTACTTGTACTGGCTAAAAATGTGTGCTTTAAGTGTAAATGTATTCAGTTTTACATCGAGTAAATATGTATTTTTTGTTTTTAGTTATGGTATTATAAAATATATGATTTTTGTATGTTAATTAACTGGTTATAATTGTAAATAAAAAGGGTTATGAATAATTACAGCTATTCACATACCTATTTGCAAATGGTAGCCAGGCAGAAATATCTGTCAGCATATATGGTATTCAACAAAATTCCGGAGACTAAAAGAAAGGAGGAGCATTCAAGTAAGTACCTTTATAAAAAAAAATCAAAATTAGTGACTATCTATCTTTAAAAAACCTTAATCAAACCATTATGAAATTTAAAATTTGTGTTATCGCTATTACGGTATTTTTACTACTCGGCTGTTCAAAAGAAAAACAGCAAATTGAAGAAAATATTGAACCACAGTTAAAAGGATTGGCATCTATTGATGGCAATACCTATTATCAAACCATTGATGGGTTGGGCTTTTCCAGTGCGTGGTGTGGTACGCTTACTACAGCCAAAAATGATGCACTTTATAATACACTGGGTTTTTCTTTGTTAAGGGTTCGTTTCGACCAGAATAATGCATGGGCAGATGAAACGAACAATGCCGCTGCGGCACATGCCCGGGGCGCTAAAGTATTAGGCTGCCCCTGGAAAATACCTGCTGCTTACCGATCAGGCAATACCATTCCATCTAACCAGTACATTAATTTCTGCAATTGGCTGGGTAGCGCTGCTTCAGCCATAAACTGTGATTTTGTATCTATAAAAAATGAGCCTGATGGCTCTTCGGAAGATGGAAATTTGGATGGAAACCAGATACGTGATATTATTAAAGCTGGCGGATCAAATATTGGCAAACCCATTGTTTGTGCTGATGCTATTAATTTTAACGATACCTATACTGACCCAACACTGAACGATGCAGCCGCTGTCGCTAAAATTTCTTATGTTTCCGGGCATCTTTATGGTGGTGGTAATTATGTGCACCAAAATGCGCTTAATAAAGGAAAACGCATTTGGATGACAGAATACTATGTTGAAAATAGCCGTGACAATATGGATAACTGTTTAGTTTTAGCTAAAAACATTAATGATTGTATGAACAATCAATTTAGTGCGTACTACTTTTGGTGGGTTAATGACAATGATGCAAGCGTTAACCTGGTTAATCAAAGTGGTACAATTTACAAAGCCGGCTACACCGGCGGCCAGTTTGCCAAATGGATAAGGCCAGGAAAACAAAGAATAGCCTGTACCTATAATCCTACCCCTAGTGTTTATTTAACAGCCTACCGGGGAGGTGGATTGGTCATCGTGGCTGTTAATACAGGCACTTCCGCAGTAAGCCAGTCTTTTTCGGTTGCTAACGTTAGTGGCGTTGGTTCGCTGAATATTCATCGTACATCTAGTAATGAAAACATGTCTTCAATAGGATTAGTTGCTGTTTCGGGTAATGCATTTACGTATACGCTTCCTGCTAAAAGTATTACTACCTTTCACCAGTTTTAGCTGGTAGTACAGCTTATTGCAGTAAGCAACAAAATGCCGGATATCACCTTCATGGGCATGAAGTATTATTGTTTCATGCCCATGATATTTCCATAATAAGATTTAAGAAAAAGCAAATTTTTATTCATGACAGTGTATGTGGCGGATTTTTATCTTAATATGTTTATGAAGCTTATCTGCAATTGTTTTTTAGTACTGCTGTCAATACTTTTGTGCAGTTATTGTGCGGTTGCGCAAACTTATAATGATGCCATCCCCATGAGCCTTGCTGCCGGAATTAAGCCCCTAGAAAATTACGAAACTTTAAGCGGCAGTAGCAAAGGAAGAGCAGAGTTGTTGAGCAATAACGCATTACAAAGTTCTTCAGGTGTAAAATCTTATCAGTTTGCGGAAAGGGTAAATGTTAACCTTAATCCTGCAAATTCAGGACATTGGGATCAAACAATACATGGCAGAATTTGGCGCTTAGGCATCCATGGCGTTAATGCATATTCCATTTACCTGACTTTTAATTCCCTGAAACTATCAAAAGACGTAACGCTGTTCGTATATAACAAAGGTTTAAGGCAGTTCAGAAAGTATAATCAAAAAAACAATGTAAGCAGTCACATCTCATTGGCTCCCGTTTCCGGAGATACAATAATGCTGGAATTGAATATACCTAATGGTGTAACTGATTATGGGGGTATTCAATTATCCAAAGTATATTTAGATAGAACCGGTATTTTTAAAACAGGAACCAAAAAAGTTTCTGCAAGTACCGAGGCTTATTGCGATCAAAATATAAATTGTGAAAATGGCATTAATTGGTTAACCGACAAAAGGGCTGTATGTAAAATTATTACCGATGGCAATCTAAGCTCGGGTACACTTATCGGTAATACATCAAAAGATAAGCAACCATATCTTCTAACATCTTTTCATACTATTTTCGATGAAAGCCATGCAGAAGAATCTGTGTTTATATTTAATTATGAGTATGATTGCGAACAAACATCGATCAGCGACGACCAGACCATTTCTGGTGCTAAACTTGTGGCTGCAGCTGATAAACTTGACTTTTCCCTGCTCAAACTTAATGAAGTGCCTCCAGCCTCTTTTCATCCTTATTACGCCGGTTGGGATGTAAGGGAGGTTCAACCCGAAGCTGGTGTTTGCATTCATCATCCTGGTGGCAGGTATAAACAGATTGCTATAACTTATAATCGGCTTAATTCGGCAACGTTCAATTCGGATTATAAAGCCAATTCTTCATGGCAGGTTGTTAAATGGAATATTGGTACTACTGAGCCCGGTTCTTCCGGAGCTCCGCTATACAACCAACAGCATAGGTTGGTGGGTAATTTAACGGGTGGCTATTCTTCCTGCAATTCACAAGGTAGCGATTATTTTAATAAGTTAAGTGTTTCTTATACTTCCAGGGCAAAAATAGGAAATAAGCTGATCGAATTGCTTGATCCTGTACACCTTGGGGCAAGTTTTATGGAGGGCTACGATCCTTATGGGTTTAATGCTGAACAATGTGATACGGTGTCTCATATCAGAGTTAAGGAGAAGACAGCTTACAGCCTGACCGAAAGGCCTTCTGATTACTTATTGGGAAATGCTTCTGTTATGTTTGCCGAGAAATTCACCACGCCAGGCTACTTGCTTTTGCCAGGTTTTTACTTAAATATTGCGCGGTTAGGAACTTTTAATCAAACTTCCAATATAAAAGTAAAGATATGGGGCGGCGGAAGCCTGCCCGGGCAGGAGATTTATACAAAGAACATTTTTTTGAAAGAATTAAAGGCTGGGTCGGTCAATTATATTTTGCTTGATTCTGTTCTAAAGTTAACCTCGGGCTTCTATATTGGCTACCAATTAATGGATGATAACCATAATGGGTTCGCAGTATATCATTCTGCAAATCGTGGTAAAACAGGTCCGTCGACAATGTATGTCTATGATGGTGCCTGGCACAATATTAATTCAATTGACAAAATTGATTACTCCGCTTCTATGTCAATTGGCATCGTTGAGTGTTACGGCAAAACAGATGAATTGCGGTCTGATGCTTTATTGCTGTTTCCTAATCCATGTAGTCAATATATAAATATTAATGTGCCCTTAACGTTTGCTATTGAGGGAGTAGATTGTTATGATATGAGTGGCCGCAAGCATGTTGTAGATTATCAACCATCCGAAGTATTCAAGCGTGTTTACTTTAATCTTTCGCCAGGGTTATATATACTGGTTGTTAAGGGCTCGGGGCTGCAACTGTCATCCAAATTTATTGTGGCCAACTAATCCAGCCTTCCATAGCAATTTCTATGGTGCATTATACCTTATTTAACAGGACTTTATTGCGTTGTAGGTACTTATCAGAACAGATACTCATTGACACGGGAGAATTAGCGTACTTTTTGATATGCCTATAAAACTTAAAAAGCTGTAAATCATAGATTTACAGCTTTTTAAAGGTTTTGATTTTAATACTTGTAGCCCGTAGGGGAATCGAACCCCTGTTTCCAGAATGAAAATCTGGCGTCCTCACCCCTAGACGAACGGGCCATTAATCTGAGTTTTGATCTTGGAGTCTTTAGTTTGGAGAAACTCCCAACTTAATACTCTCAACTCCCAACTTCTTGGTAGCGGGGACACGACTCGAACGTGCGACCTTCGGGTTATGAGCCCGACGAGCTACCAACTGCTCCACCCCGCACGCTATACAACTCGTTTTTTTCTTTGAATTAAATCCTTAACTCTGTTTCCGAATTGGAATGCAAAGATATAATTCGTTTCTTTGTGCTGCAAATTTTTTTTAAAAAATATTTTAATGGCGCATAAAGCAGGTTTTGTTAGTATAATAGGTAAACCAAATGTAGGTAAATCCACCCTCATGAATGTGCTTGTAGGCGAGCGACTTAGCATTATCACTCCTAAGGCACAAACCACAAGACACCGCATTCTAGGGATTGTAAATGAAGAAGAATATCAGATCGTTTTTTCTGATACTCCGGGTATAATTAAACCAAAATACAGTTTACAGGAGAGCATGATGAGCTTTGTTAACGGATCTTTAACTGATGCAGATGTGCTTTTGTTTGTAACCGATATCAATGAAGCGCACGATGAAGAGGATGTGCTGGAGAAAATCCTGAACCGGGATATTCCAACAATTGTACTGATTAATAAAATTGATAAAGCACTACAGGAACAGGTTGATGAGAAGATTGCTTACTGGCAGGAAAAGTTAAATCCAGTTGCTATTTACGCAATTTCAGCTTTACATAAACATAATGTAGACGGGTTGTTGGATCGTGTGCTCGAAATGTTGCCGGAACACCCACCATATTACGATAAAGAAGATTTAACCGACCGCTCTGAGCGTTTCTTTGTTTCGGAGATTATCCGCGAAAAAATCTTCCTTAATTACCAGAAAGAAATTCCTTACAGTACCGAAGTTATTGTAAAGAGTTTTAAAGAAGAGGAAATGAAAAATGGCAAAGGCGCCATGATCAGGATTACGGCAGAAATTATCGTAGAACGCGATTCGCAGAAGAACATTTTAATTGGTACTGGTGGAAGTATGCTGAAAAAGGTAGGTACTGAAGCACGTTTAGAGATTGAGAAATTTTTAGACAGTAAGGTTTTTCTGGAAATGTTTGTAAAAGTAATTCCCGACTGGAGAAGTAAAAAGAATTATTTAAAAAGCTTCGGTTACGATAATTAACTGTACCTTTGCAGCCCGAAATGAATCGGTTAGTAGTTGATAGTCAATGGCTGATAGCCAAATAGTTTTAGCAGCTTGCCTGAACACCACGACCATTAACTATAAGCCATTAACTATCAAAAGAACACTATGAGTAATATTATAGCCATCGTAGGCAGGCCAAACGTAGGCAAGAGCACCCTTTTTAATAGACTAACCGAAAGCCGTAAGGCAATTGTAGATGATATCAGCGGTGTAACCCGCGACAGGCATTATGGAGTAGGTGAGTGGACCGACAGACAATTTACCGTAATCGATACCGGTGGTTATGTAGCCAACTCAGAAGATGTTTACGAAGCTGCCATCCGCGAGCAGGTAATGATTGCTATCGAAGAGGCCAGTGTTTTAATCTTTATGGTGGATGTAACAACAGGCATTACCGATTTAGATGATGATATTGCCCAGGTATTGCGCAGAAGTAATAAGCCCGTTTATGTTTGTGCAAATAAGGTAGATAATACCGCTTTATATAACGAAATCCATACTTTTTATGGTTTTGGATTAGGAGAAGTATATCCTCTGTCATCAATGACTGGTTCCGGAACAGGAGAGTTATTGGATGAGGTGGTTAAAAATTTCGAAGATATTCCGGAAGAAGAAAACCAACTGCCTAAAATTACCATTGCTGGTCGCCCGAATGTGGGTAAATCTTCTTTGGTTAATGCATTAATTGGTAAAGAGCGTAATATCGTTACTGCAAATGCAGGTACAACCCGCGATTCAATTAAAATCCATTATAATCAATTCGGTCATGAGTTCATGCTGATCGATACTGCAGGATTACGGAAAAAAACAAAGGTTAAAGAAAATCTGGAGTTTTATTCCGTAATGCGTACTATCAAAGCTTTAGAAGAAGCTGACGTGGTGGTGTTAATGATCGACGCCGTAGAAGGAATTGAAAGTCAGGATATCAATATTTTCCACCTGGCCGAGAAGAACAAAAAAGGTATCGTAATTCTGGTAAACAAATGGGATTTAATTGAAAAAAATACCCAAACCATGAAAGCTTTCGAAGAGCAGATTCATGAGCGTATCCGTCCGTTTACTGATGTGCCGATCATTTTCACCTCTGTATTAAACAAGCAACGTATTTTTAAAGCAATAGAAGCGGCTTTAGAAGTTTATAAAAACCGGTGCAAGAAAATTCCTACATCTAAATTAAATGATGTAATGTTGCCACTGATCGAGAAATTCCCACCACCGGCATTAAAAGGAAAACACATTAAGATTAAATATATCACCCAGATTAATGCTACTTCGCCAATGTTTGCCTTTTTCTGCAACTTGCCACAGTACATTAAAGATCCGTATAAACGTTTCATCGAGAATAAATTAAGAGAAAACTTCGATTTTTCCGGTGCACCGATCCAGATTTATTTCAGACAGAAATAAGGTAAGGTTGAAGGTTTAAAGGTGGAGGGCGTAAGGTCGATATGCCTAAAAAACCAATCTATTAAAAACAGGGCTGCATTCCATAACAGCCCTGTTTTATTTTAATCGACCGTCATTTCGACCGTAGTGGAGAAATCTTTGAACTGTCCAATAACATAATTTAAAGATTTCTTCATTTCGCTGTACTCCATTCGAAAGGACGATCCTCCTTATCAGTGGTCAGAAAATACCCCTACCTTTGCTTCATGCAATTACAAGTACAAAATAGCCAGTCAGCTGACATCAATACCATTTTCGATTTTTACGATATGGCCATTGCCCATCAAAAGAAAGTATTTAATAAACACTGGCAGGGCTTTAGCAGAGAAATGGTACAAACCGAGATTGATGAAAGCCGTCAGTATAAAATCCTGGTAGATGGCGTTTTTGCCTGTGTTTTTGCTGTTACGTTTAACGATCCGTTGATCTGGGGAGAACGAGATCATGATGCGATATATATCCATAGAATTGTAACCAATCCTGAATTTAGAGGTTATTTTTTTGTGAAAGAAATCATCAAATGGGCTAAAGATTACGCAACAAAGAACGACATTAAATTTATCAGAATGGATACCTGGGCGGATAACGAAAAACTGCTCGATTATTATACGGGTTGTGGTTTTGATTATGTTGGGGTAGTAACTATGGAAAAAACCGACGGGCTACCAAAGCACTATGAGGGAATCAGCTTAAGTTTGTTTGAGATTGTGCTGTAGCGCATTTCAAAGGTGCATCAAGGTGGCTCGTAACGAAATTTATGCTGTGATAAAATCATCAATATCTAGCGAGACGCTAAGACTAGAGGGTAGTCGTCCTGCTGAACTTGTTTTATTAGTAGTATTTATGATTTTAAAGGCCTAATAGCTACTTCGTGGTCAGCATCTTTCATATAAAAATAACCTTGTTGGGTAGATCCTGAAATAAATTACCTTCGGTGAGCTCGCTCAAGGCTCGGTTTACTTCGTAGCTTTCCGCTTCGCTACAGGTCAGGATAACGGTAACTACGTAGATTTTTATTCAGACATATTTATAATCCGAGTTGGTAAAACTTATTTCAACTCAATCTTCCAGCTTAACATATCATCTACTTCTCCAATATGGATAAAGTTGTTTTTTTCTAAAATAGAATAAGAGGCTACATTGTCTTTTGTAGTGGCGGCATAAACCGATTTCACTTTAGGTTGTTCCTTTGCCCATTCGATGATTCTGCCCACAGCCTCTGTCATAAATCCCCGACCTCGAAATTCTTCGTAAGTACCGTAACCGATTTCGATTTCGCCATTTGGATCTGGCTCGCCAATAAAACAAATATCGCCTACCATTCTATGATCGGGTTTGGATATGATGGTCCATAAAGTATGGCATAGATAATCTTTATCCTTATCAAAAACATTAGGTAAAATCGTTTGTTCCAAAGCCTCTTGAAGCGAAGGAGAAATGTTTTTCTTGGTTGGTAGAAGGCCAAACTCTTGTTCTAAAGAATGATCATCTTTAATATATTTTAAAAGCTGATCGTGCGTTAATGGTTTTAAAATGAGGCGTTCTGTTTCTATCATGCTTGAGTTTGTTATATAGACTATATAAAACTTTGGGTTTTGAATAAGCAAAATTTTACAATAAGCTTTTATTGAAAAACGACGTCCTGGATTTTTTCAAATACCGAACATAATTAATAAACCTTTATTACCTGGCCCGATACAATGCCCAGCACACTTTTCTCATAAGCTTTAACCACTTTCTCCATGGCAACCGGAATTTCCCCGGGAAAAGAATCGAAATAAGCAGGAGAATCTTCAACTACGTTAGGACTAATAGCGTTGATACGAACTCCATTTTCAAGTTCTGGAGCAGCAGCCATAACAAATGCATTTAAACCTCCGTTTATGGTGCTCAGTGCTGATCCCGCAGCAACAGGATTTTCTGCCAATATTCCAGAAGTTAGTGTAAATGAACCGCCTTTATTAATGTAATGCTGACCGATAAGCACCAGGTTAACCTGACCCAATAGTTTATCCAGCAAGCCACCCTTAAATACTTCACCCGTCATCTGATTTACAGGCGCAAAGGGACCTTTACCGCTCGTACTGATCAGGGCATCGAAAGCCCCGATTTGCTCAAACATATTTTTAACCGATGTTTCACTGGTAATATCTACCTGGACATCGCCTTTAGTATTTCCTACACGGATGACCTCGTGTTTTGGTGCAAAACCTTCAGCCACCTTTCTGCCAAGTGTGCCTGTTGCACCAACAATTATTATTTTCATTTAAACCTCTTTAATATGGATATCACTAATATCGTTTTAAACATCAGAGTTTATCGAAATGTTTGTAGATCATCAATCCTGCAATACCATTTCGGCTTTAAGGTCGGTAATCAAGAGGTCGATATGCATTTGCGTAACATTTGGCATGCAGATGATATGCGAATTTCCCTGCTCTGCTGCTAGCTGCCATTTTTTGCAGATGCTGGCAGATGGTGTAGGAAAGTTTACAGTAATGGCATTCGCATTTCGCCATGCAGCAATACCTAGCGCTTTAAGTTTTTGTTCAGTATAAGCTGCAGTTGCTAGGCTGTGTATGGCTCTGCTCTTTAAACCCGCTATGCCCAAACGTTTAATGGTATGCCATAAAAATAGAGGGCTATGTCCATTTCTGGATCCCGTAATAGTGGTGTCAACACTTCCGATGTAAGCAACCGAACGGGCAATCCGATCACGGTTCGATTTTTTGGCCACCACGACCCCACAAGGCATGGGCGAGCCGAAAAACTTATGGCCGCTAATGGCAATGCTGTCGGCACCATCTTCAAAATCGAATGCTGGCCTTGGTTCAATCAGTGCGCTGTAGGTACCAGAAAGTGCCGCATCAGCGTGGATATAATAGTGTTGGATAGCCAGTTTTTTTAAGATGGCTTTAATTTTGGCCACATCATCACGTGCCTCGGTCATGGTAGTGCCAATATTGGCCATAATAATAACAGGCATGTGGCGGTTCATTCTAATGGTGTGCTCAAGGTCTTCGTAATCGATTTCTCCGTTGTCTTGCGTGCGGATAACGATGTTTGACATATTGAGTAAATGCAGGTTCTTTTGCACGCTATAATGTGTAGCTTCAGAATAATAAACCATTCCCTTTGGGTGTAACTCGCGGGCAAGGTACAAGCCATAGAGATTACCCTCTGAGCCACCATTCGTAACGTAACCCCACCAATTATCAGCTGGTGCGCGAAAAAGTTCGGCAAAAAACCGGACTACTTCTTTTTCCAGCTCCCGGGAGCCAACGCCATAGGTAGAAGTAACGAAAGGATCGCCCAGGTTGTTCATCGGGTATTTTAAAAAATCAGAAAGTGACTGGTAATCAAAATCTTTAGATACCGGATAACCTAAAAATAAATCGGTTTGCTCCTTAACCTTTTCTAAAAGGTTGTCCAATACTCGTTGATCTTTTGCTGCTAACCTCGCTTCCATAATATGATATGATTTGAAGACAAAATTAATCAAAACAAAATATAGTATTAGTTAATGTTTTTTAATTGAAATATTATGTTGTTTTATGCTGATTTTTCGAAATTTAAAATTTATTTAGCTGCTTGATTTAGCCTCAATAAAGTATAAAATATGGCTATTGAAGGTTAAGAAGTGCTTGTCTTACCGCATTGTCTGTCTGGTTTGCGGCCTTATAATAACCAACATCGCCCAGATAATAGCGACAAAGCAAAGCTTTAAGGTCATTTAAAATCACATTTTTCGAATTGTACAGTTGAAAACGATCTATTGCTATGTTTTTGCGTTGAAGAAATCCGATGAAGTCCTTAAAGTCGTTATCGTTTATGGTGAAGATATTGATATTCTGTTCTACAAAACTGGCACTGTACTTATTGGTGAGTACATTAAACACGTAGTCAGAAAGTATTTTCTTACTTACCAGATTACTGTAAAACTTATTATAGCCATTTGTATCTAATTTCACAAATATATCTGGCTGGATCCCGCCAATTCGTTTAACTTTTTTGTTAGGCTGAATATTTACACCTTCAGTTTTCTCAATAGAATCCTGGAAAGAGGTACGGTCTCCTGTGAGCTCTCCATCCGTCATCCGTTCGTCTAATTCATGTTTATAAGCATCATAACCTTTTTTGTATGATTTTTGGATACTCCGACCGGATGGCGTATAATATCTTGCAATGGTTAAGTTCAATGCAGAGCCATCGCCAAAAGCAAATTGCTCTTGTACCAGGCCTTTGCCAAAAGAGCGGCGGCCAACGATAATCCCACGTCCTAAATCCTGGATGGCTCCTGCTACAATTTCACTTGCTGAAGCAGTATTTTCATTAATCAGCACAGCCAACTTCCCATTTTGAAAAGACCCGGTACCAGTAGAAAAATAATCGGTGCGTGGCTCATGCTTGCCTTGTGTATACACAATGAGTTTGTTCTCGCCCAAAAACTGATCGGCGAGGCCCGTCGCCGCTGTAAAATAACCACCTCCATTATCGCGCAGGTCAAGAATCAGTTTTTTCATGCCCTTTGCTTTAAGATTATTGGCTGCAGCAGAAAAATCGTTATCCGTATTGGCGCCAAACTTACTTATCCGAACATAACCAGTTTCGTTGTTAATCATGTAGGCCGCATCAATACTGCTTACGTTTACCTTACCACGGGTAACCATAATGCGGTTACTTTGTGGCGCTCCCGGGTGTAAAAGCACTACACTCACGCCCGTACCGGATTTGCCTTTAAAACGACCTGTAAGTTGATCTTTGGGTAGGTTTCGGCCACTTACTACTGCAGTATCAATACTCAGGATCTTATCGCCCAATTTAATTCCCGCCTGGTATGCTGGTCCATCTTTAACCACACCGGTAACCATCATGGTATCGTTAAGCATGTAATATTCTATGCCTACACCTTCAAAATTTCCTTCCAGGTTATCAGTCATCTCTTGCGCATCAGTTGGTGGCAAGTAAACACTGTGTGGATCGAGTTGGTGTAAAACACTATCGATAGGTAAATTTTGAAGCGAATCGGTATTGATATCATCAACGTAATTGCCGTTGATGATGTGTAAGATTTCGTTTAATTTTTCGTCGCTGTTATTGGCTAGTTGAGGACTTCTTTTAACGCCAAAGCCTTGATCTTTAATGAATTTTATACCCAAAAACATACCTGCTATTAAAATAACAGAATAGCTTACAGCGATCAGTATGTTGTTACGGGTATTTTTTTTCATTGGCGTTATTGCAAATTTATGAAAATTAGCGAGTTGATATATTTTTTAACTGCATTTTCATGTCTTTTGTTTATAATATTTAACATTAATTAACGCAAAGAATAGAATGATTGAAATTTGTGAGCGATATTTTTGATTTTTTAGCGTAGAATTTAAAAAGAATTTACCGAATTTTATCAAAATTATATTTATGAACAGAGTTACCGAGCAAGAATCTAACTATAACCACATTGATCAGATGTCGGTGTTGGAAGTTTTGCAGGGCATTAATAACGAAGATAAAACTGTAGCTTTTGCAGTCGAAAAATCTTTGCCTCAGATCGAAAAATTAACATCGGCCGTTGCCGAAAGGATGAAAAGAGGTGGTCGTCTCTTTTACATCGGTGCAGGTACAAGTGGTCGTTTAGGTGTGGTAGATGCTTCAGAGTGCCCGCCTACTTACGGTGTTCCTTTTGATTGGGTTGTAGGAATTATTGCTGGTGGAGATACGGCCATTAGAAGAGCAGTAGAATTTGCTGAAGATGACGCCGGACAAGCCTGGAAAGATCTTCAGGAATTTGGGATTAATGAGAAAGATTGTTTGGTTGGTCTGGCGGCGTCAGGTACTACGCCTTATGTAATCGGTGGATTAAACACCGCACGTAAGTATGGCATTTTAACTGGCTGCATTGTTTGTAATGCAGGCGGACCTATTGCTGCAGAATCGGATTTTCCGGTTGAAGTGGTGGTTGGCCCTGAATTTATTACCGGCTCCACCCGCATGAAATCCGGTACGGCGCAGAAAATGGTATTAAATATGTTAAGCACTACTGTTATGGTTCAGCTGGGACGTGTAGTTGGCAATAAAATGGTCGATATGCAGTTAACTAACCATAAACTGGTCGATAGAGGTACACAAATGGTTGCCGATGAACTGAATATCGGTTATGATGAGGCGGCCGAATTGCTGAACCGTTATGGAAGTGTACGTAGAGCCGTGGAAGCAGGACACTAAGAAATGATAGAAGGATGGATTGAGTGAATGAAAGAATTAGTGATTGATAGCATGTAAGAGTAGCATTAATCATTCCCTCATTCAAAACTCGCTCATTCAATAATTAGAAAATATGCACGAAATTGAGCCTTATTACCAGTGGAGAGATGATTATATTTCGGCAGAAGATGAGCGTTCGCCATTTTATAATACCGAATATTCAGAACTTTACTTCGATAAGCAGATTTATAACTTTTTATTGCATCCGCAATGGGATGAGTTTGGTTCGAATACACTGTACATGAAGGTATTATATGCCGACTACGACAGAAGTTATGCCATTATCGAATTTATCGGCGAGTGGAACGATGCCATTAACAACGATATTATGCTGATGAAGCGCGATATTTTAGAGCTGATGATGGACGAAGGCATTAATAAGTTTATCCTGATAGGAGAAAATGTACTTAATTTTCACGCTTCAGATGATAGTTATTACGAAGAATGGTTTCAGGAAGTAGAAGATGGCTGGATTGTTGGGGTAAATTTTCAGGAGCATGTGATCAGCGAATTTCGCGATAATAGCATCGATTATTACATTAACTTTGGCGGTGCATTTGATAATCTGCCATGGCGTACATTAAAACCGTTACAATTCTTTAAAAAAGTTGAAGAACTGTTGACAAAAAGATTGAACTAAAATATTATCTTTATCTTACGAGATAATTTAAAGAAAGAGATTAACAAGGCAAAGCTTAATCATTAATAATTATGAATATTTCAGTAACTCAGTTATATGCACTTTTAAGCGAAAAGCTAGATAAGGATGTTGCCGAAAATTTAACAAGTTATATTGAGTCTAAAGTTGATAAAACAGTTGTAGATAAAACTGCACATTTAGCCTCAAAAGAAGATTTGGCAAATACAAAAACAGACATGATAAAATGGTTTGTTGGGTTATTCATAGCTTTAGCATTAATGATAATCGGACTTTATTTCAAATAAAAACTAATAAATACACAAAAAATTAAATGGAACAACAAAATTATCAATATCAGGACAACAGTGTTTTCGTTCAGGAACGATCTGTTTCTAAAAAATTCTTTGCCAACGTTTTCTTATGGATGTTTGTGGCGTTAAGTTTATCGACAGTGGCAGCGTATTTATTTGGTACTAATGAGCAATTGATGCAATACCTTTTAAATATTAATCCCTCAACTGGAAAAGTGAGCATGTCGATTTTCGGTTATATAGCGATGTTTGCACCACTCGGATTGGTTTTATTAATGGGATTCGGTTTAAGCAGATTATCATTGCCAGCATTAATTGGCGTTTTTGTACTTTATTCAGTATTAACTGGAGTGAGTTTAAGTTTTATCTTGTTAACTTATACTTCAGGCTCAGTGGTGAGTTGTTTTGCTGGAGCTGCCGGAATATTTGGAATTATGGCATTTATGGGTTATACAACCAATATCGATCTAAGTAAATTTGGGCCAATTTTAATGGTTGGCGTAATTGGTTTAGTGATTGCCAGTGTAATAAATATGTTTGTTCAAAGCGAACAGTTCAGTTTGTTTATGGCATTCATTGGTATTGCCATATTTACGGCATTAACGGCTTACGATGTGCAAAAAATAAAAAGAATTGGCGAAGGGATCGAAGCTAGCGGCGAACAGGTTCTTCAGATTGAATCTAAAAAAATGGCTATTGTAGCTGCACTGTCCTTATACTTAGATTTCTTAAATATCTTCCTTTTCTTATTACGCATTTTCGGAAGCAGAAAGTAATGAATAAGTTTGTCGCAGTTGTTAGCTTCATCTTAATTGGCGCTTGTATACAGGCGATAACTAAATCTTTTATAACCGAAAATATCTATATTGTAAGTTCCGTAGGTGGAATTTGGTTGGCGTATATAGTAATTTTGTATAATAAAAAATATGGAAAAAAGGTAGTCTGCTGATTTTAAAAACAGAACAATATTCTTAAGGCTGCGCAGTTTTGCGTGGCCTTTGTAATTTTATTTGGTTGCAAGGCGATAAATTTTGGAATTGATGTTGCTTTGTTGCATTTTTGTATGCTTATTAAGAAAGACGGAGGGATTAGACCCAACGAAGTCTTAGCAACCTGTAACCTACAAGGTGCTAAATTCTATTCTGCAAATAGCGGAAACAGATAAGTTTAGGATTACGATTCACGTACCAACTTTTTAGATAAGCCTTTTAGGATGTAATAATGTATAATGGAGGATGTATGATGTGTCTTGCCATTTTCCATTTTCCATCCCACATTTTACACAACAAATGGGTATAAGAGAAGAATTAGAGAAACGTATTTTGGTGATTGATGGTGCAATGGGTACCATGATTCAGCGATATACCTTAACCGAAGAAGATTTTAGAGGGGAGCGATTTAAAAACCATCCCTGTGATGTAAAAGGCAACAACGATTTGCTCAACATCACACGTCCGGATATTATAAAAACAATACACCTGGAATACCTGGCGGCCGGTGCCGATATCATCGAAACCAATACGTTCAGTACCCAGCGCATTTCGATGGCCGATTACCAGATGGAAGACCTTTCTTACGAAATGAGTTTCGAAGGGGCACGGGTGGCAAAAGAAGCTGTAAATGAATTTATGGCTGCAAACCCCGGTCGCAAGTGTTTTGTGGCTGGTGCTATTGGCCCAACTAACCGTACCCTTTCCATGTCGCCGAATGTAAACGACCCTGGTTTTAGGGCGGTTTATTTTGATGAACTGGAAGCTGCTTATTATGAGCAGGTACGGGGTTTGGTAGATGGTGGTTCTGATGTATTATTAATCGAAACTATTTTCGATACTTTAAATGCTAAAGTGGCTATTGTAGCCATAAAAAAATACGAAGAGGTAATTGGCCGTAAACTGGAGATCATGATTTCTGGTACTATTACCGATGCTTCCGGCAGAACACTTTCGGGGCAAACTGCCGAAGCTTTTCTGAACTCTGTAATGCACGCAAAACCATTAAGTATCGGTTTTAACTGTGCTTTAGGTGCAAAAGAAATGCGTCCGCATATTGAGGAGCTTGCTGCAAAAGCAGGTTGTTACGTTTCGGCCTATCCAAATGCAGGATTACCAAATGAGTTTGGTGCTTATGATGAGCAACCACACGAAACCGCACATTTGGTTGACGATTTTATTGCCTCTGGCTTTGTGAATATTGTGGGCGGTTGTTGTGGTACTACGCCGGAACATATTGGTTGCATTGCCAAAAATGCCAGAAAAGCTGAACCCCGCAAAATTCCGGTGCTCGAGCCTTATATGCGTTTAAGCGGATTGGAACCTGTAACCATCACTCCGGATAGTATTTTTGTCAATATTGGTGAAAGAACCAATATTACCGGATCTCCAAAATTCTCCAAACTGATTTTGGGTGGCGATTATGAAGCTGCATTAGCTGTTGCTTTGCAACAGGTTGAAGGCGGTGCACAGGTAATTGATGTGAACATGGATGAGGGGATGTTGGATTCGGAAGCAGCAATGACCAAATTTTTAAACCTCATCGCCTCTGAACCCGATATTGCCAAATTGCCTATCATGGTCGATTCATCGAAATGGTCGGTTATCGAAAATGGCTTAAAATGTTTGCAGGGAAAAGGAATTGTAAACTCGATTTCCTTAAAAGAAGGGGAAGATAAATTCCGCGAAAGTGCCCGCAAAATTATGCAATATGGTGCTGCTGTTGTGGTAATGGCTTTTGATGAGCAGGGGCAGGCCGATAATTACGAGCGTAGAAAGGAAATCTGTAAAAGGAGTTATGATATTCTGGTACACGAAATTGGTTTCCCGCCAGAGGATATTATTTTCGATCCAAATATCTTAACCGTTGCAACCGGATTGGAAGAGCATAATAATTATGCCGTCGATTTTATAAATGCCACCCGCTGGATCAAAGAAAACCTGCCTTATGCCAAAGTGAGTGGTGGGGTTTCGAACATCTCATTCTCTTTCAGGGGAAATAATACTGTTCGCGAAGCGATGCACTCCGCATTTCTTTATCACGCCATTCAGGCAGGTTTAGATATGGGGATCGTTAACGCAGGGATGCTGGAGGTCTATCAGGAAATTCCGCCAGAACTATTAGAGAGGGTAGAAGACGTACTCTTGAACCGAAGGGAAGATGCGACAGAACGTTTGGTAGAATATGCCGATACCGTAAAATCAAAAGGTAAAGAGGTGGTTAAAGATGAAGAGTGGAGAAAAGGTTCTGTTGAAGAAAGATTATCTCATTCTTTAGTAAAGGGAATTGTGGAATACCTGGATGATGATGTGGAAGAAGCCAGACAAAAATATGCCCGCCCGATTCAGGTAATTGAAGGGCCATTGATGGATGGAATGAACATTGTCGGGGACCTTTTTGGTGCCGGAAAAATGTTCTTGCCCCAGGTGGTAAAATCGGCAAGGGTAATGAAAAAAGCGGTAGCCTATCTGTTACCATTTATTGAGCAGGAGAAACTGGATAATCCTGACCAGGATCAGAATTCGTCGGCAGGAAGGGTGTTAATGGCCACTGTAAAAGGCGATGTGCACGATATTGGTAAAAATATTGTAGGCGTAGTATTGGCTTGCAATAACTTCGAAATTGTAGACATGGGCGTAATGGTTCCGGCACAGGAAATCATCAAAAAAGCCAAAGAAATAAATGCTGATATTATTGGTTTAAGTGGTTTAATTACACCGTCTCTGGATGAAATGGTTCACTTTGCCAAAGAAATGGAGCGTGAAGGTTTTACCATTCCATTAATAATAGGTGGCGCAACAACTTCCAGGATCCATGCAGCCGTAAAAGTAGCGCCGAATTATTCAGGTCCTGCTATTCACGTATTAGATGCTTCTAGAAGTGTTACCGTTTGCAGTACCTTGATGAATCCTGAAACGAGAGATGACTATATCGCAGGCATCAGGGCTGAATATGACAAAGCCCGCGAAGCGCATTTAAATAAGCGTTCTGATAAACGTTTTAAAACGTTGGAAGAAGCTCGCGAAAATAAATTTAAGATCGATTTTCAACCCAACCTACCTGTTCCCGAATTTACAGGTACCAGGGTTTTCGATAATTACCCATTAGAGGAACTGGTTCCCTATATTGATTGGACGCCATTTTTTCATACCTGGGAGCTCCGTGGAAGTTACCCGAAAATTTTTGACGATAAAAATGTAGGCGACGAAGCAAAGAAACTTTTTGATGATGCACAGGCCTTATTAAAACGTATTCTCGACGAAAAACTGCTAACAGCAAGAGCTGTAATTGGTTTCTGGCCGGCAAATGCGGTGGGAGACGATATTCAGTTGACAGTTGCCAGTGATCAGTTATCAAATGACTCCAAACTGGTAACTATCTACACCCTCCGCCAGCAGGCCGAAAAAGTAGATGGACAGCCTTATTATGCGTTATCTGATTTTATTGCACCGAAAGAAAGTGGTATTCAGGATTATTTTGGTGGTTTTGCCGTAACTGCTGGTATCGGGATTGATGAACTGGTGAATGAGTTTGAATCTAATTACGATGATTATAACAGCATCATGGCCAAAGCACTGGCCGATCGTTTGGCGGAAGCCTTTGCCGAGCGCATGCACGAACGTGTACGTAAAGAATATTGGGGTTATGCACAGGATGAAAATCTGAGTAATCAGGAACTGATCAAGGAAGAATATGCCGGTATCCGTCCGGCACCAGGTTATCCTGCTTGTCCGGAACATACTGAAAAAGGTACTTTATTCCAATTGCTTGATGCGGAGAATAAAATAGGGTTGCACTTAACAGAAAGTTATGCCATGTATCCAACAGCGGCGGTAAGTGGGTTTTATTTCGCGCATCCCGAATCGAGGTATTTTGGATTGGGAAAAATTACCAAAGACCAGATTGAAGATTACGCCATCAGGAAAAATATGCCAATTGAAGAAGTGGAGCGGTGGTTAAGTCCGAATTTAGCATATTAACCCCCGGCCCCTTAAGGGGAGGGAATTGCATACAAATTAAAATTTAAGGCCCCTTAAGGGGTTGGGTTATGAAGATTACAGACCATATAAAAAACGCGAAGGGTAAAACCTTATTTTCTTTTGAGCTATTACCGCCTATTAAAGGGCAAAGTATCCAATGGATTTATGATGCCATAGAGCCACTATTGGAGTTCAATCCCCCTTTTATTGATGTAACTTCGCTCCGCGAAGACTACATTTATAAAGAACAGGAAAATGGCTTGCTGCAAAAGGTATCTTACCGCAAGCGCCCTGGTACCATTGCCATCTGTGCAGCCATTATTCATAAATATAAAGTTGACGCCGTTCCGCATCTCATTTGCGGTGGATTTACCAAAGAAGAAACCGAAAATGCATTGATCGACCTACAGTTTTTAGGGATCGATAATGTTTTGGCTTTGCGTGGAGATGCACGTAAGGCAGATGGGAATTTTGTACCAACTCCTGGTGGACACTGTTATGCTACAGATTTAATCGAGCACATCAAGAACCATAACGATGGTAAATTTCTCCACGAAGATGTCGAAACCTTTAAAAGCGATTTCTGTATCGGCGTAGCTGGTTATCCTGAAAAACACTTCGAAGCACCTAACATGAATACCGATTTCAAATATCTGAAAAAGAAAGTTGAAGCGGGAGCAGAGTTTATCGTAACACAGATGTTCTTCGACAACCAGAAGTATTTCGATTTTGTAAAGAAATGCAGGGAAAACGATATCAATATTCCAATTATACCAGGTTTGAAACCTATAAGTACCTTATCGCAGTTAAATGTATTACCGAAGATTTTTCACATAGATTTACCTGATGAATTGACGGATGCGCTATCTCACGCTAAAAACAATAACGAGGCTAAAGAAATTGGTACAGAAGCGATGATCAAACAATGTAAAGAACTGATCGATTTTGGCGCCCCTGTATTACACTTTTATACCATGGGCCGCCCTGAACAAACTAAAAAGATTGCTAAAGCTATTTTTTAGTAAAAAGACCTCGCAGGTTTCAAAAAACTGCGAGGTCTGATCCAAACCATTATTGGAAAAGCTCCTTGCTTTCATAAACTTGCGCATAGCATCTGCCCAATATTTCAAATTCTTACAGAACTTTAACCTTAATTTTGTTGTTTTAATATTGTAGCAATTATATTTGTAACAATGAAATTAGAGGGCCTTAAATATATATTGATTGCCTGCATTGCACTAACTTTTGTCTTAAAAGTGAGTCGTGTGGTTTCGTATTTAAGCTATTCTACAGATAATGTTGAGGTTCTATCTACAAGTGATGATGCAACAGAGAAAGAAGAAAAGAAAATAGAAACCGAATATGCAATACAGGAAACCATGTTTCATGGGAAAATGTATTTTCCGCTTCAAACTTCAAAAAAGGTGATTGTTCCTGATTGTTCTCTTCAATTGGCATACTTCCCTGAAGTTTTAACTCCACCACCCTCCATTTAAACATATTTCTGTGTTTAATTTTCTGCAAATCCTGTAGAACAGATAGTCTATTTCAAATTTTAAAATAATATATATGAAACGAGCAATTTCATTTGCAGTGTTATTAATCGCTGCTTCTTTAAAAATCAGTGCACAGGAAGTTGTGCAAAATAATGTTAAGCCTGTAGAAAATGCCCTGAGTCAGGTAACTAAGCTCCAGCCGGTAAGTTTTAATTACGATAAAGCCTGGGCGGAAAAACTAAAGTTATCAGCCAAATCACAGTATGGTTTTGTAGGTGCTGAAGCTAAAACAACTATTCCTGAGATCGTTTCAGTCCAAGCTAAAAGTTATGTATCTGGCAAAAACGCCTTTAAAAATGCGACCATTACTAAGGTAGACTACGAAAGTTTAGTCCCGCTTTTGGTCGCCAGTATAAAAGAGCAACAAGAGCAAATAGAACAATTAAAGGCAGAAGTAAACAGTTTAAAATCCAGAAATACAAAGTAATTTTTTTAGTTTTATAGTTGATTCAGGTCGGAGTAATGTTCCGGCCTTTTTTATTTTTATAAATAAAACGATCCTACGTAATGCTTAAATTTTTATTTTTATATAATTAACCAAATATAAATCTACAATTAAAAACAATTATTATGAAAAAGCTTATTCAATTATTCCTGTTCTGTACAGTACTGGCTGTGTTACCTTTGCAAAATACTAAGGCTGAAAATAAGGCCAGTAAATTTTTTAGCATTGGTTTAAATTTAAGTAATGGAACTGGTGATAACGGATCTATTTACCTGTACGGACCTACTCCTGTTAGTGCTTATTTTGGTCCAAGTGGAGGTTCATACGGTCCGTTGACGGCCGGCACTTATACGGTTATTATTTATACTGCTGCCCCAGGTTCACGCACTTTTAGATTTAATGGACAAGCGATTACCACCAGCACCGGCAGCGCGACATTTAATAATGTTAGCATTACTTCTACAGCTTTCGCTTCTGTTAATTAAATAAATATTTTCAAGTTGGTCCGGATTTATAGTCCGGACCTTTGTGTTGTATGACTTTTTTTGGTTAAGGATTACAAATCCCGGCTAACTTTAGAGATAGGTCAGAAGTTGGGATGGATTTGCACTTTTATAAATCGTCATCTCGACTGTAGCGCAGCGGAACAGCGAGATCTATCTCTAGACAGATTTAGCTTCACTGGGCACTCCATGGTTCTCGGCTTCGTTGCACTCCGCTCGAAATGACGATCAATCTAATTACTACCCTTTAAGCAAATAACTTTTAAATCCTTCAAAGTCTGCCGCCAATTGATCTGCATGTTTAGGTTTACTTTCCAAAGCTTTTACCTGCTCCGGGATTTCGATTTTAGCTGCAATATCCGCCGGGAAAATATCCGGGAATTTACAGGCATGCGCAGTAGATAAGAAAACAGCCGCACTTTCATCAGATGGATTTTCGCTTCTGTATTTTTCAATTGCCAAATACGCAATTGCAGTATGGGGACAGGCAACATAATTAAGTTTGTTGTCGAGTTCTTTAATGCCTCCCAATGTTTCTTCGTCAGTGAAGCGATAAGCCGTAACCACTTTTTTAAGCGCTTCTACATCCTGATCAAACAGATCCATAATGCGGACCCAATTGCTTGGTGCACCAACATCCATCGCATTCGAATAGGTTTGTGTTGATGGTTTTGTTTCGTAAAAACCACTTTCTAAAAAGCGTGGAACAGTGTCGTTCACATTAGTAGCGGCGATAAACTGTTTAATTGGCAATCCTAATTTGTAAGCCAGTAAGCCGGCACCGATATTTCCGAAATTTCCGCTGGGAACCGAAAATACAACATCGCTATAACCTTGTTTTTTCAATTGGGCATAAGTGTTGAAATAATAAAAGGTTTGAGGAATTAACCGTGAAATATTGATGGAGTTAGCAGAAGTCAACCTGAATTTCGCATTCAGTTCATCATCAGCAAAAGCCTGCTTCACCAAAGCCTGGCAATCATCAAACGTTCCTTTTACCTCAATTGCCCTAATGTTTTCACCGTTTGTGGTTAACTGCAACTCCTGTATCGGACTCACTTTTCCTTCGGGATAAAGAATCGTTACCCTGGTGTTCGGAACACCTAAGAAACCTAATGCTACAGCTCCACCGGTATCTCCTGAAGTGGCAACTAATACATCTAGCAGCTGTTCGCCATCTTTTAAGAAATAAGCCATCACACGGCTCATAAAACGGGCGCCAAAATCTTTAAAAGCCAAAGAGGGGCCATGGAACAATTCGAGTACAAAGGTTTTATCATCCAATTTTATTGCGGGAGCATCAAAATTAATGGCATCATCAATTAAAGCCTTTAAATCTTCAGCCGGAATCTCATCTTTTAATAGTGTTGAGGCTACTTTGTAAGCAATTTCAGGTAAAGAATATTGTTCGATATTTTCAATAAAACCGGCATCAAGCTGCGGGATTTCTACCGGCATGTATAAGCCTTTATCCTGAGGCATACTGTTAAAAACGGCTTCTTTAAAAGAAACACGTAAATCTTTATTGTTGGTTGAGTATAGTTTCATTTTTAATGAGGTTGGAGGGTTGAAAGGTTGAGGGTTGGAAGGTTTTGGATGCTTAGCCCTCCACCCTTAAACCCTCTACCTTCCAGCCTTAAGAAATTACTCTTGGCCCTTCCGCGTTAACCGGAGAAACAAAAGCTTTGCTATTAATATTTATTTTATGCAAGTGTTGCTGTTGCGATTTAGTTATTTTTCTGGCTGTTTCTTCATCTTTGGTCAATGCGAAAACAGAAGGACCAGAACCTGAAATTCCGAAACCAATTGCACCATTTTCCATTGCCAGTTTTCTCATTTCTTCAAAACCAGGGATCAGGATCGAGCGGGTAGGTTCTACCAGCACATCTTTCATGCTTCTTCCAATTAAGTCGAAATCATTCATGAACAATCCACTTACCAAACCAGCTACGTTTCCCCATTGGGTAACTGCATCCTTTAGGGCAACCTTACTACGGATCATTTGGCGTGCATCTTTTGTTGGTACATCAACTTCCGGATAAACAATTGCGGCGTACATTCCGGCTGGTGTTGGCAAAGAAATCACGTCTAATGGTTCGTAACTTCTTACCAGTACAAAACCGCCCAACAAAGCAGGTGCAACATTATCGGCGTGGCCATAGCCACAAGCCAGTTCTTCACCTTTCATGGCAAAAGGAACCAGTTCTTTGGCCGTTAATAAATCGCCCATTAATTTGTTAATGGCAAATAAACCTGCAACCGTACTGGCCGAGCTAGAGCCCAATCCACTGCCGATAGGCATTTTTTTGTGGAGTTCAATTTCTACGCCCACATCCAAACGATCGATGTGTTTTAAATAATGTTGCACACTGGCACTTACCGTATTTTTAGCAGCATCCAATGGTAAACGACCGTCATCGCCGGTAATTCTTTTGATCACTACTCCTGGTGTATCGGTAAAACGCATTTCCACTTCGTCACCCGGTTCGTTTACGGCGAAACCCAATACGTCGAAACCACAAACAACGTTTGCTACAGTTGCGGGTGCAAATACCCGGATAGAAGTTCCAACTTCTAAATCTGCTGGAACTAGCTCATTATCATTTATATTCTTTTGCATCTTTTAATACTGATTGCCTTATTGGCTGTTTGGTAAAACTTAAATGTTATTTTTTAGTTAAGGCTATTTTTAGCCCCAATAGAATAAATACTACCCCTGAAGTTTTGTTCATCCAGATCTCGATATTTTTATTTCGGTTAAAGTGCTTAGCTACGTTGCTTCCTGTTAATGCTAAAAATGAGCACCAGATTAAGGTTATGAAGAACATAATCAGGCCGAGTAAAAAATAAGGAATCGGATTATTAATTTCCTCACTGTTGATAAACTGGGGTAAAAAGGCAAGAAAGAAGAGGGCTATTTTAGGATTTAAAATATCACTCAAAAGCGCCGTAAAAAACATTTGTTTCATTCCGGTTACTTTACTTTCAACGGGCTTTATCTCAACGTGTTCACCTTTACTGGCAAAAGACCGGTAGCCCAGGTAAATAAGATAGGCTGCGCCCAGGTATTTAACTATGCTAAAAGCAATGGCTGATTTCGATAAAATTTGAGAAAGGCCAAATGTAGCTGCACAAGTATGTACAAGCAAGCCCAAACTGACACCTAGAGCAGAGTATAAACCTGAATTTTTTCCTTTAGAAATACTTCTTGTTAAAACCATTATGGTATCTACACCGGGCGTAATAACCACTATAATAGCAGCTAATATAAATGCACCTAAATTCTCGATTCCTAACATAGCTATTATGCCGTTATTTGCTTTAAATGATATTTTAAATGCAACACATAATCTTCAATAAAATAAGAAAGTGTATGCAGTTCTGTTTTTCCTTTTCCGGTATCACAGTTATTCTGAAGCTTTTCTTCCGGAATGTTTTCAATTACCCGGCAAATCTGATAGTTCAATAATTTCCAAAGTGTTTTAACCTCACTAATATCAGTTCCCTGATAATTTTGATAAAGCACCCATTCATCCTGATGATAAACGATTTTAACACACTGCTCATACTGGCCAATAATTAATCGACGGATATTATTCGATGCACTATCGATCAAATGACCTAATAATTCTTTTTTAGACCATTTTGAGGGTTGCGGTTTATCGTTCCATGCTTTTTCCGTGATATTTTCAAAATCAATCATTGCCTGATCAACCAGGCTTAGGATTTCATTTTTATGTGCTAAAACCGGATTCATGGTATTAGTTGTTTAAAGTACCAACGTTAATGATATCCGCAAAAACACCGGCAGCCGTTACTTCTGCGCCTGCACCTGGGCCTTTTACCACCAATGGACGTGATTTATAACGATCAGTAGTGAAAGAAATAATGTTGTCACTCCCCGATAGCATATAAAAAGGATGGCTATCATCAACCATTTGAAGACTGATCTCTACATTGCCATCTTCTAACTTGCCAATGTAACGTAAAACTTTTCCATCGTTGGCTGCCGTGTTTTTTAGATTTTCAAAATAAGTCGCATTGGCTTTAAGTTCCGCATAAAAATCTTCTACTGTTGAAGCGTTTAAGCAGGCTTCGGGCAAAATATTGTCAATTTTCACATCGCTGGCTTCCAATGGATAACCTGCATCGCGTGCCAGGATCAACATCTTACGCATAAAATCTTTTCCGTTCAGGTCATCACGTGGATCTGGTTCCGTATAACCCAGTTCCTGTGCTTCTTTTACCGTTTCGTAAAAACCGGCTTCACCCTTAAAATTATTGAAGATGTATGAAATGGTTCCTGATAAAATAGCCTCAATCCGGGCAACTTTATCGCCGCTCATCATTAATTCTTTCAGCGTGCGTATAATAGGTAAACCAGCACCAACATTGGTTTCATAATAAAAATCAACACCAAATTTACGGGCGGTATCTTTGAATGATTTATACTGCGCATAACCAGCAGAGTTTCCTTTTTTATTGCAGGTTACTACTGAAATGCTGCTTTCGAATATACCCTGATAAAATTCTATTGGTGATTCCGCTGCCGTATTATCCACAAAAACACAGTTGGGTAAGTTTAAAGCTTTCATTTTGGCTACAAAACCAGCTAAATCAGCTTTTTCACCATTAGCAGCTAGTTCGGTTTCCCAATTTTCGAGTGGTAAACCATCTGCGCTGAAGATCATTTGTCGCGTATTGCTAATGCCTGCAACCTTAACCTGTAGATCATTATTAGCTGCCAGGAAAGGCATTTGCTCTTTCAGTTGATTAAATAAGGTTTTACCAATGTTCCCTGTGCCGAGGCAGAACACGTTAAGCGTTCTTTTCAGGTCGGTAAAAAAGGCGTCATGTACCGCATTAACCGCTTTAGATAGATCATCTTTGCTGATGATCACAGAGATATTATATTCAGATGAGCCCTGTGCAATAGCTCTTACATTGATACCATTACGGCCCAATGCATTGAACAAACGTCCGCTCATACCCGGTGTACGTTTCATGTTTTCACCCACGATGGCCAAAACTGAAAGGTTACTTTCAACTTCTGGTAGTTCCAGTTTTTTTGCATCCAGTTCCAGCTCAAACTCTTTTTTGATTAATGAAATGGCCTGCGAAGCATCTGTTGGCTTAACTGCGAAGGTAATACTATGCTCTGATGAAGATTGTGTAATCAATACCACATTGATCTGTTCGCGCGAAAGTAGTGAGAATAATCTTCCGCTAAAGCCTGCCTTACCCACCATGCCACTTCCGGTTAGGTTGATAATGCTGATCTGATCAATAGAAGAAATTCCTTTTATGGGTAAATTAGATGCTTTTACATCACTTTTAATATAGGTGCCTGCAAAATCCGGTTCGAAAGTATTTTTGATCACAATGGGGATTTTCTTCATAAAAGCAGGGATCATCGTTGGCGGATAAATCACTTTTGCACCAAAATAACTCAGTTCCATGGCTTCAGTATAGCTCAGCTCTGGCAAAGAGAAAGCTTTTTTAACGATCCTCGGATCAGCTGTCATCATGCCGTTTACATCGGTCCATATTTCTATTTCTTCCACATTTAAGGCTGCACCCCATACCGCTGCAGTATAATCAGAGCCACCACGGCCTAAAGTCGTTACCCTTCCTGCTGCATTGCTCGCTATAAAACCAGTAACAAAAAGTACCTTATCCTTATTTTCCTGGTAAAAATTGTTGATCAGCATTTCAGTCAACTCGGTATCAACTTTGGCCTGACCGAAGTTGCTATCGGTTTTAATCAGTTCCGACCCGTTTACATAAAGCGCGCCTCCAAAAGTTTGCGAAGCAATGTGGCTGATCATAAAAGTAGAACAACGTTCGCCATAGCTTAAAATCTGATCCTTGGTCTGTAAGCTAAGCTCACGCAGGTTGGTCACTGCCTGTAGCAGATCTTCCAGTTCGTTAAAAAAGATTTTTAAGCGCGTAAACACAGGGTTTTGTGCTGCTGCAGGTAAAAGCGAACGGATTACCGCAAAGTGTTTGGCCTCAATTTCTTTTAAATGGGCATCATAATCTTCACCACGCTCAGCCATTTCGGCCATATCGGTAAGCAGATTGGTTACACCACTCATTGCCGATAATACAACTACCGGGCTATTCTTCTGTTTTTCTTCGCCAACCAGGCGCAAGAGGGTTTTAATGTTCTCGGCCGAACCTACGGATGTGCCGCCGAATTTGAGTACTTTCATTAGTTTATATTGGGTTTAACTGTTTGTTGCCGCACCGATCTGTGTTTTAAAATGCTCGTCTGTACAGGTTTCATTCAGCATGGTTTAAAAAAAAAGCGTCCCGACTTTCATCGGGACGCTCTCTGTGTTTTATGTTTTTTCAATTTACAACAAATTAGCCCCGCTGGTTTATACCGGTGGTAATAATAATCGTTGTAATAATTGAAGTGTTAAAATTCATCTTGTCTTCGTGTATTTTGTACACCGTAAAGTAGGAGATTATTTTCTTAAAATGCAAATGTTTTTTCAATTTTATTTCGAAATTTCTATTAAAACGTTTAAGTAAATGAAATAGCCATATTATTCCCCTTCTTTGGAGGGGTGCCCGCAGGGCGGGGTGGTTGATCAGTAATTTTTTTAGAAAAGATGCTGCAGTAGCTTTTTGGGCAGTGCAGCCCTGCTAACCGCTATAGTCCCGATGGTGGTGCTGTTTTGTTGTGGGTGAGATCGGGAGCTGCCGCTTTTATCAGGTTTATTTAATGCGGGCTGGTGCTACTATTGAAGTGCGTTGCCTTTCCGGCGTTTAATTATTCCCCTCCTTTTTCCAAGGCGGGGTGAAATTGATGTTTTTTATCTAAGAAGCATAACTTATACTCAATCCCATATAAGTCAGTCTGGACTCAGAAGATTTAAACACTAAAACCATTTACCATATTTTACTTAGTGTATATTTTTGATTTTTTTTATATTTAAAAATATGGTTTAATTAATTAAATATCAGATATTTAAATCATAGTGTATTTGCTACAATATGTAAAAAATTATGTTTTAAAACTCGTTTTTGTGCAATATAAGTCTTTACCTTTGCTCCACTAACTAACTTATTGTTATGAGCAAAAAGAAACTGCAAGCGCCAGATTTAAGCTATTTAAATCTAGGCGGGAACATTGCTGTAAATTACCAGTTATCTCCAAAAGAGTTAATTGATGATGCATTATTAAATAAAGAAGGTATACTGGCGGCATCGGGAGCACTGGCCATTGATACCGGTAAATTTACCGGACGTTCGCCTAAAGACAGGTTTATCGTGTGCGACGACATAACAGAAGAAGAGGTTTGGTGGGGTGATGTAAACATTAAAATCTGTCCTGAGAAATTCGACCAGTTATTCAATAAGCTTACCAATTACCTTGGCGATAAGAAAATCTATGTACGTGATGCTTCGGCATGTGCTGATCCGGATTATGCAATATCCATCCGCGTAATTACTGAAACAGCGTATCAGAATCTTTTTGCTCACAATTTATTTATCCGTCCTGATGAAGATGATTTAATAAGCAGTCCGGAGTGGACCATTATTGCCGCTCCGGGATTTCAGGCAGATCCTGCTGTTGATGGAACCCGTCAGGAAAATTTTTCCATCATCAATTTTACTAAAAAAATGATTTTGATCGGGGGAACCGGTTATACAGGTGAAATCAAAAAAGGAATTTTCTCTGTACTGAATTTCATTCTTCCGGTATATAAGAATACACTTTCTATGCACTGTTCGGCTAATGTTGGCAAAGATGGAGATACCGCTATCTTCTTCGGCTTATCTGGAACGGGCAAAACTACTTTGTCAGCCGATCCTGAGCGCGGTTTAATTGGAGATGATGAGCATGGCTGGGGTAACGATTCCGTATTCAACTTCGAGGGCGGCTGTTATGCAAAATGTGTTGATTTAACAGAAGAAAAAGAGCCTCAGATATTTAAAGCGATTAAATTTGGCTCATTATTAGAAAACATCAACTTCTTCCCGGGAACAAAAGATGTTGATTATTCCAATATTGATAAAACAGAAAATACGCGTGTAGCTTATCCCATAGATTATATTGATAATGCTATTCTGCCCTCTGTTGCCGCGGTACCAAAAAATATTTTTTTTCTTACCGCTGATGCGTTTGGCGTATTGCCTCCAATATCCAGATTAAACGTAGAGCAGACCATGTTCCATTTTATGAGTGGTTATACCGCTAAAGTTGCCGGAACAGAAGCTGGCGTTACTGAGCCCCAGTTAACATTTTCTGCTTGCTTTGGAAAAGCTTTTCTTCCATTGCATCCTTCAAAATACGCCGCATTACTCGGCGAGAAAATGAAAAAACACCAGGTACAAGTTTGGCTGGTAAACACAGGATGGAGTGGGGGAGCTTATGGTGTTGGTAAAAGGATGAAATTAAGTTATACACGGGCAATGATCAAAGCAGCATTAAACGGGGATTTAAATCACCACCATTATAAAAAACATCATGTGTTTAAATTAATGATGCCCTTAATTTGTCCGGGTGTGCCCTATGATATTTTAGACCCTTCTAAAACATGGGATAATCAGGAAGAATATTTTTTAAAAGCTTATCAACTGGCAGATGCCTTCTCAGAAAATTTTAAGCAGTTTGAACTGACAAAAGTACCAAAAAGCAGACACGAAGCGTTAAAATTATGTTAAATGTGCTTTAAAATGCATTTTTTGAACGAAAAATTTGCAAATCGATTTTTTTTTAGTTTTTATTGTGAAAGAATTGCCTCGGCTGGGGCAATTTTTTTGTTATACACCTATGGTGAATTACCGAAACAAAATTCTAAGTAACGATTTAATTGCTTATTGATTTATTAATTTGTAATTTAAAATCAATTTATAAATTTGTTTTTCGCAACAATTTCGGATATGAAACGTTGAGTGTTGTACAAAAGAAAAAAAACAGCTAAAAATTAAAAACAAGAACTAAAACTAAAATTTCAAAAAAAATGGCAAACGCACCAAAACCAACAACTGTTAAAAAAGAGAGCTCTTCTAGTGCTTCAAATGTATTTGCAACATTCGTTATTCCAATTTGTATTATCATTGGATTCTGTGTTTGGAGATTCGTATTCGGAGAAGGAAGTAACTTTATCGATGGTGACAGAGAGAAATTACCATTACCTGGTAACTATCTTGGAACAGCTTACAAAGGAGGTCCTATCGTAGCGATCTTAGTTGGATTACTATTAGTAGTAATTGTATTCTCTATCGAACGTTTCATCGTTATTGGTAAAGCAAGTGGAAAATCTAGCTTAGATACTTTCATTCGCAAAGTACAAGGTTTATTAAGCGCAGGTAACATCGAAGCTGCAAAAGCTGAGTGTGATAAACAACAAGGTTCAGTTGCTAACGTAATTAAATCTGGTTTGAAAAAATACAGTGAAGTTGAAGCTGATACTAATATGGATGTTGAGCAATCAATTGTTGCTATCCAAAAAGAAGTAGAAGAAGCTACAGCTTTAGAAATGCCAATGTTAGAGCAAAACTTAACTGTAATTGCAACTTTGGTATCAATCGGTACATTGGTAGGTTTATTGGGTACAGTAACAGGTATGATCCGTGCATTCGCCGGTTTAGCAAACTCTGGAGCACCAGATCAGTCGGCATTAGCGGTAGGTATCTCTGAGGCATTGATCAATACTGCAACAGGTATCTTGGTTTCTACTGTGGCAATTATCATGTATAACGTATTAACTTCTAAAATTGACAAGTTAACTTACGCAATCGATGAGGCTGGTTTCAGCATCGTTCAAACATACGCTAGTTCGCATAAATAAGAATTTTGAAAAAATTTTTACCGGCTTTATGGAAAACCGGAAAAAAGATCATCATTATTAAAAACTAGTAAAAAATATTATGCCTAGAATTAAAGTTAAAAGAACAAGTACAGTAACAGATATGACTGCCATGTGTGATGTGGCATCATTGTTACTTACTTTCTTCATCTTAACTGCTACAGCAAGGCAACCAGAACCACTAGCCGTTTCTACACCTTCCTCAACGTATGAGTTTAAGGTACCCGTAGAAAACAATGCGATATTAACCATTGGGCAGGGGAAAGTTTTCTTTGAAGTAGCAGGTACGAAAGTAAGAGCGAAAACATTGGAGCTAATGGGCGAACAGTACAAAATATCGTTCAGTCCGGCCGAAGTTCAACGTTTCTCGAACATAGGAAGTTTCGGTGTGCCAATCCAGAGCTTAAAGTCGCTTATCGCCATGAATAGCGGCGACCGTATGAAGCCTGGGGTTCAACCGGGTATTCCATCGGATTCGACTGACAATCAGTTAAATTCCTGGGTTTTAAATGCGCGTAAAGCTACAAAAGAGATCAACAATCAGGATATGCGTATCAGTATTAAAGGCGACGCCAAAGAAGAATATCCGGTAGTTAAAAAGATTATTGATGTACTTCAGAAACAAAGTGTAAACAAGTTTTTATTGGTTACCAACTCTGAAGCTAAAAAGAAATAAGAAATGGCAGAATTAAACACAGGCGGGAAGAAAGCCACCCCAAGGGTTGATATGACTCCGATGGTGGATCTAATGTTTCTTTTGGTAACATTCTTTATCTTAACAACAGTAATCTCTACGCCACAAGCGATGGATATTGCAAAGCCAGATAAAAACGAAAAGTTACCAGAGAACAGATTGGAACTGAAGGCAAGTAAAACAATGACTATTTTGTTAGGTAAAAGCAATAAAGTAGCATGGTACATGGGAGTAGCTGGCGAAAGCGCCCCAACTATCGAATCTGGTTCACAAATCGAAGATGCTATTGTTAAAAATAGAAAAGCAGCTGATGCCTCAGGCGTTGCCGGAGACTTTGTTGTACTGGTAAAACCAACATCAGGTTCTACATTCCAAAACTTTGTAGATATAATGGATGAGTTGGAAATTCTTAAAGTTAAGGTTCGTCAAATCGACGATGATAACATCCTTGACAATGAGAAACAGTTCATGAAAGAAAAAGGAATTTTATAATCAGTAAAACCAATTTTATGTCGAAGTTAGATATATTCAGAAAAGAATGGCTTGAAGTGGTTTTTGCAGATAAAAACAAAAACTATGGTGCGTACCAATTGCGTAAAAGTAATGGTGCAAATACCACCAAAGCCTTAATTATTGGATCTATTATCTTCCTTGTATTATTTTTCTCTCCAAAAATCTACAGCCTTATTAAAGGTTCAATGGATCAACAGGAAGATCAGGTAAAAGCACAGGAAGTAATTTTAGCTCCACCACCACCGGTAAATCCGGAAACACCTCCACCGCCACCGGTAGAGCCACCGCCACCAAAGGTAGATCAGGTGAAAATGCCACCTCCGATTGTAAAACCCGATATCGAGGTTCGTGATGAACCACCTACAGTTGAAAAATTGAAGGAAGCTGATCCAGGTCAGAGAGATATCAAAGGTGATCCAACTGCTGATATTGTTATCGCTGAACCAGTAGGTGAAGGACCAAAAAGAGAAGCTGCAGTTGCAGTTGATGATAATAAAGTTTATGACTTTGTTAGTATTGAGAAACAACCAGAATTCCCCGGAGGTATTGCTAAATTTTATGGCTACTTAGGTAAGGCAATAAAATATCCGCCAATGGCACAGGAGAACAACGTTCAGGGTAAAGTGTTTTTATCTTTCGTTGTGGAAAAAGATGGTAAATTAACAGATATCACAGTTACCCGTGGTTTGGGTAGCGGAACTGATGAAGAAGCCATCCGTGTATTAAAAGCGAGCCCACGTTGGAACCCAGGTATCCAGAATGGTAAGCCGGTAAGGGTAAAATACAACATCAACGTTAACTTTACATTGAACTAATAGTAGATGTTAAATTTTGATATTTTTAAGCAAAAATCGCCTAAACAGCGGTTTTTGCTCATTTTAGGCCTTATCATGTTTGTTTTTTATGTGGTATTGGGTTTCGCATTCATATTTTATGAGCCTATTGCACTTCGTTTAAGCACTATCCCGCAGTGGGGCCGCATTGCAATTGGTATCTTCTTAATTATTTATGCTTTTGTAAGACTTTTAAGCCTGGGTAGGCGCGATTAATCAATTAAATGAAAAATTTCCTTTTAATATTTTGTGTACTGGCATTAATCGTATCCTGCAAGCGTAAAAACAAGACGGATGCAGTTAAAGAAACCAGAACAAGCGGTACCTTAAAAATATTGGTTGATGAAAGTGTTGGACCGATTGTTCAGGATCAGATCAATATTTTTGGTTTAGACTACCCGGATGCAAAATTTGAGGCGACAGTTAAACCTGAAGAAGAATTATTACCTGCTTTCTTGAATGATAGCGTAAGGGTAATTATTTTACCAAGATTATTAACCAAGGCAGAAGAAAAGTATTATAATCAGCGTAATATTAAAATTAACTCTTCACGTTTCGCTATTGATGGTATCGCTTTAATTACAAATCAAAGCAATATCGATAGTACAATTAACGTTAAAGAGGTGATTGATATCTTACAGGGGAAGAAATCAGATAAAAAACTGGTCTTTGATAACGCCTATTCTAGTACCTTTCAGTATTTTAAAGAGTTGGCCCATATTGGCCAGTTTCCAGCTACAGGTGTTTACTCAAAAAATTCTAGCAAAGAAGTAATTAAACTTATTGCAGAAGATAAAAATTTTATTGGTATTTTAGGCGTGAATTGGATCACGGGCAAAGATACAGGGGTGAGTGAATCTCTTTCAAAGATAAAAGTGTTGGGTGTAAAGAATATAAAAGGGAAAGTAGGAGACGATCAGTTCTATAAACCAACTCAGGATAACTTAATCAATGGCGTTTATCCTTTCTTAAGAAATATAAATATTATAGATTGCGAAGGAAGAGATGGTTTAGGCACAGGATTTGCAACATGGTTAAGAAGTCAGAGGGGACAATTGATTGTACTTAAATCTGGACTTGGCCCACATAAATTAATGCCAAGGCAAATTAACCTGACCAAAGGAAATTAAATTAAAAATTATAAATTGAACCACGAAGTAAATCTAAAGAGACACTTCATTTTTATTAAATAAAAAACAGGATATCCGATGAAAATTTTAAAGAAAGCAATAACCTTAAATGTAGGTTTAGTGTTGATGGGTTCTGCAGTTTTTGCTCAAGATTTAAATGACGCGAAAAAAGCCATCGACGCGGAGCAGTATCAAAAAGCATCATCAATGCTTAAATCATTGGTGAGTTCAAAAGCTTCAGATGGTAATAATTATTACAATCTTGGTTTGGTTTACCTAAAAACCGGTTATATCGACTCTGCCAGGGCCGTATTTACCAAGGGTGTTACTGCTGATCCGAAAAACAACTTAAACTTAATCGGTTTAGGTGAAGCAGATATGTTATCTAATAACCCAAGTTCTGCTAAGACTAATTTTGACAAGGCAGTAGCTTTGGCACCTAAAGACTACAAAACTTATTTGTATATCGGTAAAGCCTATTTAGCACAGGATAAACCGAGTGATGATGTATCAAAACCGGATTTTACCAATGCTTTAGCAAATATTACCAAAGCAGATGAGTTAGATTCTAAAGATAAGGATGCTGAAGTTTTCTTAGCACAAGGCGATGCTTATGCTTTGCAGAAAAAAAACTCTGAAGCATTGGGTCCATATATGCGTGTTGGTGATGTTGATCCTAACAACAGAAGAGCTAAAACGCAGATTGGTAAAATGTACAAAGAATCAAGGGCTTTTCCTGAAGGCGAGAAAGAATTACAGGATGTAATTGCTGCTGATGCAAACTACGGTCCGGCTTACCGCGAGTTAGGTGAGTTATATTTACAATGGAGTAGTTTTGGTACAGATAAAGAAAAAGCAAAAAAAGCCATTGAGAATTACAAAAAGTACATGGACTTAACAGATAAATCTTTGGAGTCTCAGTTGCGTTATGCTCAATTCTTATTTTACGCAAAAGATTTTCCAACTTTGGAGCAGGTAGCATCAACTATACAAGCACCAGCTAACGATCCTAAGAGTGCTATCGTATCCAGGATGAAAGGTTGGGCTGCTTATGAGAATAAAAACTATCCTGCTGCACTTACCAGCATGAATGATTTCTTCGCTAAAGAGAAAGACCCTAACAAAATCCTTGCTTTCGATTATTTATATTTAGGTAAAGCTCAGTTAAAAGCTGGTCAAGATAGTTTAGCATTAATTAATATCACTAAAGCTGTAGAAAAAGATTCTACAAATGCCGATGCATTGGCTGAAGTTGCTAAAAGTTTTTACGATGCTAAAAAATATGCTAAATCATCTGAGATTTATGAGAAAGCTATAAAAGCTAATCCTAACGGAAAAGGAGCTTTATATAACTATTATTATAATGCAATGGCAAATTATTTTGATTATGCTGCAAAATTAACAGCTAAACAAAATCCTTCAAAAGATATCTTAGTAAGGGCTGATTCGTCAATTGCTAAAGTGACACAACTAGCTCCTGAAACTTACGACGCATATTTAACAAGAGCTCGTATTAACAGTTTGTTGGATGATGAGAAAGAGCCTAAGGGTTTGATGCTTCCGTTTTATGAGGAGTATATCAAAAAGATAACTGAAAAACCTGAATTAGCTACAGCAAACGCTAAGAAACTTTCTGAAGCTTATGATACTATTGGTGGTTATTATTACTACAAAGACAAGGAAAAAGCTAAAGAATATTTTAATAAAAGTGTAGCTGTATATCCTACTGGAACTTTTGCAGCAGCTAAGTTAAAAGAATTAGCTGCTCCAGCTCCAAAAGGTAAAGGCAAATAATTAAAAAGTTAAATAATTTAGAAAAGGCAGAGTTTGGTTACTCTGCCTTTTTCTTTTACTTTTGCAATCACAAAATAATAATTATGCAAGCGCAAAGTTCGGCTATAGATTTTTTACCAATTATATTTCAAGTAATTGTTGCTTTAGGTTTCGTAGTAACTACATTGGTTGCTACCCACTTTTTAGGTCCAAAACGCAAAACGAGTGATAAGTTAGAAACTTTTGAAGCGGGTATAAAATCAGTAGGTAATGCCCGCCAGCCTTTCTCTATCAAATATTTTGTAGTAGCCATCTTATTTGTACTTTTCGATGTGGAGGTTATCTTTATGTATCCATGGGCAGTTAATTTCCGTGCATTACGTATGGATGGAATGATTGAAATGTTCATTTTCATGGGCACATTATTGCTGGGTTTCATCTACGTAATCAAGAAAAAAGTTTTAGACTGGAACTAATTCAGTTTACAGTTCACAATTGGCTTTAATGCCACTAGTTTTATAAACTGATAATCGAAAAATACCAATTGAAAACTGAATGTGTATCACTTACACTAACTCTATCGGGTTTTAGTTATTTAGAAAGGTTCTAAATCGAGTAAAGCTCGCTTGTTTGCCTGTAAAATATTGTAAATTTGTTGCTCATTCTGCAAAGGGATGAGCATTTTTTGTTTATAAACATGAGTGAAATTAATATAGTTGATGCGCCTCCAGGAATAGAAGGATCTGGCTTTTTTGCTACTTCTATTGATAAAGTGATTGGTTTGGCCCGCTCAAATTCATTATGGCCTTTACCTTTCGCAACTTCTTGTTGTGGAATCGAGTTTATGGCAACCATGGGTTCTCATTATGATTTAGGTCGTTTTGGTGCTGAACGCTTAAGCTTTTCTCCCCGTCAGGCTGATGTTTTAATGGTTATGGGTACCATTGCAAAAAAAATGGCCCCGGTATTAAAACAGGTTTATATCCAAATGGCAGAGCCACGTTGGGTAATGGCGGTTGGTGCCTGCGCAAGTAGTGGTGGTATTTTTGATACCTATTCGGTACTGCAAGGTATTGATGAAGTAATTCCGGTCGATGTTTACGTTCCGGGATGTCCGCCTAGGCCAGAAGCCATTTTAGATGGTTTCCAACGTATCCAGGATTTAGTGAAGAATGAATCAGGCAGAAGAAGAAATTCTGATTATTACAAAGAACTTTTAGGTCAATACGGCATTAAATAATGGAAGAAACGACGCTAAATAACAACATAAACGTTAAACTGACTGAAAAGTTTGGCGAAAAAGTTACTGCTGTTTCTGAACCTTATGGGTTATTAACTTTTGTAACTTATAAAGATGTTATTGTAAATGTGCTTTCACATCTTAAAGAAGAATTAAAATTCAATTTTCTAACGGATATTACAGCAGTTCATTACCCTGGTAAAGATCATGGTATCGCTGTTGTTTATCATCTGCATAACATGGTAGAGAAAGTTAGGATCAGGATTAAGGTTTTCATTTCAGAGCAAAATCCAACTATCCCAACTGCAACAACGGTTTGGAAAGGTGCGAACTGGATGGAGCGTGAAACTTATGATCTGTTTGGAGTTAAATTTGAAGGTCACCCTGATTTACGCCGTATTTTAAATATGGATGATTTGGGTGTTCATCCGATGCTGAAACAATATCCATTGGAAGATCCGAACAGAGTGGATAAAAAAGACGAATTTTTTGGAAGGTAACCGCTTGTCCTCTAAAGGAGAAATTGGGTAGAAGATAAAATTAAATATTATAAACATTGAAAGGAAGTCCCCTCCAGGGGATTTAGGGGATATGAATCATAACCATCCGGTATTTACAGATAACGACCCGCAAAGTGAGCTGGTAACCTTAAACTTAGGTCCAACACACCCTGCAACCCACGGCGTTTTTCAAAACGTTCTGCAATTAGATGGCGAACGCATTGTGAGCGGCGTTTCTACTATTGGGTACATCCACCGTGCTTTCGAAAAGATTGCCGAGCATCGCCCTTTTTACCAGATTACTCCACTTACCGACCGTTTAAACTATTGCTCTTCTCCTATTAATAATATGGGCTGGCACATGACGGTTGAGAAGTTGTTAAATATTCAAATGCCGAAACGTGTAGATTATCTTCGGGTAATCATTATGGAGCTTTCGCGTATTGCCGATCACATTATCTGCAACACGATTATTGGTCAGGATACCGGAGCTACCACCACTTTCTTATACCTTTTTCAGTTTCGCGAACACATTTACGAAATCTTTGAAGAAGTATGTGGTGCGCGTTTAACTACAAATATTGGACGTATTGGTGGTTTCGAAAGAGATTTCAATGATATCGCCTTTGCTAAAATCGATAAGTTTTTAAAAGAGTTCCCTAAAGCATTAAAAGAGTTCGAAAATCTGTTAACACGTAACCGTATTTTTATTGACAGAACGGCAGGTGTTGCAGAGGTTACCCAGGAAAAAGCGTTAGAATATAGTTGGACTGGCCCACTTTTACGTGCCACAGGTGTAGATTACGATGTTCGCATAAGTGACCCATATTCTTCTTATCAGGATTTCGATTTCGAAGTTCCGGTAGGTACTAGCGGTGATATTTACGACAGGTATTTAGTGCGTAACGAAGAAATGTGGCAAAGTGTCCGCATTATCGAACAGGCAGTTGTGAAGTTAAAAACAGAGCCAAAAGGCATTTTCCATGCCGATGTCCCTGAATTTTACCTTCCTCCAAAACAAGAAGTTTACAACAATATGGAAGCATTAATCTATCACTTCAAAATTGTGATGGGTGAGATTGATGCACCAAAAGCAGAAGTTTATCACGCTGTAGAAGGCGGAAATGGAGAATTAGGATTCTATCTGATCAATGATGGAGGCCGTACACCGTACCGTTTGCACTTCCGCAGACCAAGTTTTATAAACTACCAGATGTTTGCACCAATGAGCGAGGGCATGTTATTGTCTGATGCCATTATCAACATGAGTAGTATGAATATTATTGCAGGAGAATTAGATGCTTAAAGTAGAAGAACAAACACCTGTAGTGTTTTCATCAGAATTGCTGGCCAAATTTGATGAAGTAAAAAGCCGTTACCCTGAAGGCAAACACAAATCAGCTTTGCTACCATTATTACATTTGGTACAGGCCGAATTCCTTTGGGTAAGTACACCAGCAATGGATAAGGTGGCCGAATATTTAAATATTCAGCCGATTGAAGTTTATGAAGTGGCAACATTTTATACGATGTACTTTTTAAAACCACAGGGTAAGTATGCCTTAGAGGTTTGCCGTACTGGCCCTTGTTGCCTGGTTGGTGCCGAAAAAATATTAAGCCACCTGGAAAATAAGTTGGGCATTAAAGAGGGTGAAGTTACTGCCGATGGTTTATTCAGCTTTAGAGGAGTTGAATGCTTAGCTGCCTGTGGTTTCGGTCCGGTGTTGCAAATTAGCCCGGAATATACTTTCTACGAAAACCTGACTGAAGCAAGTGTAGATAAATTGATTGAAGATTTGAAAAATAAGTCCTAAGTCGGGAGTCTTAAGTCGTGAGTCGTTTTGACTTAAGACTAAGGACTGTGGACTACGGACTATAGACTAATTAAAATGTCTCGAAAACTGTTACTAGAGCATATAAACGTACCAGGCATCAATACGCTTGAAGTCTATCGCCAAAAAGGCGGGTATCGTGCTGTGGAAAAAGCCCTGAAAACTTTAACACCTGAAGAGATTGTTGAAGAGGTTAAAAAATCAGGCTTACGCGGTCGCGGAGGTGCGGGTTTCCCAACGGGGATGAAATGGAGTTTTTTGGCCAAACCTGAGGGTGTTGCACGTTATTTGGTGTGTAATGCTGATGAGTCTGAGCCAGGGACTTTTAAAGACCGTTATTTAATGACTTACATTCCCCATGCTTTAATTGAGGGAATGATTGTTTCGAGTTTCGCTTTAGGTGCAAAGGTTTCTTATATCTACGTACGTGGCGAAATGATGCCTCAGATCCGTATTTTAGAAAAAGCCATTGCTGAAGCTAAAGCCGCCGGATGGTTGGGTAAAAACATTTTAGGTACTGGTTACGATTTAGAATTATATGTTCAGCCAGGTGGTGGTGCTTATATATGTGGTGAAGAAACCGCATTGTTAGAATCACTTGAAGGTAAAAGGGGTAACCCACGTATTAAACCACCATTCCCGGCGATTGCTGGTTTGTATGGTTGCCCTACAGTGGTGAACAATGTTGAATCGATTGCTGCTGTTGTTCCGATTATCAATGATGGTGGCGATGAATATGCAAAAATTGGCATCGGTAGAAGTACAGGTACAAAATTAATATCCGCATCAGGTAATCTAGTAAAACCAGGCGTTTACGAAATCGAATTGGGTTTGCCGGTAGAAGAATTTATCTATTCTGATGAATATTGTGGTGGTATCGCTAATGGTAAACGTTTAAAGGCAACAGTTGCAGGTGGATCATCTGTGCCTATTTTACCTGCTAATTTAACCTTAAAATACGCTAATGGCGAGCCCCGTTTAATGAGTTACGAATCATTATCAGAAGGTGGCTTTGCTACTGGTACCATGATGGGATCGGGTGGTTTTATTGCTTTTGACGAAGATCAGTGTATTGTTAGAAATACCTGGAATTTTGCGCGTTTTTATCACCACGAAAGTTGTGGACAGTGTTCACCTTGTCGCGAGGGTACCGGGTGGATGGAAAAAGTGCTGCATAAAATCGAACATGGTCATGGCAGCATGGAAGATGTTGATTTATTGTGGGATATCCAACGCAAAATTGAGGGTAATACCATTTGTCCGTTGGGTGATGCAGCAGCCTGGCCGGTAGCCAGTGCAATCCGTCACTTCAGAGATGAATTTGAATGGCACATTAAAGAACCGGTTAAAAGCCAGAGTCAAAATTACGGTATTGCTAATTATGCAACACCGATTGAAAAAGCTCCGGTAGCGGAAGAGAAATAAATATTTAGGTATTACGGTTTGTGATACTAAAATTCTAAAGCCGCAATTTGCGATCTTAGAAAAGGAACTTAAGGCAATGAATATGTAAATGAAAGAAGAAATATCACCAGCGATCATCCCCAACGAAGTAATAGTTAATAAAATATATCTTTTTAGAGGAGTTAAGGTGATGTTAGATTCTGATTTGGCAGAACTCTTTGGTGTTGATACTAAGCGATTAAAAGAACAGGTTCGAAGAAACATAGAAAGGTTCCCTGAACATTTTATGTTCGAATTAACAAAAGAAGAAAATGAAGTCTTAAGGTCGCAATTTGCGACCTTAAGACACGGACAACACTCAAAGTATCTTCCGTTTGCATTTAGCGAGCATGGTATTTTGCAACTATCGAACGTTTTAAAAAGTAAACAGGCGGTAGAAGTAAGTATTAAAATTATTGATGTTTTTGTACAGCTTAGAACGATGGTTTTAAGCAATACAGAAATAAGATTAGAAGTAGAAAAAATAAAAAAGAAGGTAGATAATCAAGATAAAAATATTGAAGTCATATTCAGGTATTTTGATGAGTTACTAGAACAGAAAGAAAAGCCAAGAAAAGAAATTGGTTATAAGATCCCGAAAGGGAAATAATATAAAATTGGTTCGTAGAGACACGAACCAGGGCGAGATAAAGAAATAAAAAGAATATCATTAACCATGAGTGAAAAAGTTAAGGTTACGATAGATGGGATAACAGTAGAGGTTGATAACGGAACAACCATTCTGAATGCTGCAAGGCAGATCGGAGGAGATATTGTTCCGCCAGCAATGTGCTATTATTCTAAGTTGCAAGGCAGTGGCGGTAAATGCCGTACCTGTATTGTAAAGGTGACTAAAGGTTCGGAAAAAGATCCTCGCCCTATGCCAAAGTTGGTGGCTTCTTGCCGTACAACGGTAATGGACGGAATGGAAGTGCTTAATATTACTTCTCCAGAAGTTTTGGAAGCACGTGCTGGAGTTGTGGAAATTTTGTTGATTAACCATCCCTTAGACTGCCCTGTTTGTGATCAGGCAGGTGAATGTGATCTTCAGAATTTAGGTTATGAACACGGTTTGCAAAAAACACGTTATGAGTTTGAACGCCGTACTTTTGAACGTATCGATATAGGCGATAAGATTCAGTTGCACATGAACCGTTGTATCTTGTGTTACCGTTGTGTTTTTACTGCAGATCAGATTACTAATAAACGTGTTCATGGTATCCTAAACCGTGGCGATCATTCTGAAATTTCTACTTATATCCAACAAGCTGTTGATAACGATTTCTCAGGAAACGTAATTGATGTTTGTCCTGTTGGGGCTTTAACCGATAAAACTTTCCGTTTTAAAAACCGTGTTTGGTTTACCAAACCAGTTGATGCACACCGGGATTGCGATCACGAAAAATGCAATGGTAAAGTAACCCTTTGGTACAAGGGAGCAGATGTTTTACGTGTTACGGCCCGTAAAGACCAGTTTGGTGAAGTAGAAGAGTTTATCTGTAATACTTGCCGCTTTGATAAAAAAGCAACTGCTGATTGGGTGATCGAACACCCAACTCATATTGATGATACTTCGGTAATTGCATCAAACCACTACGAAACATTAAAACCTTTGCACGTAATTCAGCCAAATGAGGCTTTACAGGCTGCAAATGAAATTGAATTACATAAAACAGTTAAATACTAATGGATAGCGCTTTTGTTATAGAAAAATTTATCCTGGTAGCTGTAATTTTCGGCATCAGTTTAGTTATTGCCATGTATTCTACTTATGCAGAACGTAAGGTTGCTGCGTATTTACAAGATCGTTTAGGACCGGATAGAGCTGGTCCCTTTGGTATTTTACAGCCTTTGGCCGATGGTATCAAAATGTTTATGAAAGAGGAAATTATTCCGACAACATCAAGCAGGTTTTTATTTATCGCCGGTCCGGGTTTAGCTTTGCTTTGTGCCTGTATCGGTACAGCCGTTATTCCATGGGGTAGCCCTGTTTTAATCGCTGGCAAAACTATTTCCTTACAGGTTTCAGATATCAATGTTGGTGTTTTATACATTTTCGGTGTGGTATCTTTAGGTGTTTATGGTGTAATGATTGGTGGGTGGGCCTCAAATAACAAATATTCTTTGTTGAGTGCTATCCGCGCAGCTTCGCAAAACATCAGTTATGAAATTGCAATGGGATTATCGATTATCGCTTTGCTTTTAATGACAAATACCTTAAGCTTAAAAGAAATTGTTGGTCAACAGCATGGATTAAACTGGAATGTTTGGTATCAGCCGCTTGGATTTTTAATCTTTATGGTTTGCTCTTTTGCAGAAACCAACCGTGCACCTTTCGACCTACCTGAATGTGAAACCGAGTTGATCGGTGGTTATCATACCGAATATTCATCAATGAAATTAGGTTTTTACCTTTTTGCAGAATATATCAACATGTTCGTATCATCGGCAGTAATGGCAGCCTTATATTGGGGCGGTTATAACTATCCTGGAATGGATTACGTTGCTGCACATTTAGGTCCAACCTGGGCTCCACTTATTGGTACGGCTGTTTTCTTCGGAAAAATTGTAATGTTCATCTTTTTCTTTATGTGGGTACGTTGGACAATCCCTCGTTTCCGTTATGATCAATTGATGAATTTAGGTTGGAAAGGTTTAATACCTTTGGCGATTGCCAATATTATAATAACAGGTGTTGTGATTGCTATTATTGAGAAGTTTTAATTATGGAATCATTAAGTAATAAGAAAAAAGTACTGGAACAAAAGCCGTTGAGCTTTATGGAGCGAATGTACCTGCCGGCAATTGCCAAGGGTATGGGCATTACCATCAGTCACTTATTTAAAAAAGAGGCTACAATAAGATATCCTGAAGTGGAACGCGAATTCTCGACCAACTTCAGAGGGATGCACTCGCTAAAACGCGATGAGAATGGTAAAGAACGCTGTACTGCATGTGGTTTATGTGCTTTATCTTGTCCTGCTGAAGCCATTACTATGATCGCTGCAGAGCGCAAGCCGGAAGAGAAAGATTTATATCGCGAAGAAAAATATGCAGCAACTTACGAAATCAATATGTTACGCTGCATTTTCTGTGGATTATGTGAAGAAGCTTGCCCTAAAGAGGCGATTTATTTAGATGGGCCGATTGTACCTGCTGACTATTTACGTAAGGATTTCATTTACGGGAAAGACAAGTTGGTAGAGGCTCCATTGGAAATGAAAAAATAATTAGATAGAATCATCATGCTGAACTCGTTCAGTATCTATCAAACCAGATCCTGAAATAAATTCAGGATGAAGAAAGCATAATAAAATTGCACCCCCAATAAAATGGGATAACAGTACCACGATAATGATGGTACAGAAAACAAATAAATAAACAATTAATTAATGAGTACACAAGTATTCTATTTCGTAGCCACATTAAGTATCATCTTTTCGCTGCTGGTGATTTTTGCAAAAAATCCGATCCACAGTGTATTGTACTTAATCCTTACCTTTTTTACCTTCACTGTTCACTATGTGTTGTTAAACGCACAGTTTTTAGCGGTGGTAAACTTTATTGTTTACATGGGCGCAATAATGGTACTCTTCCTTTTTGTACTGATGTTGCTTAACCTGAACAAAGAAACCGAACCAAGTAAATCTCCATTGATCAAAATCGTAGGCGTAATTGCCGGAGGCTGTTTGGTGATAACCTTAATCGGTTCTTTAAAATCAGCTAGTATTACAAGCCCGTTGATCTTGAAAAACCCGGGATTGGGATTGGTAGAAAATTTAGGTAAGGAGCTTTTTGGCCCATTTTTATTACCATTCGAATTATCATCTCTATTACTGTTGGCAGCAATGGTTGGAGCCGTTTTATTATCTAAAAGAGATGAGGTAGAAGCATAATGGAAAATTTAACATCACAACTTCAGGGCGTTCCGCTAAATCACTACATCTATTTAAGTGCCATTATTTTCTCTATCGGCGTAATCGGTGTACTTACCCGCAGAAATGCCATCGTAATCTTTATGTCGGTTGAGCTGATGCTTAATGCAGTTAACTTACTTTTAACTGCGTTTTCGGTTCACAGTAACGATCCATCAGGACAGGTTTTCGTATTCTTCATTATGGCTTTGGCAGCAGCAGAGGTTGCAGTTGGTTTAGCTATTATCGTAATGGTTTACCGCAATACGAAATCGATAGATATTAATGTTTTAAATCGCCTTAAGTGGTAAATATATAATAAGAATGACAATAGAACAATTGATTTGGTTGGTTCCTTTACTTCCTTTTTTAGGATTTGTAATTAACGGACTAGGCAGAAACTCTTTATCTAAAGGACTAGTTGGCATCATTGGAAGCGGAGTAATCCTGGCATCCTTTATCATCAGCGTAGTTATTTTCTTTAGTTTACAAGGCGATACACAAAAAGCTCACGAAGTATTTTTATTCGATTGGATTACTGCAGGTGCATTGCACATTCCTTTATCTTTCCTGGTTGATCCTTTAAGCTCAATCATGCTTTTGATCATTACCGGGATCAGTTTCCTGATCCACCTGTATTCTACCAGCTATATGCACGATGATGCTGGTTTTGGTAAGTTTTTCGCTTACCTAAATCTGTTTGTGTTCTTCATGCTTTTATTGGTATTGGGTTCAAACTATATCGTGATGTTTATCGGTTGGGAAGGCGTTGGTTTATGCTCATACCTGTTAATCGGATTCTGGTATACCAATAATGCTTATGCATCGGCAGCAAAAAAAGCTTTCGTGATGAACCGCATCGGTGATTTAGGTTTTTTATTAGGTATATTCTTAATTTTCAACACTTTTGGCAGTGTAGAATTTGCTAAAGTTTTCCCTCAGGCAGCTAATATGTTGCCAGGTAATGATACTTTGGTTTTAATCACCATTTTATTGTTTATCGGTGCCTGCGGTAAATCGGCACAATTACCATTGTTTACCTGGTTACCTGATGCGATGGCCGGACCAACACCAGTTTCAGCTTTAATCCACGCAGCAACCATGGTTACCGCTGGTATTTATATGATTGCGCGTTCTAGCGTATTGTTTGATTTGGCACCACTTACCCAGCACATTATTGCCATTGTAGGTGCAGCGACTGCTTTAGTAGCTGCAATTATTGCCTTAACACAAACAGATATCAAAAAAGTATTGGCTTACTCCACCGTGTCTCAACTGGGATATATGTTTTTAGGGCTTGGCGTTGGTGCTTATACAGGTTCATTTTTCCATGTATTAACTCACGCATTCTTTAAAGCATTATTGTTCCTGGGAGCAGGGTCGGTTATACATGCCATGCATCATGAGCAAGATATGCGCCAGATGGGCGGATTGAGAAAAAAACTTCCGGTTACTTTTTTAACCATGTTGATCGGGACCATTGCTATTTCAGGTTTACCACCGTTCTCTGGTTTCTTCTCTAAGGATGAAATTTTAGCACATGCTTTCCAGGCTAGTCCAATTTTATGGGGAGTGGGGGTATTGACTGCATTCTTGACCGCATTTTACATGTTCAGAATGATGTTTTTAACTTTCTCTGGTAAATATCGTGGAACACACCATGAAGAAAGCCATGTACACGAATCTCCTACAGCGATGACTTTCCCTTTAATCATTTTAGCTGTTCTTGCAGCAATTGGTGGAGTAATCAACTGGCCTCACGTTTTTGGTGGTAACGAGTGGTTGGCACATTGGTTATCAGGAGCAGGTGTTGCACAGCATGAGTTGGAATTAAGTCACTCAACTGAATATTCGTTAATGGGTGTTTCGGTAGCAGCGGCTGTTATAGCTTTATTATATGCTTACACCAGGTATGTAAAGGGAGCACGCGTTCCTGTTGCTGATGAAGCACCGCGTTCACCATTGGCAAAATTATCATATCATAAATTCTACCTTGATGAAATTTATGATTTCATCATCACAAAACCTTTGGATGCATTATCGAAATTCTTCTATAGGATTGTCGATAATAAATTGATTGATGGAATTGTGAACGGATTAGGATGGAGCACCAACGAAGCCAGTAAAGGTGTACGTTTGTTACAGAGTGGAAACGTAGGTTTCTATATATTTATGATGGTATTTGGTATCATCGCATTGCTTGCATATACATTTTATTACATATAAAAAGGGTTCAAAATTAAATAATGGAACAACTTTTACTACTTATATTTCTTCCGCTTGTAGGTGCAATGATCACTGCACTTGCTGGTAAGTCGGCTAAAATCGTTTCTACCGTATTTTCGGTGGCTTCTTTGGTGCTGGCTTTGGTTATCGCCTGTAATTTCATTCCAAATGCAAGTACCCAGTTTGAGGTTAACCTGCCATGGATTGCTGATTTGGGTATTAATTTCCATGCGGGCATTGATGGCATTAGCCTGTTGGTGGTATTGCTTACCAACTTACTGGTACCGGTTATCATCTTATCGAGCTATAACCATGAATATAAAAATCCTGCTGCATTTTATGCATTGATTTTGTTCATGCAATGTGGCTTATTACTGGTATTTACAGCATTGGATGCTTTCCTGTTTTATATTGGATGGGAAGCCGCATTAATCCCGATTTATTTTATTTGTGCCGTTTGGGGAGGGAAAGACCGCATCCGCATCAATATGAAATTTTTTGTGTACACCATTGCAGGTTCACTATTTATGTTGATGGGTATTATCTATCTATATCTTCAAAACCCGGCACACAATTTTGATATTCATGCATTTTATGCTTTAAACTTAGATAGTGCACAACAGGGATGGATTTTCTGGGCTTTCTTTATCGCTTTTGCCATTAAGATGCCGATTTTCCCTTTCCACACCTGGCAGCCCGATACCTATACAGCAGCGCCAGCACAGGGAACGATGTTGTTATCAGGTATCATGTTAAAAATGGGTATTTATGGTGTCATCAGGTGGTTATTGCCAATTGTACCAGCAGGCATTCACGATTGGGGCCAAGTGGCTATTATTTTATCGATAATTGGTATTGTTTATGCTTCGCTGATTGCTTTTACACAAAAGGATGCTAAACGTTTAGTCGCCTATTCATCCATCGCTCACGTTGGATTAATATCGGCTGGTATCTTCGCTTTCAACCAGCAAGGTATGCAAGGTGCGATGGTACAGATGTTAAGCCACGGTATTAATGTGGTTGGTTTATTTTTTGTTTTAGATATCATCTTTTCTCGTGTTAAAACCAATAAAATTGAAGAGTTGGGTGGGATAGCAAAAGTAGCACCACAGCTGGCGCTTACTTTTCTGATCATTGTTTTAGGTACCGTAGCTTTACCGGGAACAAACGGATTTATTGGGGAATTTTTATTACTGATGGGTGTTTACAATTATGGCATCTGGGCAGCTGCAATCGCCGGTTTAACCATCATCTTTGGTGCCGTATATATGTTGCGCATGTACCAGAATGTAATGCTTGGCGAAACCAACAGTTTAACCATCACTTTCACTGATATTAAAGGAACTGAAAAATTGGTTCTTTATATTATATGTGCATTAATTATTGTTTTGGGAGTTTATCCGAAACCAATTTTGCACTTAACAGAGGCATCTGTACAACATTTATTAGAACAGGTAAATCAAAAATTAAACACAGTAAATTAAGCAATGAATATTATTATAACCATTAGTATAACAGCTTTTATAGTGCTTTATGCAGGTTTGTTTAAAGCAAATAAAGCATTACTACCACTTACCGTTGTTGGCTTACTTACTGCATTAGGATTTACTTTCTGCGCATGGAACGGCAATGCCGTTCATTTCGGAATGATGCAGACTGATAATTTTGCCCTCGCATTCTCAGGTGTTTGCATTGTGGGTACACTTTTAATCTTCTTATTAACACAGAACTATTTCCATTCTAAAAGCGATAATATAGCTGAATATTATACCCTCATTCTTTTCGCACTTGCCGGAATGATCATGATGGTGTCGTATAAAAATATGGCCATGTTGTTTGTAGGCTTAGAAATCATGTCGGTGAGTTTGTACATTTTGGCAGGTATCCGTAAAAAGGATTTTGCCTCTAATGAAGCTTCTTTAAAATATTTCTTAATGGGTGCTTTTTCAACAGGATTTTTGTTGTTCGGTATTACCTTGATTTATGGTGCAACAGGCTCATTCGATTTAGATAAGATCCAGGCTTACCTGGTTGACCATACCACCTCGGTTTCGCCGATATTTTATCCAGGTGTTATCTTGATGATGATTGGTCTTTGCTTTAAAGTTGGTGCCGCGCCTTTTCACTTCTGGACACCAGATGTATACGAAGGTTCGCCAACATTGATCACTACTTTTATGAGTACAGTGGTTAAAACTGCTGGTTTTGCTGCTTTTTTAAGATTATTTGCGGGTTCACTTGCCCCACTTCACGATTTTTGGGTTGCCCCGCTATTGGTTATCGTTTGTTTGACCTTATTTATCGGTAACGTAACGGCCTTGTTCCAAAAAAACTTCAAAAGGATGCTGGCCTATTCCAGTATCTCACACGCGGGTTACCTGTTGTTTTCATTAATTGTTTTAACCAAAAGTTCTGGAAACAATGTGTTGGTTTATGCAGCGGCTTATACCTTTGCATCAATTATCGCTTTTGCGGTATTAATATTAGTGAAACAAAAAACAGGTAGCGATAGCTTCGAAAGTTTTAATGGTTTAGGTAAGAAAAATCCTTTAGTAGCTTTATCACTTACTATTGCCATGCTATCTTTAGCCGGTATTCCATTAACTGCGGGTTTTATTGGAAAGTACCTGATGTTCCTTAATGTAATGACCCAGTATAAAACTTTGCTGGTTGCATTTGCTATTTTAAACGCACTGGTAGGCTTTTATTATTATTTTAAAGTAATTGTGGCTATTTGGTTTAAAGATGGAGCAGAAACAGAGCTTTCTACTCCTTTACAATATAAAGTTGTATTGTTGGTATCAGTAGTAATCACACTTATTTTGGGTATTTATCCTGCAATTATTTTAAACCTGATATAGGTATGCTGTTGTTTAATAATTATTTGTAGTTTTACGAATAATTGAATATGCACGATTTTTGGAATAACCTGCATCAACTACTTGACCCCGAAAAATTATTGAGGGAGGGCGGATTCTATCTAGTCGTATTTGTTATCTATGCAGAAACAGGCCTGTTTTTTGGTTTTTTTCTTCCCGGAGATTATTTATTGTTTTTAGCGGGAATGTTTGTGGCAACAGGCAAGCTTGATGTGAACATTGCGGTTCTCTTAGCTGGTTTATGTGTAGCGGCCATTTCCGGGAATTTTACCGGCTATTGGTTCGGGCGCAAAACTGGCCCGGTATTATACACCAGAAAAGACAGTTTCTTTTTTAAGAAGAGATATTTAAAAGCTGCAAAGGAGTATTATCATAAACAAGGTGCCTTTGCATTAATAATGGGCAGATTTGTACCTATTGTTAGAACTTTTGCACCGATTTTTGCAGGCGTTGTAAAACTAGACTTTAAAAAATTTGCTTTATATAATATCCTGGGTGGAGTACTTTGGATCTGTTCCTTAACTTTGCTGGGTTATTTTTTAGGCAGAAGATTTGAAAAAGAAATAAACGATTATTTATTATATATTATTATTGGCTTTATCCTTATTACAACTATCCCATTATTAATTACCTTTGTAAAAGGTAAAGTAGTGAGTAGCCCTGAAGAGGATAAAACAGATTTAAATTAAAAATGGCAAAAGACGATCATCACGCGTGGCATAGCGTATCTCCTGGTTCAAACCTTCCAGAGGTTGTAAATGCAATTATTGAAATTCCAAAAGGTTCAAAAGCAAAATACGAAATAGATAAAGAATCAGGTCTGATTAAATTGGATAGGGTTCTTTTTTCGTCAGTAATGTATCCGGCAAACTATGGTTTTATTCCACAAACTTATTGTGACGATAAAGATCCATTAGATATTTTGGTACTTTGTTCAGTAGATGTTTATCCAATGACATTGATTGAAGCTAAAGTAGTTGGTGTGATGCATATGGTTGATAATGGAGAACAGGATGATAAAATCATTGCTGTAGCTGCTCACGATATGTCGGTAAACTATATCAACGATTTAGATGAGTTACCTCCACACCAAATGAAAGAGATTGTTCGTTTCTTTCAGGATTATAAAGCATTAGAAGATAAAAATGTAACTATCGAACATTTACTTGGTGTTCGCTATGCGCATAAAGTAATAAAAGAAAGCATAGAACTTTATAACACAACATTTAGAGAATTGGCTTAATGGATTTACCCACGGTATGTTTGTTTTTAAATTTTGAGTTAAGTGCAATCCTGCCCACAAACGTAGTTTTGGCTGCTTTACAAGAACCTGATACAGGTTCCGTTGGCTGGCGATTATTCTTTGCATTATTTTTGGTGTTGCTTAATGGTTTTTTTGTTGCTGCAGAGTTTGCAATTGTAAAGGTTCGCGCATCACAAATCGAGATTAAGGCAAAAACAGGCAGCCGTGTTGGCAAAATGGCCAAAGGCATTATTCACAACCTTGACGGATATTTGGCCGCCACACAGCTAGGTATAACGCTTGCATCTCTTGGCCTTGGCTGGGTAGGTGAAGGCGTTATGCATACCATCTTTAAAAATCTTTTTGATAGCTTACAATGGGGGTTAAGCGATGCTTCAATCCATACTGCATCTACAATCGTTGCTTTTTCGCTCATTACCATTATGCACATTGTATTTGGTGAGCTTGCTCCGAAATCGTTCGCTATCCAAAGACCTGTAGCTACAACGCTTTTCGTTTCCATCCCACTTCAATTATTCTATGTAGTGTTTAAGCCATTTATCTGGACACTAAATAGTCTTGCAGCCATTATTCTTAAGCCATTTGGTATTGATACCTCTGCTGGGCATGAATCTATCCACAGTACTGAAGAGTTACAATATCTGCTTGATCAGGGAAAGGAAAGTGGTGCACTAGACAATAATGAACATGAACTGATTAAAAACGTATTCGATTTTAACGAGCGCGTGGTTAAGAATATCATGGTGCCGAGAACCAAAATTTCCGGTATTGAGCTTACTTCTCCTAAAGAGGAAGTAATTGATACCATTATTAAGGAAGGTTATTCGCGTTTACCTGTTTATGATGAGATCATGGATAAAATTGTAGGGATTATTCATGCTAAAGACATTTTACCACTAGTTGCTGCAGGCAACCAGCATTGGACATTAAATGATATCATCAGAAAACCATATTTCGTTACCGAAACTAAAAAGATTAATGATCTGATGAGCGAACTGCAAAGTAATCGCATACAGATTGCCATTGTATTAGATGAGTTTGGTGGTACAGCGGGTATGGTTACCTTAGAAGACATTGTAGAAGAGCTTGTAGGAGAAATACAGGATGAATACGATGAAGAAAAACCACTGGTAGAAAAGGTTTCTGATAATGAGTTTATCGTAAATGCTTTTGCTACAGTATATGATGTGAATGAACATCTGCCTCATGATTTGCCGGAGGATGAAGATTTTGATACGGTTGGAGGATTGGTTTCTCATGTTTTTGAACGTATTCCCGAGGTAGGCGAAAGCAACGAATCTTATGGTTACCTGTTTACCATCCTTAAAAAGACAGAACAGAACATAGAAACCATTAAATTAGAATTGGTAATCAATAAAGCAGATATGGTTGATAATCATTAATTTCAACTATGCATATTTTTTATACACCAGATATAACCCAAAATACTTACACACTAAACGAAGAAGAGAGCAAACATTGCGTTAGGGTGCTTCGGCTTACTACCGGCTCAATTGTTAATTTAGTTGATGGTAAAGGTGGCTTTTACACTGCTGAAATCACTTCCGATAATCCAAAAAAGGTTTCTTTAACCATTTTAAAAATAGAAACGGAGTTTCATAAAAGAAATCATTACTTACACATTGCTGTTGCACCGACTAAAAATATCGACCGTATCGAATGGTTTTTAGAAAAAGCTACAGAATTGGGCATTGATGAGATTACTCCAATAATTACCGATCGATCGGAACGTAGGGTGGTTAAAGAAGACCGTCTTAATAAAGTAATCACTTCTGCCGTAAAACAGTCCATTAAAGCTTATCACCCCAAATTAAATGACGCCATTGCTTTTGATGCTTTTTTAAAAGAACCATTTGAAGGCAATAAATTAATTGCACATTGTATCGATAACGGAGAAAAACAATATATTTCCAAACTTGTAGCTCCATATCAAAAATATTTAGTTCTTATTGGTCCCGAAGGAGATTTCACGCCGGATGAAGTTAATTTAGCTTTGAACAAAGGTTTTAAAGCATTAACTTTAGGTGATAACAGATTACGCACAGAAACTGCTGCTTTATCTGTTTGTTTTGAAATCAATTACCTTAACCGTTAGTAAGCTTGAAGTTTTCAATTCCCAGTTTTCAGTTTTCAAAAAAGGCGAGGCTTTTATTTTTCTCCTTTGGTCTTTCGGTTTTAAGCTTTATGCTTTTCGCTTTCATTCCACCTACTTACCGCATGGCCAAATTAAAATACAGCGGTGGTGGCGATTGGTATGCAGACAGAACAGCTTTACCTAATTTAATTGCATACTGCAATGCCAATCTGAAGACTAATTTTTATGCTGACGAAAGCATAGTAGAAGTAGGCTCAAAAGAGATTTTCAATTTTCCCTTTATTTATATGACTGGCCATGGAAACGTCGTTTTTAGTGATCAGGAAATTAAAAATTTAAGGCAATACCTTACCGGCGGAGGATTTCTTCATATAGACGATAACTATGGTTTAGATAAATTTATCAGGCCACAAATGAAAAAAGTATTTCCAGAGCTTAGTTTTGTTGAATTGCCAGCGAACCACGCAATCTATAATCAGAAGTTTAAGTTTCCTGGAGGCTTGCCAAAAATCCACGAGCATGATAATAAACGTCCGCAGGGATTTGCTTTGATTTACAAGGGAAGAGTAGTTTGTTATTACACCTACGAGTGCGATTTGGGCAACGGTTGGGAAGATTTTGGTACTTATCCTGAAGATACTCAGGAAACGAGGACAAAAGCACTTAAAATGGGCGCTAATTTAGTTCAGTATGCTTTAACTCAATAAGCTATGTATAAAATAAAGGTAAACGATCAGTTTTTATTTGAGGTTGAGAATAAGGATTCAGCTTTTTTAGTAAATGGAGAGCAGGTTCAACTCGATCTAAGTACGCTTGGACATAACAATATGCATGTGTTATACCAAAACAGGTCTTTTAGTACAGAACTTGTTGAAATAAATAGAGCTGAAAAAATCTGTAAAATAAAAGTAAATGGCAATATTTATCAGATCAATATCGAAGATCAGTTTGATGTTTTATTAAAACAACTTGGTCTGGATAATTTAGCGGCGAATAAAATTTTAGAAATTAAAGCACCTATGCCTGGTTTGGTATTAAAGGTTTTAATTGAAGAAAACGCTGAAGTAAGGAAAGGCGATAACCTTTTGGTGCTGGAAGCGATGAAAATGGAAAATATTTTAAAATCATCAACGGATGGGGTGGTTAAAAAGATATTGATTAAACAGGGAGATAAAGTAGAGAAGAGCCAGATTTTGGTTCAGTTTAGGTAGTTGCTTTTTTAACCATTAAGGAGTTGAGGACATTAAGGTTTTGTTTCTAATCACTGAGTCTATCCATTCCATAGGGTCGTCATTTCGAGCGGAGTGCAACGCAGTCGAGAACCACGTAGTGCTCAGTGAAGCTAAATCTTTCTAGATAGATCTCTCCATTCCACTGCGTTTTAGTCGAGGTGACGATTTTTCTTTGAATCCTTCAAACTTAAATTATCTAACAAAATATAAAACCACAAAAAAAGTCCCGATTTCATGTCGGGACTTTTTTATTATTTACCTCTACTTACCCGGTAAGGCTTTTGTGGAGGGTTTTTAAAACTTCTTTTGCCTGCGGTACTAATTTCTGGAGCACCAAGCATGGTCATTGCGCAACGGAAACCCACTTCAGCAGATGATTCATCTTGTTGCATAAAACGACGTGTTGCCGGGTTTAACCAATAAGCCATGTCATTCCAGGAGCCACCTTTATAAACTCTGGATTTATCGTTTACAAGCGTTACACCTTCTTCATTTAGTAAAGTGTTTTGTCTATCGCGATACCCTCTTTGATCGGCTTGATAAGTGCCAGATGCTACTGGCGATTGTGGATCAGTTGATTTAGAAATCGAATCAGAACGCTTCGCCTGTGCCTGTTTTTCAGCCCAGGTTTGTTTTCTTCCAGCATAAGCGTTTTCCTTAATCGGATTACCATATTTATCTAATGCAATTTTTCCACTTTGTGAGTCTTCTAATTTCTTGTTTGTGAAATAGTTACCGCGATAAGGGTTAAATGCATCAGCATCAGTAAATGTAGCTGTTCTGTAAACATCGTTAACCCATTCATTAACATTACCGGCCATGTTATATAAACCAAAATCGTTTGGTGCGTACTGAATCACCGGAACAGTTAAATCTCCCTTATCATTCAATGAACCGCCAACCCCCATGTAATCTCCAGGTGCTCTTTTAAAGTTGGCCTGAATCATACCTCTGGTTTTCTTTTTGGCTGAACTCACGCCTAAACCATTCCAGGGATAGATTTTATTCTGGTTAATGTTTTCATATTCGGTGTTACCAATTAAACCTAAAGCTGCATATTCCCATTCGGCTTCTGTTGGTAAACGGTAAGGTTGCATGATTACACCATCTTCTAATGTAGCAGTTCTTCTAGGTTGATTGTTTCTGCCTCCGGTTGTTGCTGTTGTTCCTCCTGCAGTTGATGTTGCTGCGCCGGATTTGGTATTATAATCAATAGGTGCATTTTTACCTATGTCATTATATTGGCCGTTTTGGTATGCTGCATCGTTATATGGCTTATCAGGCCTAGGTGTAGCTGCCATAGTAGCAGTATTCCCTCTTCCGTTCCCAGCTAATGTTCTATAATCAGTTAAGATTCCTTTTTCGCGTAAGATAAACTCGTTTGCCCTGGATGTTCTCCATTCGCAATAGCGGGAAGCTTGCTCCCATGAAACACCTACTACAGGGTAATCACGGTAAGCAGGGTGTCTTAAATAGTTATCTACATAAGGTTCGTTGTATGATAAAGCCTGGCGCCAAACCAATGTATCAGGAAGTTCATTGTAATAAAATTCGCGGTCTTCAGGGAAGTTATATCTGATCCAGTGTAAATATTCCAGCCAATCGGTATTTGAGACTTCTGTTTCATCCATATAAAATGATGGAACGGTAACCTGTCTTTTATAGTTGTAAATACTTGGCTCAACTCCCGGTACTTCGATAGCACTACCACCCACAACTAAAACTCCGCCTTCAATTGGAATTAAGCCAGGCCCTGGTGCCCTTTTATATTGGGTAGCCACCGCAAAAGCACCAGACTGGTTGTTTTTGCTTTTCCTATCGGCATAAGGAATGCCTGTTTTGCTAGAACTCCCGCTTTTTGAACTGCAACCCGAAAGCAAGGCGGCTAATGATAAACAAGTAAAAGAATATAGTAATAGTTTTTTCATATAGTACATGGTGGAATATCGTCCTTGTAGGGATTCAAGCCATAAAATTAAACAATTATAAATGAATATATAAATAATATGAGAATAAAATATTGATTATATTTTTGAGCCTTAACGTATCATTTTTTTAATATGGCGTCTGCTTTTCTTTTAAACGAAATTCTTGCTAAATAATTATAAATAAGCGAGATAAAATTTTTAAACTAAAATTGTAGATTGTTTTAGTAGCAAATAAAATATGTTTACATGTGAAATTTACAACTTTATAATTTGAGTAAAACTGGAGAGAAAATTAGCCTATTTACACGAGGTTCGATTAAGGTTATAATAATCGGGAAGTTAGTATAATACACTAATATTTTGATAATGATGATCAATAAATTATCCATTTGGTGTATTGCTTAGTCACGATTAAATCGGGTAAATCAATACATAAAGATATAAAATCTGGAAAAATATGGATTAAATTGTTTTATTAAATGGTTAATAACTTTGTCCTTACAGTTTTGCAGTAACACCCATATGTAAAAATCGTAGGTTTAATTAGTAAATAATCATAGAATTCGTAATTTGGTGAAATATAAGTTTTGGTTTTACGTTACTGATGTATTCTCCAGTTATTGCTAAATACCAAGATCTAAAATTACGTACCTTTAAAGGATGAATTTCAAGTACATCAGTAAACTTGCTTTTTCTGCACTCTCAATGGCCTTGGTGTTTGGTAAAACAAATGCCCAGGTAACCATAGGCAATACCCAAACGAATGGTAGCGAGGCAAACAACATTGTAACAGCAGTTCCATTTCTGCTTATTACACCCGATGCCCGTGCAGGCGCAATGGGCGATGCCGGTGTGGCTGTTGCGGGAGATGTAAATTCGGCCAGTATTAATGCTTCTAAACTTGCTTTTTTAGACAAACCTTATGGTTTTTCAGTGTCATATAGCCCATGGTTAAAAAGCCTTGTGCCTGATATTAATCTTGCTTATTTAAGTGGTTTTTATAAATTGGACGACCGCAATACCATTGGCGCATCTTTAAGGTATTTTTCTCTAGGCTCCATCCAGCTTACAGACATTAACCAACAGGATCTTGGGATCTCCAATCCTAATGAATTGGCTTTTGATGTTTCTTTTGCCCGTAATTTTGGTAAAGAGTTTTCACTGGGAACGTCATTAAGATATATTTATTCAAATTTAGCTTCCGGTCAGTTTTCATCTTCAGGACAGGTACGCAGTGGAAATGCAGTAGCAGTTGATGTTTCAGGTTTGTACAAAACAACCACAACATTATTTGGTAAACAGGCTATTCTTTCGGCTGGTGCTAATATTTCCAATATCGGAACAAAAATGAGCTATTCTGATGGGGGAGAGAACTTCTTTTTACCTACAAATTTTAAAATCGGAGGTGCATCGACATTTACTGTAGACGATTTCAGCACTTTAACCTTTGCGCTTGATTTTAACAAATTGCTGGTACCAACTCAACCTATATACGATTCGAACAATAACATTGTAAGCGGAAAAGATCCGAACCGTTCGGTACCCGCCGGAATTTTTGGTTCATTTAGTGACGCACCAGGTGGTTTTAGCGAAGAACTCAAGGAAGTTGGAATCTCAACAGGTCTTGAATATTGGTACAATCAACAATTTGCGGTTAGGGCAGGCTACAACTATCAGAGCCCAATGAAAGGCGATAGTCGCTATTTTACCTTGGGCCTTGGCCTAAAATACAACGTATTTAATATCGATTTCTCTTATTTAATTGCAAATGCACAGACTAGTCCACTTGCAAATACCTTACGTTTTGGTCTATTGTTTAACTTTGGCGAAAGTAAAAGCAAAAGATAAAAAAGATTAAAGCAAATAAACATGAAAATTAGAGTAGGTTTCGGATTTGATGTGCATCAATTAAAAGATCAGCATCCTTTTGTTGTTGGTGGTGTTACATTAGATCATCACAAGGGTGCTTTTGGACATTCGGATGCTGATGTTTTACTTCATGCCATTTGCGACGCACTTTTAGGGGCCGCCAATTTACGTGATATCGGTTTTCATTTTAAAAATACAGATGACAGATGGAAAGGCATTAGTAGCTTAATCCTGCTGAAAGAAACCGTTAAATTACTGGCTGAAAAAGGATGGCATATTGGGAATATTGATGCCATGCTTTGTTTAGAAGCGCCAAAAATTAATCCACATATTCCGGCCATGCAACAAAACATTGCTGATGCCATTGGAATTTCTACCGAAGATATTTCAATAAAGGCAACCACCAACGAGCAAATGGGCTTTATCGGTAGAGAAGAGGGCGTTGTTTCTTATGCGGTTTGCTTAATCGAAAAGTAAAAACTTCTGTTTTTAGAGAGTACAGGAGTTTGGTTAAATATCTTTCCATTAATAATGATGTTATTATTATGGATGAGATGGTAGCCAAGGAAGTCAAGTTTTTTATAACACATTGGCTATTAAAACCTGACTTCTTTTAAAGGACCGGATTGTACTAGGCTATCTGCTCCTTAACATTTCCTGTTCTTTTTATTGTACCCCAGGTTTCCAGTTCGCCTTTTATTGCTTTCCTGAAAGAACGGAAGAGTACAACATACATTAATTGTCTCCAGAAAAAACGCTGAGGGAAAATGTAAAGTAAATTGGTGTACTTTTCTTTCTCCATCCGGAAAGCAATTGCAGCAAAGATCATATCAACAAAGATGAAGATAATGTAATAGAAGAGTACCTGGCCAAAACCATTATGAAGACTTAAAATTCCTGAAAATCCGGTTAGCGTTAAATTATTAATGGCGCTTAGAGAGAAGAGACCGCTGATTAAAGAAATAAGCATAAAAAGATCGGCAAGTGGAGAAAATAATGGCAAAATAATCTGATAGATCAGGATATTTGGCATCCCTACCATTCCAAAATAGCCATACTTCTTGTTAAGCAATGTTTTTCTGTTTTTCCAAAAACTTTGCATTACCCCAAAACTCCAGCGGAAACGTTGTTTTAGCAGCATATTTACTGTCTCTGGTGCTTCTGTATAGGCAATTGCACTATCACAGTTTTTAACTTTGTAACCTGCCCTTAAAATGCGCATGGTTAGATCACAATCTTCAGCAAGGGTATCAATAGTAAAACCACCGACTTCAAGAATCACATTTTTTCTAAAGGCACCTATTGCCCCAGGCACAACAGTAATTGTATTTAATAAATCGAAGGCTCTTCTATCCATATTTTGAGCTGTGATGTATTCGATCGATTGCCATTTAGTAATGATGTTGTTGGTATTTCCAACTTTCACAGTTCCGGCTACGGCTGCTATTTTATCGTTATAGAAATAGCGCATCAGTTCGGTAACCGCATCTTCTTTTAGTTGCGTATCGGCATCTATACAGACTACAAATTCAGAAGCAGCTTTTGATATACCATAATTTAATGCAGATGCCTTGCCTCCATTTTCTTTACGGAAAACCTTTACCAAAGGGTGATTGCCAAAGTGTTTATTAATGATATCAAAGGTTTTATCTTTTGAACCATCATCAACAAAAATTAATTCAAAATCAGGGTAGGTGGTTTTTAAAAGACTATTAATGGTTTGAACTGCAGTAACTTCTTCATTGTAAGCCGGAATGATAATGCTTACCTTTTCTGCAGGATGCTGTATTAATTTACTCACATTGCGTTTTGCTCTTTTTCGCTGTCTGATGGCTAAATAAGCGATAAATATGGTCCTTAAGATCGCAAGTACAATTGCAACAGAAAATATAATGTTTAAAATCATGTTTCCGTAGTAAAAGAAATTGATGAAAAAGTAATCACCAGAGCCTGAAAAGCCACTGTTTGCGGTAGATTTTACTGCAGGCATGAGTTCTGATCTCTTTTTGCCCATTAAATCGCCTACCGTGGTGAAAGTATAGCCCTTTGCTTTAAAGAATTTTATAATGCGGGGTAAGGCTGCAACGGTAGCTTCACGGTTTCCGCCGGCATCATGCAGTAAAAGGATATTGCCGTTGTCTTGCTGTTTTACCACCTCGTTAAAAATCTGATCGGCAGTTTTACCCGGCTGCCAATCTTCGGGATCGATATATTCACCGATATTGATGTAATTCTCTTTGCGGCTTTGTGCAACGGGTAAAATTTCAGAAATGTTTTGTGGTTCGGCATCGGCATTAAATGGCGCACGGAATAGGATTGTGCTATGTCCGGTAACGGCTTCAATTAACCTACGGGTTGCATTCAGTTCAAATTTTACCCGCTTTGGGCCAATAGCAGACATATCTGGATGAAAAAAGGTATGGTTTCCAATTTCGTAACCATCATTATATTCCTGCCTTAACAATTCCATGTTCTTTTCAGCCATAATGCCAACCACAAAGAAACAGCCAGGTACTTTTTCCTGTTTCAAAATATTCAACACCTGTGGGGTATAAACAGGATCGGGGCCGTCATCAAAAGTTAAAGCAATTTTTTTGTCGGCTTCTCCAAACCTTTTAATTACGTATTGTTCTGGAAGTCTGGTATACTTTTGATCGGCAATGGAGAAATTTTCTTTATTTAAAGTGAATTTTACGCTGCCTGGTGTAGGAGTGGAAATGAGATCCAGTATTTCGCCATCACCTAAATAGGAGATTCCGCCCATATTTAACGAAGCAATTTTGCGTAAATCGAAGGGCTTTTTCTTTAGTGTATCCAGGCTAAGATCATCAGAAATAAATGACCATAAGCGTTTATCTTCCGAGCCTAAACGCCATAAGGCTATACCAGCAATATCCCAGTCATCCGCTTTGCGGATTAAGTTAAAATAAGTGGCCGCATCAGTAAAGTAAACTTCATGTTTAATTCCACTGCCATCGTTGTAAGTGTAGTTTAAATTGGCAGAAGCAGGATTGTAGTTTATTTTGCTTTTATAATTAACCGCTATTGTCATAGCCTGCTCGTAAGTAACGGGTTGTCCAATGCTATTTTTTGGCCAATCATAACCGTAACAAGCTAAGGCAAGGATTACTTTGCTGGCATCAACTTTATTGCAAATGTCATCAAGCTTTTCTTCTACCCATTCCTGATGGGAAATATCGCCTGCGTTACTTTGTTCGGTATGCTGATCATAAGCCATTAATACGAGGTAATCATTATATTTTTGAAGGATTTCTGGCTTATAATCGTCATTTTCGGGTGAAATATCCTGAGAAACAATCAGTTTTTTTGCGTGAAACTGAGTATATAGATTCTTCATAAAAGCGTTAAAGCTATCGTTGTTTTGAAGGTTGAGTTCTTCAAAATCTATGTTGATTCCACTATAACCATACTTTTTGGTGATCGCTATCAGATCGTAGATCAATTTTTGCTGAGCGGGTTGATCATTTAATAACCTTCTTACTGCTGCACCATCCCAATGGTCTTTATTATAATTTGAAACCACTGCAAGAGCCGATTTTTTGCCAGCGTGTATTACTTTTAAGGCCGCAGTATCTGCCTTATCTACAATTGAATCACCATTTAAAAAGAACGATTCTGTAGCCACCATATCCAAATGGCTGATGTTGCGTTTTAAATCTGATATTGACGATTCTTTACTTGCTGCCCAACTTACGTAAAAGGCCATGTTGATGCGCTTGTTATTGCCACGATGAGTTAAAATGCGGTGTTCACGATCTTTTTTGATCTTTTGCAGCTTAGATTTTTCTATAGTGAAATCTTTATACCGTTGCGATTTTTTTAACTTCTCTAACTGTTTTTGTGTTAATGGTGCATTCGTGTTTATAAAAGGCAAACTGGGCGACTGTACTGAAGACAGTGTGTAGGCTACGCAGATGATTGCGACAATGAAGACTAAAAAAAACGTACGGCTTACCCATGTAAATGCGTGCCAGCGCCTTTTAGTTTCAGTCTGAAATATTTGTTTTCCGGACATTTTTCTTTTCTGATTTATTGATCAAATGTCACTAACGAATATGAAGATTGAATGAATGATTTTAAATTAAAGCGCCGTGAAATTAGATCGTTAGTTCTACTCTAAGATACTATTTTATTGATTGAAGAATGAATTTTTGGATCCTCTTTATCATTAATAGATTTAGGATTTTAATTATTCCGGGTATGGCCACTTTGAAGAGTTTTCGTTGACAGAAGCCCTAACTAATTTAGCCCTTGGCGAGCGGTATCCTGCAGGCTTGGAGGTACGACGGCCGAAGCGTACAAGCATAGCAAAGGAATAAACGATGTTTCTTGCACGGTACTTGCGCTCCTAAAATCATTTTTACAGAAAACAATTTAATTAGCGCCATATAACTTCCCGCGCCAAATGGATAAAAGGTTTTTTGGAAATGAATACCTTCTGTGCTTTATAGAGGACTGCAGCCCCGCTATCCCTACTGCCGATAGAAAAATCGGCATTCGTACTATCGGGTTTAGATAACTCCTGTTCTTGCTGCTATGAGGGGTTTTCCTTACCGGAGGCCCAACCAATTTAGCCCTTGGCGAGCGGTACCCTGCAGGCTTGGAGGTACGACGGCCGAAGCGTACAAGCATAGCAAAGGAATAAACGATGTTTCTTGCACGGTACTTGCGCTCCTAAAACTATTTTTACAGAAAACAATTTAATTAGCGCCATATAACTTCCCGCGCCAAATGGATAAAAGGTTTTTTGTAAATGAACACTTCTGTGCTTTATGGAGGACTGCAGCCCCGCTATCCCTACTGCCGATAGAAAAATCGGCATTCGTACTATCGGGTTTAGATGATTCCTGTTCTTGCTGCTATGAGGGGTTTTCCTTACCGGAGGCCCAACCAATTTAGCCCTTGGCGAGCGGTACCCTGCAGGCTTGGAGGTACGACGGCCGAAGCGTACAAGCATAGCAAAGGAACAAACGATGTTCATGCACAGTCCTTGCGCTCCTAAAACCATTTTCGCAGAAAATAATTTAATTAGCGCCATATAACTTCCCGGGCCAATTGGATAAGAGGCTTTTTGGAAATGAACAGTTCTGTGCTTGTGGAGGAATGTAGCTTATCATAACGCAATGATTGGACTCTGTTGTAATATAAAGTCGAAAAAAGCCGACAATTACAAAAATGCCGGCTAATTTTATCTATTCAGTATGATGGATGCTGAAACCAATCCGATAACTATCGGATCAGCATGATTTTCCGTTTACTCTTCTAAGTAGCCAAACCTGCCTTGGTTATAATCTTCAATGGCCTGATGGATTTCGGCTTCAGTATTCATTAAAAAGGGGCCATACTGAGCAACCGGCTCGTCGATTGGTTCTCCGCTTAAAACTAAAATTACACTGTTTTCTAAAGCTTCGATCTTAATCTCTGTACCTTTGTTACTGAAGTGGACAAAATTATCTGCTATTGCGGTTTCCGATCCGTTTATTTTAATCGAGCCTTCAATCACCATAAATCCGGTATTAAAATTTTCAGGAAAGTTAAAGGTAACTTCGCCACCTTTATTTAGTCGGGCATTATACATTTCTATGGGGCTAAAAGTGTTTGCATTGCCCTTTATGCCTTTATAATTACCTGCTATAATTTCAATTTTTCCTCCATTCTCCGGAAGTTCAAAAAGAGCCATATCGGCCTGTTTAATGGCCTGATAGCCGGGTTTACCCATTTTATCCTTTGCAGGTAGATTAACCCAAAGCTGAATCATTTGAAAGGGACCTCCGGCTAAGCTGTAGTTGGTTTCATGATATTCTTTATGTAATACACCGCTCGCTGCAGTCATCCATTGTACATCTCCCGGATAAATCACTCCACTGTTTCCAGAACTGTCATGATGTGCAACCGCACCATGATAGGCAATCGTTACTGTTTCGAAGCCACGATGGGGGTGAATACCAACGCCCCGTGGTTCTTTCCTTGCAGAAAATTCGATCTTTGAGCCATAATCCATTAAGAAAAAAGGACTCATATTGATTTGATATCCGCCTGGAAAAAAATTGTGTACCCTAAACCCATCGCCAACCATGTGCGGCGCCGGAGCTTTTAGTACTTTTTCTATTTGTTTTGTTTCCATTACCTTCAAGTTAAATAAGGCATGGTGCATAGGGCATGGAGTAAAAACCCCATGCTTAAATTCCCTTTGCTCTATGCTTGTTTCACAAACTGTAATTCGCCTAAAATGCGAACTTCTTCACTTACCATTACGCCACCAGTTTCCAGCGCAGCATTCCATGTTAAACCGAATTCAGAGCGGTTAATTTTTCCGCTTAAGGTAAAACCTGCTTTGGTATTTCCCCAGGGATCGGTAGCAATGCCACCAAATTCTGCGGTTAATTTTACCGGTTTAGTTTCGCCTTTAATCGTTAAATCACCTTTAACGATATAATCGCCCCCATCTTTTTCTACTGAATTGGATTTAAATTCGATGTGCGCAAATTTTTCAGCATCGAAAAAATCACCACCTTTTAAATGGTTATCGCGGTCAGTATTTCCGGTATCAAGTGAACCGATATCACCTTTGAAAGAAATTTCTGCATTTTCAAATTCATCACCATCAGACAATAATTCTGCGGAGAAAGATTTTAAACTACCTGTTACTGTAGTAATCATTAAGTGTTTTACTTTAAATTGTAATTCGCTGTGGGTTGGATCTAATGTCCATTTTGTAGTTGCCATATCTTTTGTTTTTGAGCTGTTTAATATTTACAACACAAAAGTACAGCGCAGGGTTTTACTACATATTGATGTATGGTAAGAAAGGGAAATAATTGAATGAGAGAAGGATAGGTTGATGGAATGAGAGAATTATGGAATGCGAGAAGGTTGAAACGTTGAAAGGTTAGATTTGACGATACCAATCACTCATTCAAAATTCAGTCATTCACTAATTAAAGCTAAGGTCTGAAATGTTTGTTAGCAAGTTCTTTTCTTACGCGGCTTAGCGATTCGGGTGTAATACCCAGATAAGATGCAATCATCCATTGTGGTACGCGGAGCGTAAGGTTAGGGTAAAGTTTAATAAAATCGAGGTATCTTTCTTCCGCCGTTGCGCTCAATAACATATTTATTCTTTTCTGCATAAAGCGGATCGAATTATTAAGTAGCTTAATTTGCATCGGCTGTAAGCATGGTACTTGCCTGGCCGCTTCTTCCATAAAATTGTTGGGCATTAACACCGCTTCGGTTGCTTCTATGGCATCAATAAAAAATATCGAGGGTTCGTTATTCATGTTATTACGGTCGGAAACCAACCAGTTTTCTGGTGCGAACTGAAGAATGTGTTCTTTACCTTTTGCATCAATTGAATAGGCACGTAACAATCCTTTGCCTACAAAATATCCGTGTTTGAAATTATCGCCGGTATATTGAACTATTTCGTTTTTCTCGAATTTTTTAATCTTCAAAACAGAAGATATGCTTTCGAACTGTTCATCAGTGATCTCTATTTTTTCCTGTAAGTATTTTTGAAACTGATGAATCATAAAGGTGGAATGTTATTTTTTTACGGGCTTAATATCGGAAAAATCTACACCACATTTGCAATTACCGCCACATCCGTCTTTTTTTGCCTGTAAAGATTTAAACACCAAACGGCCAACATATACCAATGCTACCGCAAAAAGTAAAAAGACTAAAATCGTTTGAATATCCATAGTACAAATATAAGGGCTTTTAGTGTTTTGGTGTTCAGGTGAATGTAAATATATCGGATTGCTATCCATAATTAACCGCAAAATACGCAAAGCATTTCGCAAAGAAACGTTAAGTAGAATACGTTTTTTATCACAGAGATAACCGATTTTTACACGGAGTTCACAGAGCGGGTTTTGAGATATTTTGCCGCGGAGTCACAGAAAACACGGAGGGATCGTATAGCTTGGTACTATCCTTTTTTCTTTGGCAAATCTTTATACTGGGATTATTTAGCATAGTTTTTCGTGCCATCCGTGTCTCTGTGCCTGAATGATTATTGAGTTAATAATTATTTATGTTCGTGGAGATACGAACCTTGGCTTAAGAAAGATCATTCTCTGTGATCCTCTGTGCCTTTTCTCCGTAGGCTCGATGGTTAAATAAAATGATCTTTGCGTTCTTTGCGTCTTCCCTTAGCGGTCTTTGCGGTTAGAGCGGAGAACTATTCCATAAAACCTACAGTACCGCCAACCCAATCAAAGTCGGCATTGTAACGGACACCAATCATTTTTCCTTTGCTTAACCTTGCCAGATTAATACAAAGTTGAGGCTCACCATTGTCAGGCCATAAATACATCATCCTGATTTCGGCCTTTACCCCACCATCCGGCGCCTGTACGGCTGGTTCATAGTTTACTTTCCGCTGCAGAATCCAGTTTTCAGGATCTTTAATATTGGTAATGTCCGCTTTGCTTACGTCAATAATAACACCCATGCCTGCGAAAGAAAATAATGGCTTAAGTACATAGTTTTCTAAATCACCAGGAATCGTTTTTACCTCATTTAAAAAACGTGTTTCAGGCACAAATTCGCTTTTTAGAAATGGCATGGTGTACTTGCTGATGCGATAGAACCAGTTGGGGTGCGTTACCCACTCCACATCGATTTCTTCACGTGGATCGAAACTGTTTTTAAAGATCCCGGTGTTATTTGCCACTTCGTCGAATATCAGACGGTTATAAATTCTTTTCAACTGGATCTTTTTGCCATTTTCTTCGTAAAAGAGGAATTTGCCTGCTTTTTTAATGTTTTCCAGTGCCAAAATTTTAATACCCAGCATTTTTTGGGTTACAAAAAAATCAATGGCTGTTTTTTGATTAGGCGCATCTACATCCATCAGGGCCACTTCTTCTGGCTGGTGGGAGCCAATAATAACTTCTTTAAGTAGTTTAATGTATTTTTCTTCGTTAAAGCCGTTTAAAAAATAATTTACGGAAGGATCTATATCGAAATTCGTTTTAAAAGTTTTTGCCAAGTGATGCTGAAAACCATATAACGAGGGGAAACCCTGCATTTCGATCAACATAGGAGTGAGTTCTCCATTTTTATCTTTACAAATACCGAAATCAAAGGTTAAAAAGTGTGGCTGCTCATTTTCATTAGGTACATTCCAGTCTGAAGGGATTGCCTTTTGCGTAAGTGCTTTAAAATTGGGTTGCTTAATCAGGTTTATAATTTCTTCTCCTGCTGCAATTAATTTTTCTTTTAAAGCTTTCGGAACAAAAACAGGTGTTTCTGCAACCCGGAAAGGAATTGAGGGATAGCCATTTTCCAATTCGGTAAGGAAGTTTTGAAACTTCTCTTCGGTAAACTGCTGGTTGTATTTTTGGCGTTGAGCAGGTATCATAGGTTTTTGTGTTTGATTTCTGTTGCCGAATCCGTCATTACAAAAGAGTGATCGTCCTTTCGACCGTAGTGGAGAAATCTATCGGCGATTATCATATACTTTTTTAATAGATTTCTCCATTCCGCTGCGCTCCAGTCGAAATGACGAATATATGCGAGAAAGATTGCTTCACTCATTCGCTCAATCTACCTCTTCAGTTCGCAATGACGACTGTTTTTGCAAATGCCTAATTGCTTTTTGTAAAAAATTAGGTAAAATAACACTTTGCGTAAGCACAATCCTTGCAGGATCGTCTAAACTGTTTAACATATCCAGGTATTTTTGCTCCCCGTGCATATCAACAATTGCTTTTTTCTTTTCTTGCTGAAGCAAGTACATTTTCATGCCCGCCGGATCGGCCTCAGGATGAAATTGTGTACCGATAATTTCATCTGAAAAGCGGATCGACATCATACAGCGTTCTAAATTGACATGTTTGCGTTCTTTTTCGATGGCCAATAATTTGGCACCTTTTCGCTCAAAAGCTGCAAAATCTGGTTCAATCACCTGCCAATCTCTGCTGTCGACCGAAAAGAAAGGATTGGTGATGCCGTTAAAAATTTCATCTTTTTCTCCGTATTCAGTTAAGGTAATCGGGAAAATACCAAAAGCATTAGACCGTCTTTCAGTTACGTTACCCAATTCATACTTTCTGCAAGCCAATTGAAAGGAATGGCAGATTAAAAAAGCATATTTTTTTCTTTCGTTTCTATAGTTAAAAGCTTCTATCTGATCTAAGAGATTAAAGAAATCATTTTCCCATTGTTCGCCTTTACTTTCAATCGGACTCCCTGGTCCGCCGCTAGAAATATATGCATCGTAACCAATGCCGGGCATTTCTCCTTTCTGCCTTAAGTCAAAAATATCAAAGCTTAAATCAATATTGTTTTCAATTCTGAAACGGGATAAAATTTCCTGAATTCCCCGCATACCCTGATTAGGTGCGCCGTTATTCATGTCAATAACGGCTACCTTAAAGCTTCTTTTATCCATTTTAATTATTTTGCACCTATAAGTGTTTGAGTGGTAATGTAATCTACCACGGCCTCAAAGTTACCAGTTTGCTGGTAAACAGCCAACTGTCTGTCTGCTCCGGTACCATGCTCCAGGATTTTATGCACATAACTAATGTCTTCGCGGCAGCCCAAATCATCTACTACGTCATCTACAAAATCCAGTAATTCTAAAACAAGGTTCCGGCAGTTAACTTCCATTTCTTTACCAAAATCTATCAAATTGCCATCAATCCCATAACGTGCAGCCCGCCATTTGTTTTCGTTGATCAATGCTCTTGAATAACTGATAAACTCCATATTCTGCAAACGCAGTTTATACAGTTTAGCACATAATGCCTGAAATAATGCCGTAAAAGCCATCGTTTCATCAATCAGCATTGGGCAATCGCATATTCTGAACTCTACGGTGTCAAAAAATGGATGTACGCGGATGTCCCACCAAATTTTCTTTGCATTATCCATGCAATTGGTTTTGATGAGCAGTTTTACATAATTGTCGTAATCTTCAATGCTGTTAAAAATATCGGGGATGCCTGTACGTGGGAATTTATCGAATATTTTAGTTCGGAAAGATTTGTAGCCTGTGTTTCGTGATTCCCAGAAAGGCGAATTGGTTGATAGAGCAAAAACGTGCGGTAAAAAATACCTTACCTGATTGGCAATATGAATGGCCAGCTCGCGCGATTGAAAGCCTACATGTACATGCAGCCCAAAAATAAGGTTAGAGCGGGCGGCCTCCTGCAACTCGTTAACGATTTCGTTGTAGCGGGGATGTTCGGTAATCAATTGTTTTTCCCAATGCGAAAAGGGGTGGGTACCAGCTGCACCAATTCTCAAACCCTGTTCTCCGGCAAGTTGCGATACGGTGTAGCGCAGTTGAGAAATTTCTTTACGTGCTTCTGTGGTTGTTTTACAAATACCAGTTCCAACTTCTACTACTGCCTGGTGCATTTCTGCTTTAACCTGGTCTTTGTGAATCTTTTGTGCAGCTTCTACAATTTTTTGGTCATGAGAAGTAAGCTCTCTGGTAACGGGATCAATTACCATGTACTCTTCTTCTATGCCCAGCGTAAACTCATTCATGTTAATATTGATTAGAATTTAAATCCCAATTATTTTTTTGCTGCTGCCTTTTTAGGCTTTGCGGGCGCCTTCTCTGGTGTTGCAGTTTTAGCCTTTTCTGTAGCCGTAATTTTCTTAGGCGTAACTGTTTTAGCCACATTTGATTCAGCTTTAGCTATTAGTGGTTTACCACCAACAGAGGCTTTAATGTATTCGCCCCAGGTTAAATTATCTTGTCCGTCTTTTTGTGCTTTAGCCCTTTCTATGGCATAATTGGCTGTGGTTTCTACAACCCAGTCAAAATTCTCCTGACCAACACTTTTAATATCTGCATCGGGGGCAGGGTTACAGAAATCGATTGCAATAGGCACTCCATCACGCACCGCAAATTCAACTGTATTGAAATCATACCCCAGGTATTTGCATAATTTTAAGGTGTATTCCTCAACTGTTTTAAGTAATTTCGGATCTGGTGATTTACCTTCTGTTGCATAGCGTAAATGATGCGGGTTGCGTGGATCATACTGCATAATGCGTACATGTTTACCACCGATGCAATAACACCTGAAATATTCTTCGAAAATGATTTCTTCCTGCAAAAGCATTACCAGTTGTTGGGTGCCGCTGTGTTTATCAAAAAAATCTTCTTTATCATGAAGTTTATAAACATCTCTCCAGCCACCACCATCGTAAGGTTTCATATAGGCCGGAAAACCAGTGTACTCAAAAATGGCATCCCAATCTAAAGGCATCGTGAGGTTCGAAAACGATTCTCCTGTGGTACCTGTAGGATGCTCACGTGATGGGATTAAGGCTGTTTTGGGCACGTGAACACCGATTTGTTCGGCCAGGGCATTGTTGAAAAACTTCTCGTCTGCACTCCACCAAAATGGATTGTTGATTACTGCAGTTCCGGTAATGGCTGCATTTTTTAAAGATGCACGGTAAAAAGGCACATCCTGCGAAATACGGTCGATGATAACCGAATAGCCAAGGGGTACATTCTGAAATATTTTGTCGATTTTAACAGCTTCGGCGGTAATACCTTTTTCTGCTTTTTGATTAATCCTTTCGATTACGGCTTCAGGAAAAGAACGCTCCTGTCCGAATAAAATCCCTATTTTTTTCATTAGTATATTTTAAATTTAATTGTTTAAGCATTATGGCTAATTGCTTAACTGGTTAATCGGTTAATTGTTTGATGATTATGACCTAAATCGACTCGGGGCTTAAGACTTCCGACTTTGGACTAAACTAAAGCTGTGCAATATAATTCGGAAACATCTCTCTCCAGATCGGCCAGTCATGGTCAGCATTTTGCCTGATATCCAGCCAATGATCGATTCCTTTTTTACGGAGAATTTCCGATAAACGTTCATTGTCCGGCCTGCACATATCGCGGTCGGTTGTACCCAGCACAATTTTCATATAATGCAGCTCAGGGTTACTGTTGTTCAGCAGATAATCAACCGGGTTGTTGAAATAAACATCATCGTTGTAAAAGCCGTCTAATTGACCAGAGATATCGAAAGCGCCACTCATGCTGAACATATGGCTAACCAACCAGGGATGCCTGAAAGCGAAATTTGCTGCATGATAGCCCCCGAAACTACAACCAGCAGTAATAATTTTACTGTGCCCGGTTTCCTGGCGGGCCAAAGGGGCAACCTCTTCAAGCAGGTATTTGTCGTACCAAATGTGGTTCTTAACCCGGTCTGCGGGATGGATATTTTTGTTGTACCAACTTAATTTGTCAACGCCATCAGGACAATAAATCTTAATTTTTCCTTCATTGATAAATCCCTCAACAGAATCTATCAATTTAAAATCCTTATTTTCAAAATATCGACCCATGCTCGTTGGGAACAGTAGGATAGGGGTGCCACCGTGACCAAAGATGAGCATGTCGATTTCGCCACTTAAATTCGGGCTGTACCATTTCTTATGTTCTTCTTTAACCATAATAAAAATTGAATAATTTAAGGTATAAATTAAAATCTACAATAAGAATAGTTTAAGCAGTAAAATGAATCAAATTAAGAGGGGATTGTAAAAATTGACCTATGATAATTAATAGTTTATGGAGATTTGTACCTTTGCACCCTAATTCTGAGGCGATAGCCGTGTGATAGGGGATTTTGATTATGAAGTACACCACAATTTTATCGGTAAAAGTTAATACCAGTAGCTTTAAAATACCCTCAGCTTATTTAAAGCGTGAGGTAGAAATAGATATTTATACGCCTGAAGGTATTTTAGGGAATGAAAAAATAGAGCTTCTTTTATTAAATGATGGGCAAGATGTGGCTAAAATGGATTTTAGCACGATTTTGGAAGATGCCCATCATTCCAAAAGAAATCACAGGTTAATTGTTGTGGGCATTAAAGCATCAGAAGATCGTTTAATGGAATATGGTATTGCAGGTATGCCTGATTTTAAAGGTCGCGGTGCAAAAGCTAACCTATATACTGATTTTGTGATTAAAGAACTTCTGCCTTTTGTTAGAAAGAAAATTGCGATGCCGGTTACTGGTAAAGTGGGTTTTGCAGGATTTTCTCTGGGCGGTTTATCTGCTTTTGATATTGCCTGGAATAATTCTTCTGCTTTCGATGTTATTGGTGTTTTTTCAGGAGCATTTTGGTGGAGAAAAAAAGATTTGAATGAAGGGTATACCGATGCCGACCGTATTATGCATCAGCAATTGGAGAATACTTTTACTAAGCCGGATATGAAATTCTGGTTGATGACCGGGACAGAAGACGAAAAGGCAGACCGGAATAAAAATATGATTATCGATTCTATAGACGATACCATTGATGTTGTTAAAATACTCCTGAATAAAGGCTACAAACGGCCTGATAATATCTTTTATTATGAAAAAGTTGGTGGTAAACACGATGTTCCAACATGGGAAAGTGTAATGCCAGCCTTTTTAGATTGGGCATTTGAGGTTTAGTGATAGAATTGATTAGTATGGTCGTCATTCCCGCGCATGCGGGAATCGTAATACAAGCGCTTTAAGATTCCCAATCGAGTTGGGAATGACGATCGTTCGCATGGCTATTTATACTTCAAAAAAATACCCGTATCAAATATTGTCCATAAGCAGCTTCTTTGATCACACGAATTAAGAGCCGCATTGGCCCAGGTATTGCAGGTTTTAAAAATGCTGTAACTTCCCTTTGCTTCATAAAAAGCATCGCCAATATCATAATGGATGTTCGATTTGACACTGATCAAACGGCCCGTTGCACCATTTTTGAAACTATTTAAGATATAGCCAATAAGTTGTTTGTATTGCGCACGGCTAATCATGATTTTTTTACAGCTGGCATCTTCCCGTATGTTTTTGTAATAGGTGGTGTGCATGGCCGATGTGCTTAGTCCGGATATTGCCCGTAGGCCATTGCTTAGTTTAAGATCTGAAAATTCGGGTGTTTCCAGGTAGAATTTTTTATCACCCCAGCCCATGGCCAGGTATCGGTAACTGCTATCGGCTTCTAAAGTATTCTGATAACTGATTTCTTTTGTCCAGTTCATTTCGGCGCTAACAGCCGGAACCACAATATCAGTGTGCACGCCATTGGTCATAATATATATGGCAACTTCTTTAGCATTTGTTGGATTGGCATTTATGGTAATACGCGAGCAGCAAAATGCAGTGAAGAAGTAAATCCCAATCAATGCGATAAAAACAATTAAAAATCTACCTGTATATTTTAAACTCCTTTTGTTCATTCCAATCTCCTTTCTACAATTAATACAAAAGTAGCATTCCTGGTAACCCAATCTACAGAATAATTTGCCTATCGATTTTATTGATACTGATATTGAAAAACATGATTTTTCACGGCTATAAGTTATCCCTACCTTGACAGCATGATAAAAGGATTATTTGAAACGCACATTTATGTAGAGGATTTAGAAAGATCAATCGATTTTTACCGCAATGTTTTAGGTTTAACACAATGCCACTATGAAGAAGAACGCAAAATTGCCTTTTTCTGGATCGGAAAACCGCAGGAAGCCATGTTGGGAATTTGGGAGAAACCAAAGGCAGAAATCGACATCAGGCATTTTGCTTTTCGTTGCGATGTGAATGATGTGCTGAACAAATCAGTTCAATTTCTTGAATCTAAAAATCTTCAGCCTTATAATTTTCTTAACAATGGAAATCACAAGCCAATGGTTTTCGCTTGGATGCCTGCCCTGGCTATTTATTTTAATGATCCTGATGGGCATGCATTAGAATTTATTGCTATTTTAGAAGGAAAGGCAAGGCCAGAGTTAGGTGTAATTTCTTACGAGGATTGGTTAAGCACATAATAAATTTCATCCAGCTAGCTTTGTCAAAGCTTCAGCTGTCGAACCTAAAAAATTAATATGTTTGCCCTTATTGCTCTCGTAAATAAAATCTTTGATACTTTTGCTTTGATATGAGCTAAAATAGCCAATAATTGCGAGGCTTACCCGGTAATTTGAAAATTTTTGAAGAATTTCTCCTGCTATTACGTTTTTCAGGTCGAAGAAATCGGGGGTGATATTTTGTTTGTGGATGATGATTTTATCAAAACCCTGGTAATATAGGTTCCCCAATAAGTCTAAGCCATCTGCTGCGTCATTAATAATAATTTCTTCCGAAATGACTTCTGCAATATTGATGTTGTTTATGGTATGCGTTTCAATTTTCATCTGTAATTATAAATTGGCAGGTGTTTTAATTTACCGCGGCTAATTTAAAGATTATGTTTTTTAAAACATTTGGTTCGAACCTGTAATGGATTGAAAAAAGAATTGCTCTGCCTTTCTATTTAAAAGTGAGATAATTGCAACATTATCATCGTATTAAATAGTGAGCGATATAGTAGAAAATCCATTTCTAAACACTATCTTTGCGCCAAATTTGAGGCGCATTTTATGCAAAAGATTAGAAATATAGCTATTATAGCACACGTTGACCACGGTAAAACCACTTTGGTTGATAAGATTTTACACTCTTGTTCTATTTTTCGTGACAACGAACAAACAGGAGAGTTGATATTGGATAACAACGATTTAGAGCGTGAGCGTGGTATCACAATCGTGTCTAAAAACGTATCAGTTCAATACAAAGATGTAAAAATTAACATTATCGATACACCTGGTCACGCGGATTTTGGCGGTGAGGTAGAGCGTGTTTTGAAAATGGCCGATGGTGTACTTTTACTTTGCGATGCTTTTGAAGGTGCAATGCCTCAAACACGTTTCGTAACACAAAAAGCTTTAGCCCTTGGTTTAAAACCGATTGTGGTTGTAAACAAAGTGGATAAAGAAAACTGTCGCCCGGAAGAGGTTTATGAGCAGATTTTCGAATTGTTCTTTAACCTTGAAGCAACTGAAGAGCAATTGGATTTTCCTGTTATTTACGGTTCATCTAAACAAGGATGGATGAGTACAGACTGGAAAGTACCAACTACTGATATTTTCGCTTTACTAGATGCGGTTGTGGCTAACATTCCACCTGCACCAATTAACGACGGTACTTTACAGATGCAGATCACTTCGTTAGATTATTCATCTTTCGTAGGTCGTATCGCAATTGGCCGTGTACACCGCGGTACTATTAAAGAAAACCAACCGGTTACTTTAATTAAACGCGATGGCAAAGTTGTTAAATCAAGAGTAAAAGAACTTTATACTTTCGAAGGTTTAGGTAAGGTTAAAGCTACTGAAGTAAGCTCTGGTGATATTTGTGCAGTTGTAGGTATTGATGGTTTTGATATTGGTGATACTATCGCTGATTTTGAAGCACCAGAACAATTACCGGTAATCAGCATTGATGAGCCAACGATGAACATGTTGTTTACCATCAATAACTCTCCGTTTTTTGGTAAAGAAGGTAAATTAGTAACTTCTCAACGTATTAAAGAACGTTTATACAAAGAGATGGAAAAAAACTTAGCTTTAAAAGTTGTTGAAACAGCTTCTCCTGATGCTTGGTTGGTTTATGGCCGTGGTATTCTCCATTTATCGGTATTAATTGAAACGATGCGTCGTGAAGGTTATGAGATTCAGGTAGGTCAGCCTCAGGTTATCATTAAAGAAATTGATGGTAAAAAACATGAGCCGATTGAAACTTTAATTGTTGATGTTCCGGGAGAAGTTTCTGGTAAAGTAATCGAATTGGTAACTCAGCGTAAAGGCGAGTTATTAATTATGGAGCCAAAAGGCGATTTACAACACTTGGAGTTCGAAATCCCTGCGCGTGGTATCATTGGTTTACGTAATAACGTTTTAACTGCTACAGCAGGTGAGGCAATTATGGCTCACCGTTTCAAAGCTTACGAGCCTTGGAAGGGTACAATCCCTGGTCGTTTAAACGGTGTATTAGTTTCAATGGAAAAGGGTCAAACTACAGCTTATTCAATCGATAAGTTACAAGATAGAGGCCGTTTCTTCATCGATCCGGGAACTGATGTTTACGAAGGTCAGATTATGGGTGAGCACATTCGTGATAACGATTTAGTAGTAAACGTGGTAAAAGGTAAAGCATTAACCAACATGCGTGCTTCTGGTACTGATGATAACACCCGTATTGCTCCGGCAATTAAATTCTCTTTAGAAGAAGCGATGGAATATATCCAGGCTGATGAGTATATCGAGGTTACACCGCAAAGCATGCGTTTACGTAAAATTTTCTTAACTGAGCAAGAACGTAAAGTTAAAGGAAAGCAATTCGCTTAGACCAATAAATCCCCTAAAGGGGACTTAAAAATAAAGATTAATATAGCCCCGATGTAAATCGGGGCTTTTTGTGTTTAAAAGGTTTGATCAGAGTTGACGACTTTAATTTTAAACAGGCCCCGAAAGGTGTCAACTCTTAAGTAATAATGATGAAATAATAACAGTTCTCCCAGGATTAGTTTGTGTTTAGTTAGTGATAAAAATGATGAGTAAAGCAGTTACATTACATTTTTTATTGTCAGTCCTTCTTTCCGCTAAATACCCGATGAAGAATCGGGTGATACCGCTCCAATAAGGTTTAGGTTCGTTAAGGATGTGGCAATAGGTTCCTTAAGTTTTGCTTATCTTGCCCGTGCAAAATTTTTATCATGCAAACTTACCTTCAATCCTTTAATATTCTTTCTCCGGCAGAAATTGATGTTTTTACAGCTAATGCTATACCAAGGGCATTAAAAAAAGGAGAATTCTTTATCACGGAGGGTAAGATATGTAAGGAAATAGCTATCATAAAATCGGGTATTCTGCGTTCTTATTATACTTCGGCCAGTGCAGAAGAATATACTTATTGCCTTACTTTTCCCAGTCAGTTTATGACGGCTTATTCCTCTCTGATTACCGGAAACCCAACCGTAGAGAATATCCAGGCAATGAGTGTTGTAGATTTGCTGATTATCAAAAAAGAAGTGATTGATGATTTAGCTGCATCCAGTATAAATGGATTAAAGTTGCTAAAAACTATAGCTGAGCAGCAATACCTGCATTTAGAAAAGCGGATTTTTATGTACCAGAAAGATGCGGCTAAACAGCGCTATCTGGAGCTTCTCAAAAATTATCCCGACTATATTAAAAAAATACCTGTAAAATATCTGGCGTCGTTTCTGGCCATTACCCCGAGGCACTTAAGCCGGCTCCGCAAAGAAATTATTTAAGGACATTTGTCTGCCTGTTGAGCAAAAGATCGGGGTTAATTTTGTGTTGTAATAATAGCAACATGAAAAATATTTTAATCCTAAACGGGCATCCACATAAAAAAAGCATCAATTTTGCCCTGGCAGAAGCTTATTATAAAGGGGCGGTGGAAGCGGGTGCCACGGTTTCATTAATCCACATTGGCGATTTAATTTTTAATCCTAACCTTGCTTTCGGTTACCAGCAGCGCATGGAATTGGAGCCTGATTTATTAGCGAGTTTAGAAAAAATAAAAGCTGCTGATCATTTGGTCTGGGTTCATCCTGTTTGGTGGGGCGGCATGCCCGCCTTAATGAAAGGATTTATCGACCGCTTGTTTCTACCCGGCATCGCCTTTAGGTACCGCGAAAACAGTGTTTGGTGGGATAAACTTTTTAGTGAGAAAACAGCCCGGATCATTACTACTTTAGACCAGCCCGCATGGTATTACCGCCTGTTTTTTGGTCGGCCAAGCGTTAACCAGTTAAAAAAAAGTGTACTTCAGTTTTGTGGGATAAGTCCGGTTAAAATCACCTACGTAGGAATCATTAAAAAATCTACACAAAAACAGAGAATAAAGTGGGTAAATGAAATACATAAACTCGGAAGTAGTTTGAGGTAAGTGATTATTCCTTAGTGTTATTATTAATCAGCTTAATGCTTTTTTGTCAGTAGTTTTTCATAAAACTTATAGGAGTAAAAAATTAACAATTTGATGGCAATTCGTTTTGGTGCAGACTTTAATTTTGCATTTTACCAAGCAAACAAATCGTCTCAATTATGATTAATAAAGGATTATCCAAGGTGGGTATATTTTTATTAAATATGCTCTCTCTTTTGCCGCTATTCATTTTATATAGATTGGCAGATGCTTTCTATGTATTAATTTTTTATGTTTTTGGCTACCGTAGAAAAGTGGTTAAAGAAAACTTGCTTAATGCTTTTCCAGAGAAAACCACTACTGAAATTTGTGCGATAGAAAAACGGTTCTATAAATTTTTGGCTTCACTTTTTATCGAAGTGATTAAAATGAAAAGCATCTCCAAAAAAGAGCTTAGTAAAAGGGTAAAATTCAAAAATGTCGATCTGGTTGAAGCTTACCTTAAAAATAACGAAAGCGTAATCTTTTGCTCATCGCATTATGGCAATTACGAATGGGTTTGTATGGCGATTGGTTTAAATTTCTCTGGCGAGCATTACCCCATTTATAAACCTTTGAGCAGCGATGCCTTTGATAATTGGTTCCTGAACATGAGAGGTAAATTCGGTAACCACATGGTGGCTATGCGCCAAACTTTAAGGGCGATACAGGCGAGTAAAAATGAGGCGACCATGTTTACTTTTGGAAGTGATCAGGCGCCTTCTAAGGACGAATCGAACTACTGGACTATGTTTTTAAACCAGGAATCATCGATACAATTGGGTGTAGAAAAAATTGCAAAAAAAACCAATCGTCCTGTTTTTTACCTAAAAATCAATCATTTAAAAAGGGGCTATTACGAAGTAGACTGTGTGCCGATCTGTTTAAATCCGGCTGAAACTGCCGAATTTGAAATCACTGAAATGCATACTCACTTTTTGGAAGACATGATCAAAGAAGCGCCGGCTTACTGGTTGTGGAGCCACAGGAGGTGGAAATATAAACCTGAGCAGAAAATTCATAAAGTGATGGCAAGGAATCAGAATGTGATGGATGCGATGGTCTAAATTACTTTTTGTATCCCTAACTTAAAATCTAACATTTTTGTGGCATAATTCTTTGCGTTGCTTTTTAATTTAGCAATTCAACTAATTCTGGTATGATTAAAAAGGGGATTTCCCATTTGGGAATATTTTTTTTAGGCGTATTATCTCTGTTTCCAATATCAGTTTTATACATGCTGGCCGATGGGGCTTATCTAGTGCTTTATTTTGTTTTCGGCTACCGTCGGAAAGTGGTGAGGGAAAATCTGTTAAATGCCCTTCCTGATCAACCATTAAGTGAAATTGTTCTTATTGAAAAACGTTTTTACCGCTACCTGGCTTCGCTGATATTTGAGGTTGTAAAAATGAACAGTATCTCAAAGGAAGAAATAGAAAAGCGTTTCATTTTTAAAAACAAAACTCAGGTTCAGGCCTATTTAGATCGTGGCGAAAGCGTATTGATCTGTTCGGCACATTACGGTAACTGGGAGTGGGGCACGCTGGGTATCGGACTCAATTTTCAGGCTGATCATTATCCTATTTACAAACCTTTAACCAACCCCGTATTCGATAACTGGTTTAAAAAAGTGAGGAGCAGGTTCGGGAATAAACTTATTGCCATGCGGCGGACCATGCGGGCATTGCAGGCCAGTAAAGGTACACCGAGTATCTTCAGTTTTGGTAATGATCAGGCACCTTCGAAAGATGAATCACATTACTGGACTACTTTTATGCACCAGCCCAGTTCGGTACAATTGGGGATTGAGAAAATTGCGAAACGTACTGGTCAACCGATATTCTATTTCAAAATAAATGTGCTTAAACGTGGTTTTTACAGTGTAGATTGTATTCCATTGTGTTTAAACCCGGCAGACACGGCTGAATTTGAAATCACCGAATTGCATACCCGCTTTCTGGAGCAGATGATTAACGAAGAACCCGCCTATTGGTTGTGGAGTCATAAAAGATGGAAATACAAGCCCAAAACGGAACTTATATTTAGCAAAAATGAAATGTTAAAACAGGCTTAAATGCTTATATTTTGAATGTAAAATAACCTTGTCATTAATAAGGGTATTAGTACATGCGTCTACCTCTTTACTGTAGTAGGTTTTCATAGTGTTTTTGATAATTTCACGACCAATATTAGACTTGTAGCATTTATTGTTTCGTATAAACATTATGATTTGATTTTTTAAATTTTCCATCAGTTCTAAATGTATTTGGATAGATTTTTGGATTATCTTCGGAGAAAAATCAACGTGTCCGACGCTAAAAGATATTTTTTTGCCTATTTTTTTCAAAAATTGATTGGGGATTCTCAAAACTTTTATTTGTTGGAAAGAATTGTCTTTTTGAATCTCTTCGAGAAATTTATAAAGGTTAGATATTGATATAAAATGGAAGCAATCTTTAAGATCTTCATTTTCATCTCTTTCTATAAATGCGATCCAAACCTGCATTTGCACAGATTTTTGTAATTCGAGCAAGGCGTTAATTTCAGAAATAAACAAAGCAAAAAAAGCTTCTTTGTTATTGGCACAATTCATTTTAGCTCTACATTTAACATCAAAGAGAATCGTACCAAGGTCTTTAATGTTCAATAAAAAATCTGGGCGTTTGGATTCGGAGTGATCTAATAACGTTTTTGATTTTTCTATGCCATATGCCCCCTGACCAATGTATAAATAAGGTATTTTGTTATCATCTAATAACTTTTTAAATTTAAGTTCCCCATTAAATCCAATTAATTCGTGCTTAGATAGAAAATCATTTATTTTAGCTGATTTATATTCTTTAGGTATAATATAGGTTTCTTGGTCTATTTTGACTTCGCTTTTTTTGAATTGAGTAGCACCTTTATGAATTAAAAGGGAATTTTCATCACAATTATATTTTAGATAGCTCATAGCTTTAATTATGGTCTGAAAGTGAAAAAATAATTGACTGAGGATTTTTAATCAAATACAAAATAATAAACAATTTTAACATCTAATTAATTTATTTAGATATCATTTTTAAACTACAAATGAAAACCTTTAAAAAGACATTATTAACCCTGATATATTCCTTCTTTTTATTGCTTTTTGCGCTCCTGCTCTGGAAACCATACCTCAGAAGGGTGTTAAGGTATAGAACACCCGGCGCCGAAACTTATAAAATTTTTCCACAGGAAGTTTCGCGTAAAAGTGATTCGGCTTTTCATTTTATCAGACCTCCAAGACAACGCGACGATCTGGATACGCTTCATGTATTAGATGGAAATAACCATTCTATTCCGTTAAAAGACTATTTAAAAAATGGACAGGTCAATGTTTTTATCGTCATCAGGAATGATAGTGTTTTATATGAGCGATATGATAAGGGTTATAGCGATAGTACCTTAACGAGTATATTTTCGGGAGCTAAGAGTATGATTTCTATTGCTATCGGTCAGGCATTGGCAGATCACAGTATTAAAAGCTTAGATGATAAAGTAACAAAATACATTCCTGAATTAAAATCGAACCCTGCCTTTGCCCAAATTACTTTAAAAAACCTCCTGGATATGAAATCAGGGCTTGAATTTCAGGATGCTTTAGGTGGGATTGTAAAGGCATTTTTCTCGGACGAAGCCAAATATTATTATACTGATAATATGAAGGCGCAGTTGATGAAAGTTAAACTGGTAAATAAGCCAGGTACGGTTTGGTTGTATAAAAGTATCGATCCGATTTTATTGGGCTGGGTTTTAAAGAAGGCAACGGGTAAATCGGTTGCGCAGTATTTTGAAGCCAATGTGTGGAAGCAGATCGGTACGCAATATAACGCCACCTGGGGATTAGATCAGGTAGACGGTTTAACCAATACTGCCAGCCGTTTCCAGGTAACCGCTATTGATTTTGCTAAAATCGGGCGTTTGTATTTAACTAAGGGGAAATATCATGGGAAGCAGGTTGTGCCGGAAGATTGGGTAAATCAATCTATAAATATTGGTGCTGAAAAACCAGCATCGGCAAAAGGCTGGCAAAAATCAGCTCATCATTACCTTTGGTGGATTCCGCAGGAAGGGGATAAGGGAGATTATACTGCTGAGGGTATGCTGGGGCAAAGACTGTATATTGATCCAAAAACGAATACCATTATTGTACAGTTCGCCGATCACGGGGCTGGTAATTATCCTTATAGGAAAATCAGCAGGTATTTAAGTGCTTTGCCATTTAGCTATCCTAGGTCTTAACCCCAAAGTGCACTAAGAAATTGGCGCAAAGGGCACATTACGATATAGAACTTTGCATACTTTGCGTAAAACTTGGTGTCCTTTGCGGTTAATTTTTTAAAATAGTACATTGCAAATACATGGAAAACAACGATGTAAAAATTTCAAAAAAGAAGCCGATTTTTCCGGTTACACCTGCTTTGCAGAAATATTTGCGCACTTACCAACGCGAAGCCAAATTGCCCATCGGTTATAAAGACCTGATGCAATTTAACGAAGCTTTTCCTTTAATGGATAAATTTGGTAAAGATTCGCTTTGGGAAGGGCCAATTTATGCGCAGGATTTAATTGAAAGATTGCATGATGGCTTAAAAGAAATTTATGCCAACTTAAAAGCATCGGGTAACCTACGGATTGTAGAGCATAAATACATCGATAAAATTGAATATTGCACCTTTGGAAATACACATCCCTTCCGCATCCGTATCGTAAACCGTTTAAATGATGTGTACGATTATTTCTATATTAAAAAAGCTGATGCTTCGCGCATTTATGGCCTGGAAATGGAAGAAATCCTTTCGCCAAATCAGGTAAATTACCTGGTTGATGGTGATACTTTGGTAGAAGAGCACATCGCAGGAATTCCAGGAGATGTTTTTACCAAAGGACAATTGTATACGCCAGAGTTTAATCCTACGCGTATTGCAAAAGAGTTTGTAAAGTTTAACGAGCGTTGTTTGATTATGCTTTTGGGCGATATGCGTGCTTATAACTTCGTGGTACAGATTACCCCCGATTTTGATGATATCCAGTTCCGCATCAGGGCAATAGATTTTGATCAACAGTTTTATGAAGGAAATTTAAAGGTTTACCTTCCACAGTTTTTTAAAGAAAATTTGCCTTATGTAAAAATGAGCATGGAGCAATTGACAGAGAAAACCGTATTACAGTACCAACAGGAAGAACGCTCGTCTATTGTGCACCGGGTAAGGAGTGAGCGTCATCGATTAACTGATCTCCGCGATGTTTCGAACAAAGAAGAACTCACCACACCGGAAAACATTGCTTTGCTAAAACAGGGCATGAGCGATTATTTTAAGGATAAGAATTATTTGCGCTGTAAAACCATGACGGATATTATTGAACTGAATATAAAAAATATCATCAGGCAGGTAAAGCTATAAGTGGTGTTGGATGTTACTATCAGACACTGAAAAAATCAAAATAAATTTATCCGTCAGATGGTAACATCTGATGACACAAAAAATAGCCCTAAAAGAAAAACGGCTGGCAAATTGCCAACCGTTTTTGAGTGAATCTAGAAAGAGCGTCCAAAGTTTTTAGGCATGCTGCCCTTCGTGAACACCTTCGGCAAATTCCTCTACAATTTTATCGTTAAAAGCAGGTAAATCCTTTGGTGTACGGCTCGTTACCAAACCTTGATCAACCACTACTTCTTCGTCTGACCATATCGCGCCGGCATTGATCAGGTCCTGCGAAATATTTTTTACTGAAGTTAATTTTCTGCCCTGCACTACATCTGCATTAATCAAAGTTTGTGGACCATGGCAAATGGCGGCAACTGGTTTACCATCGGCAAAGAATGTTTTTACAAAAGCCAGGGCGTCTTCGTTAACACGTAATTGATCTGGATTGATTACGCCACCTGGTAAAAGTAATCCGTTGTAATCATCAGCATTTGCTTCTGCAATGGTTTTATCTACATCAACTTCTATCGACCAGTGGTCTTGATCCCAGGCTTTTATTTTTCCACTTTTTGAGGAGATAATGTGAACGGTAGCTCCTTCTTCTTTTAACCTTTTAACTGGTTCGGTTAATTCTACTTCTTCAAATCCGCTTTCTGAAAGTACAGCAATAGTGCGGTTACTTAATTGTCCCATAATCTTTAATATTTTTAATAGGTGATGTATTAAAGACAGTTGAGGGAAATTATTGTTTCAGAAATTTGAGATTACTAGAAAATCTCAATTGTTGTTTTCTTGTCGAGTTCTTGAAAATAGAATGCATCAAAAACTACTCTGCTAACAATAGTTTTGATAAAAATAGCATTTTTAAAATTATCCAAACTATAAGTAAAAACTAGTGAATCAAGATGCTTTTCTTCTTTAAAACCGATTGATTTAAGTATAGTCCTGGAGTTTTTATCTAAGATGTGCTGTTTTTTAAGCTTTTTAATATTGGTAACTGATAACAAAATTTCTTTATCCTTGCGTTTAAACAATAGGGCCAATTTATTTTCTTTTTTCAAGTTGAAAATAAATCCTTCAATCTTCTGTTCTACCAAATCAAATATAGCATCATCAAACTCTTGTCCATCGTTAAAATAACCCGGTTTATAACTATTTAGTTGGTCTAATTTCTCGTCAATCTGAGCAAGCATGTGAGTTCTGTACTCATTAGATTCTTCCAGCTCACTTTTTTTAACGAAAAAATCGATTGTTCTTTTTAATTGTTCTTTTTCTTGTATATATGGATCAATTAATGATTTAATCAATGCAATCTGGCGTTGTATCCTATTTAGATTTTTAGAATTTATACGAATTGCTTTATAATCATTGTCAATCCGGTCTTCTTCAATTATAGACTCGATTAATTTTTTTTCCTGTTCATAGATAGAGAGTAGCTCGTTAATTTCTTCATTCATAAGCTAATCATTTGTCCTACGGTGTTTAACAAAATATAAGGCTAAATTACCTGCAATGATAATATGATTAAAGATATTCGGTACTAGGCCATAATATTTGTTGAAGATTTTAAACCGCTCTTTTAAGCTCTCGCGGTGTTTTTTCTTGCTCATGCCACCAACCAGGTATTTAGCTACGTACCGGTGAACATTAACGATATTAGATGCCTTTTTTGCTGCTTTGATAATCCAATCAATATCTGAACTATATTTATAGGTTAAGTCGTAAGAAGTAATAATACTGCGGCGGATGTAAATGGCCTGATGGCTTATATTCATGCCGTATTTAAAGCTGGTCCAATCAAATTCCTCGGGTGCTTCGTGTCTTCTGCGGCCAAGATTTTCCCATTTATCATTGTACATTTCCGTTTCCCCGTAGTAAATATCGGCACCGGGAGCAGAGGCAAAAACATCTTCTACTGTTTGCTCGTCATAAATCTCATCGCCAGAATTCATAAACAAAACATAATCGCCTGTTGCCAGGGCTAAACCTTTGTTCATAGCATCATAAATGCCTTTGTCGGGTTCTGATACGATTTTCGAAATCTGATCTTTGTAACGCTCAACAACCTGCAGCGTACCATCAGTTGATGCGCCGTCTATTACAATATATTCGATTTTTTTATAGGTCTGTTTAAGGATAGATTGAATGGTACGTTCGATATCGCGAACGTTATTATATACAATGGTGATGATTGTTAATTTGGACATGGGTTAATCCATTAGTTTTTTAAAGGTTTCAGCATCTGGGATTAAACCTTTAAATGCTTTAGGTAATGTTGCACTGGTTTTGTAGGTAGAAACACCCATTGCTTTGTTAAAATCGCGGAATGAAAATTCTACAATTTTGTTTTTCTTTTCTTTGCAAAGTATGATGCCGATTGATGGCTGCTCATGTGGTTGTTTAACATATTCATCAAGAGCAGATAAATAGAAATTCATTTTGCCCAGGTACTCAGGTTTGAATTTTCCGGTTTTTAGTTCGAAAACAACCAAACATTGTAAACGGCGGTTAAAAAACAAAAGGTCTAAGAAATATTCTTCGTCTTCAACAATTAACCTATATTGATTGCTAATAAAGGCAAAATCGGTTCCTAGCGACATTAAAAACTTTTTAATATTCTGTACTATTCCACTTTCTAAAACCCGTTCATCTTGCTCGTCAGTATCTTCTATATTAATAAAATCCAACAGGTATTCATCTTTGAAAGATTGTAGCGCTTTGTTCCTTATCTCTTCGTTAGAAATCGTTTTTAAAAAGTTATTCGGTAAACTGCCGGAGTTACTGAATGATTTATTTTTGAGTTGGTGCTTTAAGGTACCAACACTCCAAAATTCGATAGCTGCCTTTTGGATATAATATATCTTTTCTTCAACCGATTGTGAATTCTGTAGAATTTCAATGTGGTGGGTAAAACTGATGTTGAAAAATGTCTTTTCCAATTGGTCCGTCACTAACGGTCTAAATTCAATGTGCTCAATATCAATTATTTGTAATTGGTCCGTCAGTGACGGACTAATTAAGATTTGTTCTCTCCATGATTCGAAAAAGAACCTCATCCGTTTAATATTTGTGCCTGAAAATCCTCTTAAGCCTGGTAACTCTAACTGTAAATCATTAGAAAGATTATCTATCACTTTGGCGCCCCATTTCTCTTTTTCTACCTTTTCCGAAATGAATTTGCCCACTGTAAAATAGAGCAGCAAAAGTTCTTTATTTACTAAAGTAGCAGCTTTATACCGGCTTGATAAAATAGCCGATTTTAATGCCTTAATACTTTCAGAATAATTTGCGATGCTTTCCATTAAACAGTTTCAGTCGCTATAAATTTAATAAAGATTGACCAAAATTTTATTTGTATAAAAGAAAATAAAATTTTGCCAACCGAATTTTAAATAGAACTGTAAATTATTAAGATATTGAGTTATTTTGGCTGTAAATCAATCAGTGTTTCGTAAAGATGGATGTGTTCTGTGGCAATAACTTCTTCAGAGAAATCGGTTAAAATACTCAATCTTGCTGCTTTTTGGATATCTTCTTTATTTGGGCGGTGGTACAACCACTCGATGCCGTTTGCCAGATCTTCGGCATTTTGATACTCAGCCAGGTAACCATTATGCATGTGTTTTACCATATCCGGAATCCCTCCTGTGGTAAAGGCAACAACAGGGGTAGCGCAGGCCAGGCTTTCCATTACGGTATTGGGTAGATTATCTTCAAGAGAAGGTGTAATAAAAGCATCAGCTGCAGAATAACATTTCGCTAAATGGTCATCTTTATTAATGGTACCCAAAAATGTGGTTTTGAAAGGGAATTCTGGCATTTCGGCATTTTCCTTATTCCCGAAAATAACCAGTTCAATATTATCTTTTTGTATACCTGCCCTGCGCGAAAGAATTTCTAAAGCTTCGATCAAATAGGGGGTTCCTTTATGTTTGTCGTTTTTTGAAGGCATAAAACCGCTCATCAAAACAAATTTATGCGGATTGATCTTTAGGATTTTCTTGGCCTCTGATTTAACATAAGGTTTGAAAATTTTTGTTTCAATAGTGTTTGGAATTACAGTAGCTTTCCTGGTGCCCAATAAACTGCTGAACTTTACTGATGCCGCCATCCATTTACTCGGCGCCACAATATGAAAATTTAATTCAGTATAGGCTTTTTGTTTGCGTAACCAGGTTTTATGCGAGATATCGTTCTTCCCGCTGATTTTTAAAATCGGGCAATTGCCACATTGGTGATGAAAGTTTTCGCAGCCATAACGCACATGGCATCCGCCGGTAAAAGCATTGCTATCATGAAAAGTCCACACAATCGGTTTTTCCAGTTCATCAAGCTGGGCTAAAAATTTAGGATTAAGAAAACCGTGGTTTACCCAATGCAAATGGATAATATCAGCATTTTTAACGTCGGGATGGTTAATGACCGAACGGCCAAACCATTGCAAACTAAATGGCGTTTTTACTGATTTGCTCAGCCATTTTGCATAATACCTTTCGGATAAGATATTGTAAACGGCTTTTGCTTTCTGCAGGGGCGATTTGCTAAAGGTATCAATGTTTGGGTTTTGGCCAAATTTATAGTAAACCAATACTTTCGAATCGATTCCACTTGCCTTTAGGGCATCACTTAAACGCAAACAGGCTCGTCCTGCTCCGCCATTTCCATCGTAGGTATTTAGGTGTACTACTTTCAAATCAATCAAAAATACATTTTATTGTTTACGAATATAAAATCTGTTGCGTAATTTCATCCTAATATTTTTATTGCTTTTAATTGTAGGATGGAGCCTTTGATGTTTAGGTAATCATATTTGAACTTAATGATTATTTAAACATGACGACTTCAGGCATCCTAAGCCAAACAAATAAATCATGATCAAATCCCTGCTAAAATCGCTTGCGACACTCGCATTTTTACTGCCTATTTATTCATTTGTCCAAGGTCAGACCTACTTTGCGGCGTACCCTGCTTTAACGCCCGATGCGCAAGCAATAGTATTCAGTTACGACGGAGACATTTGGAAAGTTCCGGTAAAAGGAGGTGTAGCATCGCGTATTACCGCTATGCAGGGAGAAGAAATTAACCCGAAAATATCTCCCGACGGTAAGTGGCTTGCCTTTTCTTCCAATCAGTTTGGCAATTATGATATTTATCTAATGCCATTAACAGGAGGTGATATTAAACAGTTAACTTTTAATGATGCCAGTGATGAAGTAGATAACTGGAGCTGGGATTCGAAAACAATTTATTTTACGTCTGGCCGGTACAACTCCTTTTCGAGTTATAAAGTAAGCGTCAATGGTGGTACTGCTGTCCGGTTGTTTGATAATTATTTCAATACTACGCACCATATTGCCGAATCGCCAACGGGAGAACTGTTTTTTAACGATACCTGGGAGAGCTACCGTTTCACCAACCGTAAACATTATAAAGGTGCTTATAATCCAGATATTCAATCATATAACCCAAAAACCAAAAGTTACAAACGTTATACTGATTACATTGGGAAAGATTTCTGGACGAGTGTAGATCAAAAAGGCAATATCTTTTTTGTGTCGGACGAAGGAAATGATGAATACAACCTTTATACTTTTATCAATGGTAAAAAAACTGGTTTAACCAGTTTTGATACTTCCATTAAACGACCTTTTGTTTCGGCCAATGGAACTACAGTCGTGTTTGAGAAAGACTATCAATTGTATACCTATGACGTAGCTTCGAAGAAAGCTGAGAAAATCAATATTAATACCTCACGGAATCAGGTATTGAGTAAAGAGCAGGAGTACGATGTCCGCGGAAATATTTCGGCATTTGATGTTTCTACTGATGGAAAAAAGATGGCTTTTATTTCGCGAGGTGACGTGTTTGTAAGTGATGCTGATGGAAAGTTTATCCGGAAAATTACCAATAGCGGCGAACGTGCTTTGGAGTGTAAATGGCTGGCCGACAATAAAACAATTTTATTTAGTCAAACCACTAATGGTTATCAGAACTGGTTTACCATTACGGGTGATGGAAAAGGTGCTGTTAAACAGCTTACAAAAGATAAAGCAAACGTACGCGATATCACCTTGAACAAAACCAAAACCATGGCAGTGTATTTAAGTGGCAGGAACGAGCTTAAGCTCATGGATCTTAAAACTTTCGATGCTAAAACTATAGTGACTGACGAGTTTTGGGCCATACAAAGCTCAACGCCAGGTTTTTCGCCAAATGATGAATATGTGCTTTTCACGGTCTATCGGAATTTTGAACAGGATATTATGGTGCATCACATTAAAAATAATAAAACCATTAACTTAACCAATACCGGCGTTACCGAAACCGGACCGGCATGGTCGCCGGATGGAAAGTATATTTTCTTTACCAGTGCACGTACCAAACCTTCTTACCCAACCGGTATGCAGAATGCACATATTTACCGCATGGCCTTAAATAATTACGATGAGCCTTATCGTTCTGATAAATTCGACGATCTGTTTAAAGAAACCAAGCCAGCACCAACAGATGTTAAACCTGCTATTACTGCGCCTAAAAATGATAAAAAAGCAAAAGCAGACACAACTAAAAAGAAAACGGATGTTAAGCCTACTCCAAAACCGGCAAATGTAATTACCATTAATACGCAGGATATTTTAGACAGGATAGAACTGGTTGGGCCTTCTTTTGGAGGTCAGTATGGAACTGATGTTTTTGCCAAGGGCGATAAAACCTATGTGTTTTATTCATCTAACCATGAAGGAGGTGCGCCAGGACTTTACCGTACGACTATCGAACCTTTCGAAGCCAATAAAACCGAAAAAGTTGCTGATGGCGACAATTATTCGATTATCTCATCGGGTGATAAATTCTTCGTTTTATCACGTGGAGCAATCAACAAGTATTCATTAGAGGGAAATAAACTTGATCGGGTAGAACATGGTTATAAATTTACAAGAAACCTAAATGCAGAATTTAACCAGATGTTTTACGAAACCTGGGTGGGGTTGGATGAAAATTTCTACGATGAAAAATTCCATGGTGTAGATTGGGATAAAATGAGAACACGTTATGCCACTTATTTGCCTTATGTAAACAACCGGAGCGATTTAAGGATTTTATTGAATGATATGCTTGGAGAGCTTAATTCTTCGCACATGGGTTTTAATAGTGCAGGTGCAGAGGAACGCAAAAACCTTAATTACATTACCAATGAAACAGGGATCATCTTCGATAACGAAAACCCTTTAAAGGTAGAACGTATTGCTGCTAAAAGTAATGCTGCCCGTACCGGAACAAATATTTTAGCTGGGGATATTTTAACAGAAGTGAACGGCGTTAAGGTAGATGAAAAAATAGACCGTGATTATTATTTCAGTAAGCCATCATTGGATCGGGAAATGACGTTAACATTTAAACGCAATGGAAAAGATGTTTATGTAAATGTACACCCTGAAAGTTCTGGCACTTTGCGCGGAAACCTTTACGATGAGTGGATTAGCCAGAACCATAAAAATGTAGACAAATGGAGCAACAACCGCATAGCTTATTCTTATATGAAAAATATGGGTAGTGGCGAGCTGGAAACTTTCCTTTTGGATATGGTTGCACAAGAAGAAAATAAGGAAGCCATTATTCTTGATCTACGGTACAATACTGGCGGAAACGTGCATGATGATGTGTTGAAATTCCTTTCTCAGCGTCCTTACCTCCAGTGGAAATACCGTGGCGGTAAACTGGCGCCTCAAAGTAATTTTGGTCCTGCAGCAAAACCGATTGTACTTCTCATTAACGAACAATCTTTAAGTGATGCCGAAATGACGGCCGCAGGTTTTAAACAACTAAAACTGGGAAAAATTATTGGTACGGAAACTTACCGCTGGATTATTTTTACCTCTGCCAAAGGTTTGGTTGATGGTTCTTCTTACCGTTTACCATCATGGGGCTGCTATACCATGGATGGGAAAAATATTGAGAAAGAAGGTGTTAAGCCAGATATCTTCGTTAAAAACACTTTCGAAGATCGCCTGGCCGATAAAGATCCTCAACTCGAAAAAGCAGTGGCTGAGATTTTGAAAGACCTGAAGTAGGGGTAATCTTAAAACGATTGTTTTATTGTTGGATTGTTAATATTGTTGGCAACCGACATAAAATATATAGGCCTGTTTGCTAAATTAGCAATAAAAAAAATAACAATCCAGCAATATAGGCCATTCAATTTTTAACCAATTAACCAATTTTTTCCGTTTCTTTGGGATTGGAATTATTTAATACATGGCAAATTTATTAACCGACAGGGCTTTTTGGGTAAATTATTGGGAAAGTAAAAAAGGACTCGCGGTTCAGTTACCTTCAAACTATTTATTTCATACCCAGCTGGCAGATGTAATCCGGAAAGATCATGTTAAAACGGCCATCGAGCTGGGTGGTTTTCCGGGATATTATGCCGTGTTCCTGAAAAAATATTTCAAACTTGATGTTACACTTTTAGATTATTTTGTTCACCCACCTGTGGTAAAAGAGCTCTTGGAAAAGAACCGTTTAACTGAGAAGGATATCCATATTATTGAAACCGACCTGTTTAATTATACACCTGAAAAACAGTATGATCTTGTACTAAGCTGCGGTTTAATCGAACATTTTAATGATACTGCCGACATTATTAACCGCCATATTGCTTTTGTAAAACCAGGTGGAACTTTGTTTATCACGCTGCCGAATTTTAAAGCCATTAACGGTTGGTTCCAAAAGAATTTCGATAGAGAAAATTACGACAAACACAATATCGATAGCATGGACCCGGCACTGTTGAAATCAATCTGTGAGCAGGCTGGTCTTAAAGAAGTAAAATCGGGTTATTTTGGTCGATTCAGCGTTTGGCTGGAAAATGAAAGCCAGAAATCGGCTGGTGTTCGTCTATTTAAGAAAACAGTTTGGCTAAGCGGAAAAATATTTACGAAGATTATCCCGTTCGAAAGCAAAAATCTATCACCTTATATTATCTTAGTAGCGAAAAAAATCTAAAAGCGCTATGTCAATCAGTTGGGGTTACTCGCCTAAAATTGAAAAGTATATTCCTTTGGCCGATTTTCCGGCAGATAAATACCTGATCATTGCCCGGCAGGCCATCGAAAATCTAAGGTGGAGCCTTAGCCATATCTCAGAAAGCGGGCTAATTGCTTACACGCCAATATCTTTTCAATCGTATAGTGAAGAAGTATCTATCCGTATCCATGGGAATTTCGCTGTAGTAAAGAGTGAGTGCGTAGGTATCCAGATGTGGTTTAACGATTACGGGAAAAACGATTTAAATCTTGAAAAATTTTTCCATGAATTTGAATATGTCCAGTACCATTTGCAAAATATCTGGGATGAAAGTTTAGCTACGTTCCATGCTTTAATTGCTACTCAGGATGATACTTATTTTGGCAAAGCGCCATTAACTGCCAAGAATAAAATTAAAAATATTTTATATCTTTTTTTTCCTCAAAAGGGATATTTAGTTACCCCAGTTCTGGTAATTTTAAATGTACTTTATTATGGCTTTACGCTGCTGTTTGTTGCTGCTGTGCTTAAACTGAGGGCTCAAAATTCTCTTATTCCTGAGGTAATTACCAATGCCTACTTAAACATTGGAGCAAATAACCGCGAACTGGTTTTGGAAGGGCAATACTGGCGGTTAATTACCCATCAATTTGTTCATTTAGGTTTGTCTCATCTGTTTTTTAACATGTATGCTTTGGTATATATCGGTTTAATGGTTGAGCATAAACTCGGTTCGGCTAAATTTTTGATTACCTATTTACTTAGCGGAATATGCGGTGGTTTGGTGAGTCTCATCTTTCATAAATATGGTTTTATGGCTGGCGCATCAGGTGCTATTATGGGTGTTTTCGGTGCTTTTATGGCTTTAATCCTAAGTAAAGCTTTTGAGAAAAATGCCAATAAGTCCTTATTGATTAGTACCATTCTGGTTACGGCTATTATGCTCTTAAATGGTATAAACGGTAAAGTAGATAATAGCGCTCATATTGGTGGGCTAATTTCTGGATTTGTAATATGTTATATACTTTTTAATGAAAAACTTTGGAGATGGAAAATAACCACCAATTGGCAATACGGTTTAACATGCATTGTTGTGCTGATATTTTCTGCTATTATTTTGATTTTTGCCCCTAACTATCAAAATAGAAAATTCTACAAATTACAGTTCCAATTTGAGCAGAATTCATTTGATTTTAATAAGGTTTATTCTATTCCTTACGATTTATCTAAAGCAGAAAAAGTAAAAACAATTGAACAATACGGTATACGGCTTTGGCAGAAAAACAAACAGATTGTTGCCGAAATGCATAAACTCAATTTGGAAGAAAAAGAAAGCTATCGAAGAGATTTTGATGGCAAAATAACCAATCTGGCCATCAAAATCTCTTCACTTTTACGTAAAGAATATCTCGAAGAATCATCGAAATACCGTTATGAAATAGAACAGCTTACGAATGAAGTTAATAATATTCGGAGCGAAGCAGGTTCTAGTGAGTATAAATGGTAACTAAGCTGATTTTCTGTACAACCCAATTTCGCTTAAAGTAATGCATACGGGCGACTTAATAAAGTTGATTTTCACCTTATCAGTTGTAACCGGAGTATTGAGTTTAATTAACCTTTTAGCGCCTATGCTCGTGCCATCGTAAACGTTTTTCCAGGCATTGTTTTCAAATATTTCAATCGTATAAGCCTCTATGCGCTGACCTAAAGGAATGTATTCTTGCAGGCTGATGATATCAAAGGTTTTAGCAGTTTTCAAATCAAGTTCTAAACTTGCCTGATGGACATCGTCCTGAGTAGCCCAATAACTCCCTTTTTTACCGTCAAGAAGTGTAGCAACATCATATTTGTTGCCTCTGCTATTGCTCGCTTTAATAGATGCATCTTTGGCCAGGTTATTCTCAAAAGTATGTTTAACCATATCCCCAAAGGTTTTGAGTGCAGCTATATCATCATCATGAAGCTGTCCACGGGTATCGGGTGCTAAACCCAAATCTAAACCTGCGCCACGTCCCACGCTTTTTAAATACAGATCGAATAACGTTTCAGGTGTTTTGGGTTTTTCGCTGGCATGATAGAACCATCCTTTTCTCAGAGGAACATCGCATTCTGCCGGCATCCAGAATTTACCATTTCTAATCCCTTCAGGGCTTTGCGGGTAATTTGCCTGCCCGGGCACTGCTACACTTTTGCCATCCGGGGCCATCGGAGTAAAGGTTGCCCAAGAGGTTGGTGCAGCATGTCCATCTTCATTGCCTACCCAACGGATATCTAAACCAATGTCGCTAAAAATATTCGCCATGGGTTGCATTTTACGTGTAATTGCCCAGGTGTTGTTCCAATCATAATAGGTGGTGTTGTCTATAGAACGTTTTTCTTTTGCTCCACCATAATAGCCATCGCCACCGTTAGCACCATCGTGCCAGCTCATAAAAAGTTCCCCAAAATTGCTGTAAAGTTCTTTTAACTGTGCCTGATAAATAGCCAGGTATTTGTCTGTACCATATAGTGCATTATTCCTGTCCCATGGCGAGCAATAAACCCCAAACTTTAAACCGTTTTTACGTACAGCCTGTTCTACTTCTTTAACTAAATTTCCTTTTCCCCCTCTGAACGGGCTTTTACTGATATTGTATTCCGTAGTTTTAGTTGGCCATAAGGCAAAGCCATCATGGTGTTTGGCTACTAATATAATCCCTTTCAAACCACCTGCTTTAGCGGCTTTAATAATCTGGTCGGCATTAAAATTTGTCGGGTTAAAAATTTTAGGGTCAGCATCACCAAAGCCCCATTCTTTATTTTCGAAAGTGGTGGGAGTAAAATGGATCAAACCGTAAACTTCAATATCGTGCCAGGCCAATTGCCTTTTTGATGGTACTGCACCATAAGGTTGAGGCGGTGTTTGAGCATAAATAGCTGTCGAAAGAAGTAAAAAAAGAATCAATAATGGTTTCATAATTGTATAGCTTAGATAAAACTAAAGTACAAATAATTACCATTGGTAAGGTAAGCGTTAATCAATATTTAACCTGTTGGAAATGTAAGCATGAAATTATTTTTACATCTTGATCGTTACATAGATCCATGAAACAATTAATTTCTACTTACGTTATTTAAGCATGAGCGCTTTTAACCAGAACCCTCCAGACGGTGGTACAATCTACACCGAAACCAATCTAAGCCAGTTATTTCCAGAGCCTTTTAATACCATAACAAGTTGTTTTTTTTTGGCTATAGCGGTGTATTGGACCATTAAACTATGGAGTAATTTTAAACAACATACTTTTTTAAGTATTGCGCTGGTGCTGCTCTATATTGGTGGGATTGGAGGCACCACTTATCACGGCTTAAGGCGCTGGCCGATCTTTATTATGATGGATTGGATGCCAATTATGCTTTTGTGCCTTTCGGCTGGTGTCTACTTTCTTTCTAAACTAACCAAATGGTACTTTGCCGTTTTAATTGTAGCGGTATATGCCTTTTTTCAATTTTATGTAAGAAGGCTCTTTAGCAATGGCGATTTTCAGATTTTTATCAATATTAATTATGCTTTTATGGCTGCGCTGGTTTTATTTCCTGTGTTTGGCTACTTAATTAAAACAGACTGGAAAAATGGCAAATGGGTAGGGTTTGCCCTGATTGCTTTCATATTTGCTTTAACTTTTCGAATTGCAGATAAGTGGGATATATTGAGTATCGGCACGCATTTTTTATGGCATACTTTCGGGGCTGTAGCTTCTTTCTGTATGCTGAATTATATTTATTTGGTCAACCTGAAAAAGAATAAATCTTAAAATATTGTTTATTAAGCATAACAGATAGATTGAGCTTGCTGGTCATTATTTCAACAAGCTCAACCCAATTTTTAGAATTTTGAATGTGCTTTACTGTAATCTAGTTTCTTTTGTCCACCTATCGCGTATTCAATGCCTCCCCATAAATGATTCTGGAACTTATCGTCAGCCCAGCCTTCTTTAGTATGGCCCATACAGGTGTAGAAAGCTCTTCCGCCATCAAAATTGTGGTACCAGCTAAAAGGATGGAAATCGCCGTTTTTACCGCCGGTATAAGATTTCTCATCTAAGGTAATCAGCACTTTAATATCCGGGTTAATATTTTTAAAATTATACAGCTCATCTTTTCTCATCCATATCGAATCGGTAAGGAATTTAGTAGCTGGATGTTTTTTATCCTTAATGATGAATCTGGCTTCCTGAACAGCTGGGTGACTTATAAAATAAGCGCCGGCCAATTTACCATACCAAGGCCAGTCGTATTCAGTATCTGTTGCCGCATGGATACCCACATAGCCTCCGCCGGCCTGTATATATCTTTCGAAAGCAACCTGTTGTTTATTGTCCAATACATCGCCTGTAGTGTTTAAGAAAATAACAGTAGCATATTTTTTAAGGTTGTCTTCTGTAAACAGATCGGCATTCTCGGTGGTGTCTACTTCAAAATGATGTTCGGTACCTAATTTTTGGATCACTTCTTTTCCGGTTTCAATAGAGTTGTGCCTAAAACCTTTGGTTTTGGAAAAAACTAAAACTTTTGCCGGTTTCTTCGCTGTGGTATAGCTCTGCAATAAAAAAACGGATGCAATTAATAGACATAATGAGATGTACTTTTTCATTTTTTTGACTTGGTTAGTGATGGATATTAAGCTATAAATTTAAGAAAGTTGTTTGATAATTTCCCTACATCTTTCTTCAACCTGCCTGCAAACAGGGCTAAACAGGGCATTATCCCAATATGGGTCTGTAACTTCATCGTTATCAAGAAAAAGTTTAATCTTTTTTCGCTCTTTATCGGTTTTGGCCAGGGTTTTAATATCAGCTAGATTGTTCTTGTCCATTACCAAAATCAGGTCATAATAATCAAACATCGAATGGTTAAACTGCTGTGCCCGCTGTTTGCTGATATCGTAACCCAAAGCCTTAGCCGCAGAAATACTTCTATGGTCAGGTGCCTTGCCGATATGCCAATTGCCTGTTCCTGCCGAAGCGACTTCCCAATTTAAGTTTTGTTCATCTGCCAGATGGCGCATAATGCCTTCAGCCAATGGCGAACGACAGATGTTACCCAGACAAACCATTAAAATTTTCAATGTTATTTAGATTTTGCTGCAAATATATAAGTAACGGTATAAGTTTTTCCTTCCTTATCAAAAGTATATTTTTGGGTGATATAACTGCCGTTTAAATTTACAGTTCCTGAGTTTCCAAACCCGGTATTTAATGTGATTTCATTTCCGTTTTTCGTCCATTTTGCATTCTGAAAGGAAATCATGTCGCACAAGGAACCTGTAGAGGTAAAAGCATAAGATCCACCTGGTGAAAAATTTAATGCATAATTATTTTTTAAACAGGCATCAGGACCAGAAAGTGTCATAAAATTACTGCTCGGTTTTCCGTTTATGTTAAAGCAGGATTAACAGTTGCCGATTGCAAAGGCCAGTTATATCTTGTAATGTCGTCAATGTTAACGTTTTCTTTCTTTTTACAGGCAAATGCCAGACAAAGTGTAAAGATGAATAGTAATTTTTTCATCAGTTTATAATTGGTTTTGGTTTGTTACTGATAAAACGGATCCAGTAGTTGAATTGCTACAGCATTACAAAAAAAAATGCCCCAATGCTGGTTAGCGTTGGGGCACTGGAAATATCAGAAATGTTATCCGTAAATATCGTTTAACATTTTAGCTAAACGTACACCACCTTTTAGTAACTGGTCGTTGAGGGTATCAACCCATTCAAAGTTGTAACGGTAGCTCAATTTAGCATCTGGTTTCGTGTTTGCGTAAATTTTGTTACAGATACCGTACGATTCATAAATGCAATCTTTCAGGCTGGTGTTCTGCCAGTTGTAAAGCTGCACAGCTGAAGCATGGTTAATGGCTTTTGCATATTCGGTATAGCTTAACTGTTGGTACTCAATCAGCTGTTCATCCCAAACCCGGTGGATATTCGATTTCTCGTTAAACCATAAGACCGAAATGCGATTACCACCCAAATCATCTTTACGGGCAACATGCATCGGCTGGCATAAATCGCCCGCCAGATGCACCAACATGCGTAAAGCCAATTTCTTTTCGGCTGGGGTGCTGCTTGTTTTCTTTAATACAGCAATTAGATCAGGTATTTTGTTGTAAAGGTTAGGCGATTTTTCTGTTTCAAGAAAGTTGTAAACGCCATCTTTGTTCAATCCTGCCGGAAGATTAACAAAATGCCAGTTATACATATAATTATAAGTAGAATCTGATTTAATGAAATCGCCCCAATTGGCCGACATGGCCAAAGTTTCGTAACCTAAAATACTTTGAATAGCCTTGCGTGTTTTTGCCTTTAAATAACTATCAGCAATTTCACCAACCACACGATGGCCGATCGTACCCCAAGCATTTGCCTGAATAGGGAGATATGCTAATAAACCGATAGCTAACGCCGTGGTTAATTTCTTTTTTATTGATGTTAAAATCATTTTTATAATTCTTTTGGTATGCAGGTAATTCTTTGTTTGAGGATTAATTTAATTTCGCGCTGGTCGCTTAAACTCTCTAAGGAGAGGGTATCTGCCGATCGCTTTTTGATCAGGAAATTCTTTTCATATCTGCCGATGCGGTAACAGCCAGATATTTTTTGTTTGTAATTGGCATGTGTAAAAGTAGCGCCAACAAACAGCGTATCGCCTCTTACTACATAAACGCCCTTTGCATATTCTTTCCAGATACCGTTATGATAACATGAATCTTCATATAAATTCACTTTACTGTGGGTAATCATATCCATGTAAACCGAATCGCAGGTAAACTTGAAATGATGTTGTGTGTAATTGCTTAATTTATTACTAAAAGCGACTGAATCTTCATTCCAAACACCTTGCATAAAATCTTCGCCCTTACCCTGTATGTTGGGCCGCGGACTACATGCCAGCTGTAAAACGGATAATGTAAAAAGAAAAATGTAACAAAGCCTTAATCCTAATTGCGGTTTACTCATGGTTATAATCGGTGCCTTTAGGGAATTGATTCTGGACTACTGCCTGTTTTTTAACAGTGTTGATAACCAGAATTAAAAGACCCGCTGCAAAACAAAGGCTGGCTATAAAACTGATAATACCTACAACAGCATAATATTTTGAAACTTCTGTATAAGCTAAATTTTGAGATGAAATTAGTAATGGCATCAAAAAGCTGTAAAACAGGGTAATGAGCAGACCAATTCCTGAGCCAATGGTCATTAAAATAGCCTCAACTGAAGATTTTTTTACTAAAAAATAGCAGCAGGTTCCAAATACAATACAAGGCGAAATAATGGATATTAAGCTTAAAAGGTTAGAAAGTATTGAGTTCATATTACCTGTGTTTTTTTATTAACCATATTGTAAATCGGAACATCATGCTGAACTCGTTTCAGCATCTTAAGTACTGAAAAGATCATGAAATAATTCAGCATGACGACCGTTATGTAATGAGCTTATTTTAAACTTCCAACCATATCTTCAGGGCGTACCCACTCGTCAAACTGCTCACTGGTTAATAATCCCAATTCTACAGCTGCTGCTTTTAAAGTTTTATTTTCTTTATGGGCTTTCTTTGCAATTTTAGCTGCATTTTCGTAACCCACATGTGGATTCAAAGCCGTAACCAACATTAAAGAATTTTGTAGGTGTTTTTCAATTTCAGGTAAATTAGCGGTGATTCCTTCAGCACACTTATCAGTAAAAGAAACGCATGCATCGCCAATTAAACGTGCCGATTGTAATACATTGGCTGCAATTAAAGGTTTAAATACATTAAGTTCGAAGTGGCCATTCATACCACCCACTGAAACCGCAACATCGTTACCGATTACCTGCGCACAAACCATGGTTAAAGCCTCTGGTTGAGTAGGATTAACTTTTCCTGGCATAATAGATGATCCCGGTTCATTATCTGGAATCACAATTTCGCCAATGCCACAACGTGGGCCGGAGCTTAACATTCTTACATCGTTCGCTATCTTCATTAAAGCAACTGCAGTACGTTTTAATGCGCCAGAAAGTTCGACCATGGCATCATGTGCAGCCAGCGCTTCAAATTTGTTTGGAGCCGTAACAAAAGGCAGACCGGTTAAATCTGCAATTTTTTTAGCCACTAAAACATCGTATCCTTTTGGCGTATTTAAGCCTGTACCCACAGCAGTTCCTCCCAAAGCCAGTTCTGCAACCATAACCAATGCATTTTTAATTGCCCGGATACTGTTATCAATCTGTTGTACATAACCGGAAAATTCCTGCCCTAAAGTAAGTGGGGTCGCATCCATAAAGTGTGTACGGCCGGTTTTTACAATCGCACTAAATTCTTCCACTTTTTGGGCTAAGGTATTTCTTAGTTTTTCTAAACCTGGAATGGTATTTTCTACCGTAAGTTTATAGGCTGCAATGTGCATTGCAGTTGGATAAGTATCGTTTGATGATTGTGATTTATTCACATCATCATTAGGGTGAAGTACTTTTTTATCGTCAGCTAATGAGCCGCCGTTTATTACATGAGCACGGTTCGCAATCACCTCATTGCCATTCATGTTACTTTGGGTACCCGAACCCGTTTGCCAGATTACCAATGGAAATTGATCATCCAATTGGCCAGCAATAATTTCATCACAAGCTTTAGCAATCAAATCGGCTTTTTCTGCAGATAATACACCAAGTTCTGTATTGGCAAGCGCTGCTGCTTTTTTCAGGTATCCAAAAGCATGAATAATTTCTTTTGGCATCGAACCTTCCGGACCGATTTTAAAGTTATTGCGTGAGCGTTCGGTTTGTGCACCCCAGTATTTGTCGGCTGGTACCTGCACCTCGCCCATGGTATCGTGTTCTATTCTGAAACTCATTATATTTTTGATTTTGTTGTCGCAAATTTAGGTTTTTTGCCTTTTAAAGCGTTGTATTTATGTAAGATATTTGGTAGATAACAAAGAATATAGTTAAAAGTGCTTGTTCTTTTTGCGTCTACGCAAACTTTTATCCGGCAAGGCCACTTCTACCAATGAAATCATATTCATACCTTTACCGCAAATATGCAGGGATTAGTTATTAAATCTACAGGGAGCTGGTATAGTGTTTTGGCCGATAATGGTGAACGCTACGATTGCCGGATTGTAGGTAAATTCAGGATTAAAGGACTTAAAACTACCAACCCGATTGCGGTTGGGGACAGGGTGAAATTTGATCTGGAAAAGGATAGCGATCAGGGTTTGATAAACGAAATGCTGCCGCGTAAAAACTACATCATCCGCAAATCGATTAACCTGAGCAAACAGGCGCAGATACTGGCCGCTAATCTGGATATGGCCATGCTGGTGGTTACACTGGCCTCACCACGTACTTCGTTGGGTTTTATCGACCGTTTTTTGGTTACTGCCGAAGCTTATGATGTTCCAGCCGTATTGGTGTTTAATAAACTGGATCTGTTTAGTAAAGAGGGATTAGAAATTCTTCAGGAGTTTAAAGATATCTACGAAAATATCGGCTATGCCTGCTACGAAGTTTCAGCTTTAAAAGGCATTAACATTCCGGTTATCCAGGAATTGATTACTAATAAAATTACCTTAATATCGGGTCACTCGGGAGTGGGAAAATCAAGTTTGATCAATGCTTTAATGCCCGATCGGGATTTAAGAACAGGCGAAGTTTCAGACTGGAGCGATAAGGGGCAACATACCACTACGTTTGCCGAAATGTTCGAACTGCCGCAGGGAGGTTTTATTGTAGATTCACCAGGTATCAGGGAACTGGGTGTAATCGACATTGAAAAAGAAGAACTAGGTCATTTTTTTAGAGAAATCTTTAAAACTTCGCACGATTGCCGCTTTAATAATTGCAGGCATATTAACGAACCTGGCTGTGCTGTTATTGAAGCTGTAAACGAAGGTGAAATTGCGGTTTCGAGATATGAAAGTTACCTGAGTATTTATCACGGAAACGATACAAGACATTAATTGAGTCAGAAGTCGAAAGTCCGGAGTCCGAAGATATGATGTGTAATAGTACATTTCTTGATTGTACCAGCGAATTAGATCGAAAACCCCTGCCAAAAAGCTGAAAGACTAAAGGAGTAAATAGCTTCATGCACGACATTTTAACACAAACAGCTTAAAAATCTTTGTGTACTTTGTGCCTAAAAAATAATTGAAATGAAATTTAAACTGGGAGATTTTGTGCGTTTTGTTGATGAAAAACGTGAGGGTTATGTAACTAAAATTATCGATACGCAAACTTTGGGCGTTACCGATGAAGATGGTTTCGAAATTCCTGTTGCGGTAAGTAATTTAACTTCTGTACATGGTCATGGTGTGGTTGCTGAAGAATTGGATGCGCCAAAACCTATCCAGGTAAATATTCCAAGCATTAATAAAATCGAAAATGGCATTTATGTTGCCGTTGCTACAGATGATAAGGCCGGTAATGTGGTGCATTTTCACCTACAGAACCATTCGTCAAATATTTTATTGGTCAGCCTAACCACCGAGCGTAAAGAAAAATATGCAGGTGCTTTTCATGGGATAATCGAATCTTATGGCTCCACTTTAGTTTATTCCGCATCATTGGCTGATCTTGATCTTTGGCCGGAATTTAACTTTCAGGTTTTGGTATTTAGCAAAGCTGATGTGAAACCTATCAATCCATTGGTAATCCGTAAGAAGTTTAGGGCAAAAGATTTTAGTATCGAACAAAAGGAATTGCCTCAGTTGAGGAATAAAGGTTGGTTCATCCGTCTGGATGATCTCGTTCCGGTATCCATCGATCCACAGAAATTAAAAGAAAGTTTCTTTAAAACTGCAGATGAAAAACGAACAGTTGAGGCACCCCAAAAAGAAATCGATCTGCACATCGAAAAACTAAGGGACGATCATCATTTCCTGGAAGCAGACGAGATGTTGCAGATACAGATCAATCACTTCCAAAATGCAATGGATGCTGCGGTGGTGCATCATTTCGATAAGATCATTTTTATACACGGTTCGGGGAATGGTACTTTAAGAGATAAAATCCATAAACTGATCAGTAAAAATCCATATGTAAAAACGTACATGGATGCCAGGAAAGAAAAATTTGGCTATGGCGCTACTGAAGTAGTGTTTAAATAACATTCAGTTGTCATCCTGAATGCAATGAAGGATCTCTATTGTGTTGGAAGCATTACGAATGTAGGCAATGATTTTAGTGTATTGGTTAAGGTTATGATATTCCTCGGTGCAGGATTCTTCACTGCATTCTGAATGACAGGAAGATTGAGGTACGCTTTTTGCTAAACTGTAATTTCTTTTTATAAAAGATTAAAACTAGCTTTGCCGCTATTAATGAAACACTTCGTTACCATATCACTTGTATTCTTTAGCTTAACACATTTGGCAAAAGCCGAACGCGTTGAAGGGCTAAGGATATTAAATGAATATTGTAATGAGCACAATATAGGTGTAAACGCTACGGGTAAAAGCTCGGTCCAGCTTAACGAAGACCGTAACCCTTATTTATTATCCTACACCAGGCTGGCTTTAATTGGAACGCAGGCTCCGGTAAAAGTTGCAAAATATGTAAGCGTAAATCAAATTATTGCCGATTTAACAATCAGGAAAAAACCAAAGAATAACAGCCCCTAGTTATCCTTTCCTCAAAAGATCTTTTTACAAGATTTAAGCCCCCATTTATACCAATAACTGCCAAACTGACTTAAGGAAGACAATGGCTTGGTTGTTGTAACACACCATTTTTTTAATAATAAATACGATTTAAAATATAATGTTAGGATTTTTAGCGAAGATTTTCGGAAGTAAATCAGAAAGAGATATAAAGGCTATTCAACCATTGGTTGTCAAAATTAACGAGCACTACAGTAAGCTGTCTGTATTAAGCAACGATGAATTACGTGGTAAAACCATAGAATTTAAAAGCAGGATTTCTGATTTCTTAACCGAGATTGATGGAAAAATTGCCGCTTTAAAAGCTGATGCAGAAAGTGAAAGTTTAGATCTTCACGAAAAAACGGCTATTTACGATCAGGTTGATGCCTTAGGTAAAGACCGCGATACAGAATTGGAAAAAGTGCTTTTGGAAATCCTTCCGGAGGCATTTGCTGTAATTAAAGAAACTTCACGCCGTTTAAGCGAAAACGATTATTTAGAGGTTACTGCAACACAATTTGATAGAGATTATGCTGCAAGAAAAAACAATGTTAAAATTGTTGGCGATAAGGCACAATGGGCCAATAAGTGGGATGCTGCAGGAACTGAAGTAGCCTGGAATATGGTACATTACGATGTACAGTTAATTGGTGGTATTGTATTGCACAGTGGTAAAATTGCTGAGATGGCTACGGGTGAGGGTAAAACCCTCGTAAGTACATTGCCGGCTTATTTAAATGCATTGGCCGGACAGGGTGTACACATTGTAACGGTGAATGATTACCTGGCCCGTCGTGATAGTGAGTGGAATGGTCCTTTATTTGAATTTCATGGTTTAAGTGTAGATTGTATTGATAAACATGAGCCAAACTCAGAAGAAAGAAGAAAAGCTTATGCCGCAGATATTACTTACGGAACCAATAACGAGTTCGGTTTTGACTACCTGCGTGACAATATGTCGCAAACACCAGATCAGTTGGTACAGCGCAAGCTGCATTTTGCCATGGTGGATGAGGTCGATTCAGTTTTGATTGATGATGCCCGTACCCCTTTAATTATTTCTGGTCCGATTCCACGCGGAGATGAACACGAGTTTTATGAGTTGAAACCACGCATTGAGCGTTTGGTTAATGCACAAAAAGCTTATGTAACCCAGGCATTAAATGAGGCTAAAAAATTAATCAACGCAGGTAATAGCGGAACTGAAGAAGGCGAAGGTGGTTTAGCCTTATTACGTGCTTACCGTGGTTTGCCAAAAAATAAAGCTTTAATTAAGTTTTTAAGTGAAAGTGGTGTTCGTGGTTTGTTGTTGAAAACCGAAAACCACTATATGGCAGATCAATCTAAGAATATGCCTAAGGTAGATTCTGAACTGTATTTCTATATTGATGAGAAAAACAACCAGGTTGAGTTAACTGAAAAAGGTATCGAACTGATTACCCAATCGGGAGAAGATCCACATTTCTTTGTATTGCCTGATGTAGGTACTGAGGTTGCCGAATTAGAAAAGTCTGATCTGCCTTTAGAAGAAAAAGTGGTTCAAAAAGATGCTTTAATGCGCGATTATTCGGTAAAAGCAGAACGTATCCACTCGGTAAACCAATTATTAAAAGCATATACCTTATTTGAGATTGATGTAGAGTATATCATCGACGAAGGAAAAATCAAAATTGTTGATGAGCAGACTGGTCGTATTATGGATGGCCGCCGTTACTCAGATGGTTTACACCAGGCAATTGAGGCTAAAGAAAATGTAAAGGTTGAAGATGCAACTCAAACTTACGCAACCGTAACCTTGCAGAACTACTTCCGTATGTATCACAAACTTTGCGGTATGACGGGTACTGCAACAACAGAAGCTGGTGAGTTTTGGTCGATCTATAAATTGGATGTGGTAGAAATCCCGACCAACAGAAATATTTCGAGGATTGATGAGCAGGATTATGTTTACCGTACCGTTCGCGAAAAATATAATGCCGTTGCTGAAGAGATACAATATCTGGTTTTCCCATATTCTCATTATGAAACCGAATATGAAATAGATAAAGAAGGTAATGTAAAACAGAAGGATGGCAAGCCGGTTGTTAAATTCGACCAAACTGGCAGACCAGTTCCTAAATTGGATGCTAAAGGTGCGTTAATCCCTGCGGTTAACCCTCAAACAGGACAATTGGAGCCAAAAGCTGGTCGTCCGGTATTGGTAGGTACCACTTCTGTAGAGATTTCAGAGTTATTAAGCCGTATGCTTAAACTCCGCGGAATTAAACATAATGTATTAAATGCGAAAATGCACCAGAAAGAGGCCGATATCGTTGCCGAAGCTGGTCAGGCAGGAACGGTAACCATTGCAACCAACATGGCTGGTCGTGGTACGGATATTAAATTGGGCGCGGGCGTTAAAGAAGCTGGCGGTTTAGCTATTGTAGGTACCGAGCGTCACGAATCCCGTCGTGTAGACAGGCAGCTACGCGGTCGTGCAGGTCGTCAGGGCGATCCGGGTTCATCACAGTTCTTCGTTTCATTGGAAGATAACTTAATGCGTTTATTTGGTTCAGAACGTATTTCTGGCATCATGGTGCGCATGGGTATCGAAGATGGTGAGGTGATCCAACACTCTATGATCACCAAATCTATCGAGCGTGCTCAGAAAAAAGTAGAAGAAAATAACTTTGGTATCCGTAAACGTTTATTGGAGTACGATGATGTGATGAACTCACAACGTACCGTAATTTATGCTAAACGTAAAAACGCTTTATTTGGCGAACGTTTGGATGTGGATATGAACAATATGGTTTTCGATGTTGCTGAAGATATCGTAAGCGAATATAAACAAGAAGCAAATTATGATGGTTTCAAACTGGAAGTAATCAAAAACTTCTCTTTAGATACGGCCATTACCGAAAAAGAATTCTCTTCAACTAATATCCCTCAGTTAACTGAAAAGTTATTTGAAGAAGCAGAAGCATTTTATGCACGTAAATCGGAAGCCATTATTCAACAATCGTTACCAGTGTTAACCCAGGTTTACGAAGAGCGCGGAGAACATATCGAACAGATTGTGGTGCCGTTTACAGATGGTATCCGTGGTATCCAGGTGGCTGTTGACTTAAAGAAAGCAATCGACAATAAAGGGAAAGAGGTGGTTCGATCATTTGAAAAAACCATTGTTTTAGCTTTAATCGATGATAGCTGGAAAGAGCATTTACGCGAAATGGACGATTTGAAGCAATCGGTACAAAATGCGGTTTACGAACAAAAAGATCCATTGGTAATTTATAAAATGGAAGCTTTCAACTTATTTAAAAACATGCTTAATGCAGTAAATAAAGAAGTAGTGAGTTTCTTATATAAAGGCGGTATTCCGGTTCAGCAAGAGCCAGACCAGGTGAGAGAAGCACCAGCTCCGATAAAACAACCAAAGTTGCAAACCACTAAACAGGAGTTTGGCAGAGAAGAGCCAGGTATCGAGTTTGGCGATACACGTGAAGCTGTTCCACAACAGCCAATCCGCAAAGAAGCAACAGTTGGCAGAAATGAACCTTGCCCTTGCGGTAGTGGTAAAAAGTATAAAAACTGCCACGGCGCGAATTTATAATCAATACATATAATAGCTTATTAAGCCCCGACATTGTCGGGGCTTTTTTTTAAACTAAATTTTTAATTCTCAAATTAAGCACTATATTTAGTGACAGTCAATTTGTAATTGGTAGGCAATTTCTTACTGACGAATAAACTTAAAAATGGAGTCTGGAAACCATAAAAAACAGGGCGTAACCGAAAGGCCATAAGAGTAGGAAACACACAAAAACACACACAAATGAAAAGAATTTTTAACATTGCCGCTGTTTCAGCGACATTGCTGCTATCTGGCTGCGCCACTATTTTTACGGGCACAAAACAAACCGTTCAAATCAATTCCAATCCTCCAGCCGCTACCATTGAGGTAGATGGGGTTAAAGCAGGGGTAACACCTATGGCAGTACCCTTAAAAAAAGGATTTACCGGACAGACCATCTCTTTAAAACTTGATGGTTACGAAACCAAAACTTTCCAGCCCGTAACTACTTTTAATGCCGTATCTGTGGTAAATCTATTATTCATTCCTGGTTTTATTGTTGATATTGCTACAGGCGCAATGATGAAATACGACCCGACAGTTTACGAATTTACCTTAGAGCAAAAGAAAGCGAATTAAGAATATCTTGTTGGAAATAATGCTAAAAACCCAGGTTTAGTAAAGGAATCTGGGTTTTTTGATTTGCACGATCATCGTGATCAATAGTCATTTCGACTGAAGCGTGCCGATTTTTACGGCAGCGGAATGGAGAAATCTTTGAATTATTATTAACCTATTACCTATTTTTTAAAAGATTTCTCGACTGCGCTGCACTTCGCTCGAAATGACGACATTGCTAAGAGGTTATCTTCTTAAATTTTTCTGTCATTCATAAGCCCTAAAATCTTTTAGATTTTCTCCCAAACGATAACTATTTGCTTAACCCATAAAGAATGCCGATTTTTGCAACGATTTCGGCATTCTTGTTGTTAAGAAGAAGTGAGACGATACATCTCCTCATCAAATGCCAATTATTTTGCTCATGAAAACTACAATAACTTTTATATTTTGTTTATTTCTTACCATAACTGTTTTTGCACAAAAAGGAGAAGTAACAGTTATAAAAGATCCTTTAATCGATAGTTTAATTGCTAAACGTTTAGAAGTTTATAAAACTTCAGGGGAGGTAAAGCCTGGCAAACCGATTGTTTCAGGCTATGGTTACCGCGTACAGATTTTTTATGGATCAGACCGGCGCGAGGTTTTTAACCAGCAGGCACGTTTTAAAGGGCTATATCCCCAGTTAAATACTTACCTCACCTATAAAGAACCTAACTATTACGTTCGGGTGGGCGATTTCAGAAGCCGCTTAGAGGCACAGCGCCTTATCAACGAACTCAGACCAACTTTCCCTACACTGTTTATTTTTAGGGAAAAAATAAATGCACCAACTTTAGATACCACAACAACCAATGATCAAAAATAAAGTACAGGAACTGGCCGCTCACATTTTTAACGATGTAGTAGGTTATCGTCAACATATCCATGCCAATCCCGAATTATCGTTCAAAGAATTCGAAACCTCATTGTTCATTAAGGATAAATTAAAAAAATGGGGCATCGAATATACCGATTGTGCCAATACAGGTGTGGTAGGTTTAATTAAGGGAAACCTGTCTTCTGACAAAGTTATTGCACTACGTGCCGATATGGATGCTTTACCTATCCATGAAGCTAATGATAAACCTTACCGTTCTAAAAATCATGGGGTAATGCATGCGTGCGGACATGATGTACATACCTCTTCACTTTTGGGCACAGCTTATATCCTAAATCAAATGAAAGATAATTTCGGCGGGACCATTAAACTGATTTTTCAGCCTGCTGAAGAACTTTTACCAGGTGGAGCAAGTATCATGATCAAAGAAGGTGTACTCGAAAATCCAAAACCACATCATATTGTTGGTCAGCATGTAATGCCATTGATTGATGCCGGTAAAGTGGGTTTCCGTTCTGGTATTTACATGGCTTCGACAGATGAACTTTATGTTACCGTAACCGGGAAAGGTGGTCATGGCGCACAACCACACCAAAATATCGATCCGGTTGTAATCGCTTCACATATCATAATTGCTTTGCAACAGGTGGTGAGCCGCAATGCTGATCCACGTATCCCATCAGTGCTGTCTTTTGGTAAAGTAATTGCCAACGGTGCAACCAACATTATTCCGAATGAAGTAAAAATTGAAGGAACGTTCAGAACTTTGGATGAAGAATGGAGAGATGAAGCGCACAAACGCATGAAAAAAATGGCCGAAGGCATTGCCGAAAGCATGGGCGGAAGCTGCGATTTCGATATTCATAGAGGATATCCATTTTTAATTAACGAAGAAAAATTAACGGCAAACGCGAGGGCCTTTGCCGAAGATTTTTTAGGAAAAGAAAATGTGGTTGATTTAGATATCTGGATGGCCGCCGAAGATTTTTCTTTCTACTCACAGGTAACAGATGCCTGTTTTTATCGTTTAGGTACTGGGAATGCAACAAAAGATACACAATATTCAGTACATACACCAAGGTTTGATGTGGATGAAGACGCCTTGAAAATATCAACCGGGTTAATGGCTTATATTGCTTTAAAACAATTAGGGAATTAGAATGGAAGATGTAAATAGGTAAGATGGGTGATGGGGGAGTCAAGTTCCATTATCTATCTTCAATCATCCGTTTTACATTTTCCATCCCACATTTTCCATTTTACATATCTTACTTGCATGAAAAAAGTCTTTCTGTTTTTACTGTTAACATCTCTATTCTATAAAGGTTTTGCGCAGGAAATCAACCGTTTTAATCCAGACACCATTAAAACCATTGTACTCGATTCGGCTGTAAATATTAAGGCCGAAAAGTTAAATGTAGAAACATTTATCAGAAAGGTGATGTATGATACTTCCTTTTATCAGTCGTTTAGGGATATGAAACGTTATACTTTTATTGCCGAAAACAGGATTTACAGCTATGATAAAAAGAACAAAGTTGATGGAAAAATTTACCGCAAAATCCGTCACAACAATAGCGGTCCTTATAAAATGGAATACCTGGTAAAACAGGATACCGGAAAAATTTATAAGAAAAACGGAAAGTACCAGTTATATACCGTAGAAATGTTCGATTACATTTTTATGAATGCTTATAACACTGATTTTGTACCGAATGCGCCAAAACCTGATGGAAAGGGTGGAACAAACGAAAGTTATAAAGACAAATTGAAAACCTTGATTTTTAATCCAGGCAGACCCGTAAAAGTGCCCTTTATCGGTAGTAAAACCGAAATATTTTCGGCCAATATGCGCCAGTATTATGATTATGGCTTCACTAGTGGTACTTATCTCGATTCTATCCCGGTTTATCGTTTCAAGGTTTCAGTTAAACCTGATTTGAGCAGCTGGACAAAAGATGGCATCATGATCAAAGAACTGGTTACCATTTTTGATAAACGGAATTTTAATATTCTTGGCCGTTATGTCGACATGAAATACAGCAATATGTTGTTTGATTTTGATGTACAGATGAATATAGAAATGGGTTATTTCGGAGAAGATAAATTACCAACCAAAATTACCTATCAGGGTAACTGGGATTATCCTTTCAAAAAAGAAGAACGGGCAAGTTTTTTAATTGTACATAAAGATTACAAACTCGAAAAGGGCAAATAAGGATTCAACTATCGCCTAAAAGATTTATTATCTTTAAACGATTATTTAAACCGATTAATATGCAACTTTTTTCTTCTGTAAAATTCAAAATATCCATTGCTTTATTGCTGTTTTTGGGTATCCATGTGCAGGCACAGGTGCTTTCTTCAAAACAGATCGATAGTGTGGTCGAAAAAACGTTAAATACCTTTAATGTTCCCGGAATTGCAGTTTCTGTAATCAAAGATGGTAAAATTATTCATTTAAAAGGTTACGGGGTAAGCTCCATCAGGACCAATAAAAAGGTTGATGAGAATACCCTTTTTGGTGTTGCATCAAATACAAAGGCTTTCACAGCGGCCGCTTTAGGTATGCTGGTTGATGAAAAGAAAATTACCTGGGATACAAAAGTGACCGATATAATTCCTGAGTTTAAAATGTACGATGCCTACGTAACCAGTGAGTTTACCGTCCGCGATTTGCTTACACACCGCAGTGGTTTAGGTTTAGGCGCAGGCGATTTAATGATCTGGCCCGATTCATCAACTGTGGATAAAAAGCAGCTCATTCACAATTTACGGTACTTAAAACCGGTTTCCTCTTTCCGTACCAAATACGATTACGATAACCTGATGTACATTGTTGCCGGAGAAGTGGTAGCAAGGGTTTCTGGAACTACTTACGAAGATTTTATTGAAGGAAGAATTATTAAACCTTTGGGGATGACTAAAACGGCAGCTTCATGGTACCGCTTAAAAGATAAATCGAATGTAATTGACGGACACGCACCTTACGAAGGTAAACTGCTTCCCGTAGGCTTAAGCTTTGGCGAAATCGCCAATGCAGCAGGAGGGATTTACTCAAATGTTACCGATATGAGCAAATGGGTAATGGCGATGATCAACGGTGGTAAATATGGAGAGACCCTTGATAAAAGGTTATTCAGCCCTGCTGTGGCGAGAGAACTCTGGACCCCGCAAACCATTATCGCAGGTGGTAATCCGGCTGCTTTTAGCACTTACGGTTTAGGCTGGTTTTTGAGTAACGTTAATGGTAATTTTCAGGCTACACATACTGGTGGTTTATCAGGTATTGTAACACAGGTTACCATTCTGCCTGAACTGAAACTGGGTATTATCGTGTTAACAAACCAGCAATCCGGAGCTGCTTTTAACTCCATTACCAATTCGATCAAAGATGGTTATTTGGGAATCAAAGGTCAGGACAGGATTAAAACCTACAACGATAACAGGTTAAGAAACGAAAAACAGGCTGATGAAATGGTCGCCAAAGTTTGGAATGATATTGCTGCTCAACAAAAATTATCAACTTCGAAACCTGATGCTAAAAATTACTATGGCACTTTCCGCGATTCGTGGTTTGGCGAAGTAACCATTAGTGAAGTGAACGGTAAAATGCATTTTCAGGCCAAAAATGCGCCAAAACTGAAGGGCGATATGACTTACTATAAGGGAAATACCTTTATTGCAAAATGGTACGACAGAAGTTTGGATGCTGATGCCTTTGTTAATTTCAGTTTAGATAACAATGCTCTGGCCGATGGTTTTAAAATAGAAGCCATTTCTCCATTAACCGATTTCAGTTTCGATTTTCAGGACCTGGATTTTAAAAAGACCGATAAAAAATAACCTAACCAATTATACACGATGAAAACAGTAATAAAAACGAGTATTTTACTAAGCTTTTGCTTAATTGCATTAACCTCAATGACATTTAAACCAAAACGGATTATCTTTTTCGGTGATTCGATTACCCAACAGGGTGTTTCTAAAAACGGATATGTAACCCTGATCAAAAAATCACTAGATTCTACAAAATACGATGTAATTGGTGCTGGTATAGGCGGCAATAAAGTTTATGATCTTTATCTGCGTTTAGAAGATGATGTTTTGAACAAGAAACCTGATTTAGTAGTGATTTATGTGGGTATTAATGATGTGTGGCATAAACAATCTTCCCATACCGGAACCGATTATGATAAATATTTAAAGTTTTATCAGGCTTTGATCAATAAAATACAGGGCGTAGGTAGCAAAGTGGTATTGGTTACCCCATCAGTTGTTGGCGAGAAAAAAGATGGTACCAATGAGTTAGATGCCGATTTAAATAAATATGCTGCCGGCATCAGAGAGTTGGCTGCAAAAAACAACCTTCCGGTATGCGATTTAAGAAAGATTTTCGCAGAATACGAAGCGAAAAATAATTCTGAAGATAAAGAAAAAGGCATTTTAACAGTTGATAGAGTACACCTGAACGAAACCGGTAATAAATTGGTGGCTGATCAGTTATTGCCTTTGGTTAAATAATAGGGGTTTAAACCGCAGAGCCCGCAAAGCATTTCGCAAAGAACACAAAGAAATTTTCTCTGCGTTCTTTGTATTTTTTCTCTGTTATCTTTGTGTTTAAACAAGCCGATTCTTCATTGCGAACCGAAGAAAATATTTTTTACATTAAAAGAAAGGTAAAAGCCCCTTAAGGGGTTTGGGGTATGATAAACCGCGAAACGATAGATAAGATAATGGATACCGCCCGCATTGAGGAGGTAGTTGGGGATTTTGTGCACTTAAAAAAACGCGGAACCAGTTTAATTGGTAATTGCCCTTTCCATGGCGAAAAAACACCATCATTTCACGTATCTGTAACTAAGGGCATATATAAATGCTTTGGTTGTGGTAAAGGGGGCGATTCAGTGCGCTTTATTATGGATCATGAAAAATATTCATATCCGGAAGCACTTAAATTTTTAGCCAATAAATACAATATAGAGGTTGAGGAAACCGAGCTCAGTACGCAGGATGCTGAAGCACAAAGCGCAAAAGAAAGCCTTTACGTTGTTTCACAATATGCTGCTGCGTTTTTCGTAAAACAGCTTTGGGAAACAGATGAGGGCAGGGGGATAGGCCTGAGCTATTTTAAAGAGCGTGGTTTCAGGGAAGATATCTTGAAAAAATTCGAGGTTGGTTATTCTCCTGACGTGTGGGATGCGATGACGCAAAGCGCAACCAATGCAGGTCATAAATTAGAGTTTTTAGAAGCCACCGGATTATCGATCAAAAACGATAATGGTAAAATTTACGATCGCTTTCGCGGTCGGGTCATGTTTCCCATCCACAACTTTACCGGTAGGATAATCGGTTTTGGAGGTAGAACACTTAAAACCGATAAAAATGTTCCCAAATATGTAAACTCGCCTGAAAGCGAAATTTACCACAAATCGAATGTGCTTTATGGCTTGTTCCACGCCAAAAAAGCCATCCGCGATCTCGATAACTGTTACCTGGCCGAAGGTTATGCCGATGTACTTTCGGTGCATCAGGCCGGTATAGAAAACGTAGTGGCCTCATCAGGTACTTCGTTAACGGTAGAGCAGATTAAACTGATCGGGCGTTTTACCCAGAACATTACCATTTTGTTTGATGGTGATGCTGCGGGTATTAAAGCCTCTCTGCGTGGCTTGGATATGATCCTGGAAGAAGGGCTGAACGTAAAAATCGTTTCCTTCCCCGATGGCCATGACCCTGATTCTTATATGCATCATGTGGGCGCCGGGGCATTTAAAACCTATCTTGAGGAGAATAGAAAAGATTTTATTTTATACAAGGCGAATGTGCTGCTTAAAGATGCGGGCAACGATCCGATCAAAAGAGCAGGTATTATCCGTGATATTGTAGAAAGTATTGCCAAAATCCCTGACCCGATTAAAGCATCTGTTTTTATCCGTGAGTGTAGCAGTTTACTTGAAATTGATGAACATATCTTACTGAGTGAATTAAATAAAATGCGCTCGGCCAAGCTCAAAAAAAGCTTTGATAACAACCAGCGTGCAACCCCTTCATCAAGTCCAAAAACATATTCTCCCGGTGCACCTGAGCCACTTGGCCCGCCTGATGATTTATGGGATGACAGTGCGGGCCCAAAGGGTTACGAGCAGCCCGTAGAAGAGGATGAGCACCAGGAAAAAGAAATTGTGCGCTTGTTGTTAGCTTTCGGGCACGAATTTGTAAACTGGGATAAAATTGATGATATGTACATCGGTTCATTCATCATGCAAAACCTGAGCGATGTAGAATTTGATGATCCACTTTGCAAAAGAATTATCGATTATTATAAATCAGAAATCGACAATGGCAGATTACCTACATCGAACCATTTTGTTAAGCATGAAGATCGGGATATTGCCGATCTTGCGATTACACTTTCTACTTCCGAGTACGCTTTAAGTGAAAACTGGTTAAATAAACATCTGATCTATGTTAAAGATGAATCGATGAATTTAAAAGCGACTATTTTAGGAGGCATTTTTCACCTTAAAAAACGTAAAGTCGAAAAAATATTGATGAATCTGTTGAAAGAAATTAAAGAAGAAAAGAACGAGGATAACCAGATGATTTTAATGCAACGTTATGGAGTGATTAAAGGTGTAGAGAGAGAAATTTCTAAGTTTCTGGGCTCAGTTATTGTTAAGTAAATTACAAATGACTGGAGTCCTGTAGAGATTTCGTCATCTCGACTGAAGCTTAGCGAAATGGAGAGATCTATCTAAACAGATTTTGCTTCGCAGAGCCTTCGGGTTCTCGACTGCGTTGCACTCCGCTCGAAATGACGGTTTTTCCAGTATGACGATTGTCCAATGAAAAATTCGATCATTCAATAATTAGATATGGCGCTCCATAATGATTTAGGTAAAGAAGGCGAAAAAATTGCCAAACAATATCTCGAAGATCAGGGTTATGAGGTTTTGGATGAAAACTGGACGCATGGTAAGGCAGAGGTAGATTTAATTGTTTATAAAAATGGCATTATGGTTTTTGTAGAGGTTAAATCGCGGAGTTCGGTTGCTTTTGGCGAACCAGAAGAATTTGTACACAAAGCGAAACAAATTCAGATGGAATTGGCCGCTAATGCCTATATTGACATCATGAATCATCAAAATGATATCCGTTTTGATATTATTGCGATTACCTTTACAAAAAATAAAAATTATAAATTAAACCATATAGAAGATGCGTTTTGGCCTGAAGATTAACCCTATTAAAAATTTCTTATTTATTGGAATTGCACTTGCATTCGTGAGTTCTTGTAAAGACCACTCTACCACAACTTACCGTAGCTTTATTTCTCCTTTAACCGGTCTTAATGTACCATCTGGAAATGAATTTGATGTGAAGGTACAGTTTGGATCCGAGCAAAAAGTAGATTCGGTAGTTTATTTGATCGATACCGTTAAAGTAGCTTCAAAAACTGATACTTCAGCCATCAAACTTAAAACAGCGGGTTTAAAATTGGGTAATCACCTGCTAACTGCCAAAATATTTGATGCGGGAAAATCAGAAGATCTAACTTCAAATATTAATGTGCTGGCGGCTCAGGCACCCACTGAATATACTTATAAAGTGATTAAGAGCCTGCCCCACGATACCTCTTCGTATGTAGAAGGTTTAGAATACCATGACGGTTTCTTCTACGAAAGTGCCGGCGATTATGGCCATTCGAGTTTGCGTAAAGTAGATCCATCAACCGGGAAAATTCTTCAGAAAACAGATTTAGATAAGCAGTATTTTGGCGAAGGCATAACCGTGATCGGAAACAAGATTATTCAGCTAACTTATCGCGAAAAAGTAGGCTTTGTTTATGATAAAGCTACCTTCAAAAAACTATCCGAGTTTTCTTACACTACAGGCAGAGAAGGCTGGGGCCTGGCTTTTGATGGAGAGAAAGTATTGAATACCGATGGTTCAAACACGATCTTTTTTCTGAATAAGGATACCTATCAGAAAATTGGTTCGATTGATGTTTTTGATAATAAGGGCCCGATTCAAAATCTGAATGAACTTGAAATTATTGATGGTAAAATTTATGCAAACGTGTATACAACCAATGAAATCATGATCATCAACCCGGAAACCGGCGCCGTTGAAAGCAAGATTGATTTATCTGGATTATTACCAGCTGATTACTTTAAAACAGAAGATGAAAAGGCCAATAATGTATTAAACGGAATTGCTTACGATAATGCAGGCAAAAGGCTTTTTGTAGCCGGCAAGAAATGGCCCCATATATTTCAGATCGAGTTGATTAAGAAATAATTTAATTATCGATATGTCACATTGAGCTTGTCGAAATGCTTTAATACGAATTTAAGTAGGCCCTTCGACAGGCTACCATTGACAGAATCCACTATTTCGGTCGTCATTCTCGCGCATGCGGGAATCTTAATGCAAGCGTTTTAAGATTATTCATAAGTATTCCCTTGTTTCAAGGGCATTCATGAGCACTCCGTGGTTCCCAATCAAGTTGGGAATGACGATTTCTCAAGGGATTCATATTGATTTTTATACAATAAATATTATCCCTCAGGATGACAAGTACCTAATCCTGTTTCTTCGGCTCGTCTAAATAACCATTAAAAATGATAGGTTGTTTATTCATGCTGCTAGCAGTTAGCGAAGCATAACCATTGGTCGAAATATTAATAGTAAACCGATAATTTTCTCTTGTTACATCCTTAGTATCAATCTGGATAATATAGGTTCCTTTTTTATTTTTCGATTCGGTGTAGGAGAATTTTTTTGAGGTAAATTTAATACCACCTTGTGTCGGATCCATCGGAGCAGAAAAAGACCTTCCAAAATAGGGCAGATAAGCAACAATACTGTCTTTGGTAACCTTTACATCATATTGCGATCCCGTTAGGTTTATTGAAGCGCCTCCCTGACCGCCTGGCATCATTGCTAATACTCTGTTAACATCATTGTTCGACATTGGCAAGGCTGAGTTGGCAACAAAAGTATAATTTTTATCTGCTACAATTTTTACTGTAGTTTCTTTATTGGTTTGGGCAAAAGAATGAAATCCTATCGAAAGAAATGTAAGGCTCAATATTAAATTTAAACGTTTCATAATGTGTGTTTTAAATGTGTAACAATTTAAAGATGCACAAACCCGAAAGATTCCATAATAGTGCCAAAAATGGAATGTAGTGTAAATTTAACGAATTTAGTTTTTAGATAAGGGGTTGGTCTTTTCTGAATAACCCGATTTATACATAGGATTAGTTTTTTCAGTTTCCGAAGCACCCAGTGTTGTGAATTTATATAACCCTGCAGGAAGGTCATTCAGTTCTATTTCTCCATTTTCGTTTGTCATTAACGTAATTAAACTTCCACCGGGATTTTTACCGCCTTTAACAATTATTCCTCCAATTGGCGATCCTGCCACCCTCGATTTGGGATTAGTGGAAGGTACTGAAATGGTAAATTTATAACTCCCCATGCTGGTATTATTAAATTCTATTTCTCCATTTTGGTTAGTCACAAGTGTAATGATATTGCCCCCCGGGTTTTTACCGCCTTTAACTACAATGCCGCCAATAGGTTGCCCTGCAACGAAACTTACCTCACCAGTAGTCACATCCAGTTTACCTTTAATAGATTTCATGATGCAAGGGAAGTGAGATTCCGGGTAATTTAATTTGCAATAATCACAGTAATGCCCCTCAGGAACTTGTGCTCTTAATTGTTGTGTGTTTGTTTCTTTTGCTGTTGATGTTTGTGTTGCAGTTCTTTTAACCTGAGCTAAAACCGTAAATGAAATACCTAGCAGAAATACCGCTACAGCAGCCCGTTTTTTCATAAAATTTGATTAGTTAACATAAAATTAATCAAAAAATATGGCTCTTGCTAGTTTTTAAATGTGGAGCATGACAATAGATTGTGTATGTGATTATTTCTTTTTTGATGCTTTTGCAAAGGGATTAAAGGCCAGGGCAAGGTTAACCCAGAAATCAAGCTCATCATTCCGGCTTAAAACATCTTCTGAAACCGAAATGTAGCCCTTCATCAGTATGCCGCCCATCACCATTTGTTCCCAGCCGTCTTTATGCGACAGGTTTTCTAAAGTTGCTGGGTCAAGCCTCACCATGATGCTGTTCTTAGAAATACCAATGCACATTTTACCGTTCACCATAAAAATAAGTCCACCGAACATCTCTTTTTCCGTCACATCTTCTATGTGCATTAACCTTTCAGCAACTCGGAGGGTTAAGCTTTCATTGTATTTCATGATCTAAAATTAATGTACATTTTTGCCTGTTCCGTATTTAATTCCAACTGTGTGAAAATATTTTTTGATCAGGTCATATTTTTCGGTGCAAAATTCTCCTGTCTTCATTTTTTCTGAGCTTTCTTTTCTTCGATGGCATTCGAAACAAATCTCAATATATTCTGCTATCAATCCCTTTTCATCTAAGAATACAATTGCATTTCGTGGTTCATAACATCTATATCCATCTGATTCTGCTATCAGTAATCCTTTGTAGCTTTTAGTAGAAGTATAGCCAAAGTTATAGAGTACATCGGTAAGTTTATCCAGCTCCAAAGCTGATAAAATCTTTTTTTCTTTTAATCTTGTTAAATCTAATTTTTGTTTTTTTTCCAATAATGCATGGTAAACTTCTTCCTTAATCGGAGTGTTGATCGAAGCCTTAGTGGTATCGGTATAAATGATCTCTGCTCTTAGCTCCGGTGGTTCAAAAGAAATCAGCATCACCTTTTTGTGTTGGTCAAATGGGAAAAATTTTAATCTTTCTCCAGGTAAGTAAGTATTTCGATGGATGCAGGCCATGCGTTTTTCTAAAACATCATAATCTGCTCTTGAGGGTGGGGCCAAAGGAGGTTCTATTATATTCCGTTTTTTCTTTTGTGCAAAACACGTAAAACATAACAGGCAAAAAATAAGCGTTAATTTAATGATATACATTAGAAATCCTTTATCCTTAAAATTAATGTTTAAAAGATGTTGAACAAAATAATTTCCTTAGTATCTCTATTTCAGTAAATTTGCAACATGTTATTAAACTGTTATCAGGAAGAATTTTTAGAGGCTGGATGTGATGAAGCTGGAAGAGGTTGCCTTGCAGGTCCTGTTTTTGCTGCTGCGGTTATTTTACCAAAAGGTTTTGTGTTAGATGGATTAAATGATTCTAAACAGTTATCGCATGAGCAAAGAGCGCTGTTAAGGCCAATTATTGAGCAAGAGGCTTTGGCCTGGGCTGTAGCTTCTTGTGATCATGAAGAAATCGATCGCATTAATATTTTAAATGCCTCTTTTTTGGCCATGCACAGGGCGATTGAACAATTACATACCCAGCCCCAATATCTGGTGATTGATGGCAATCGTTTCAAAACCTATCCGCAGATTCCGCATAGTTGTATTGTTAAGGGTGATGGTAAATATTTAAACATTGCGGCGGCTTCTATACTGGCAAAAACGCACCGAGATGAATACATGACAAATTTACATATCGATTATCCACATTATAACTGGATGCAGAATAAAGGCTATCCCACAATAGCACACCGTAAAGCCGTGATCGAAATCGGATTATCACCCTTTCACCGTAGAACTTTTAATGTAAGCGATCCTCAGTTAGAACTGTTTTCAAAAAACGCTTAAAATTTCGTATTTTACAACATTGTGAAAATTCTGTTGATTACTAAGCGGGTTCCCTTTCCGCCAAATAGTGGTTATCCCATTGTGGTTTATAACACCATAAAAGGTTTGCTGCAACTTGGCGCAGATATTACTTTGTTTAGCCTCAACCCCACAAAAGGACGGATCGATATTGAAGATATCTATGATCCTATTTTTGAACAGATTAAATACCATACCTACGATTTAGATACCGATGTAAATGTATGGTCGGCATTTTTTAATATTTTCACGAACGAATCGTACAACGTTTCTCGTTATTATAGCGAAGATGCTGCCCGGCAGTTAGAAAATCTCTTACGCGAAAATGTGTTTGATATTATTCAATTTGAGGGGCTTTTTGTTGTTCCTTACCTGGATGTGGTTAAGGCAAACAGTAATGCCAAGCTCATCTATAGGGCACACAATATCGAATTTACCCTTTGGGAACGTCTTTCTCATTCAGAAAAGTTTCTCATCCGGCGTAAGTATTTAGCTTTTTTAGCCCAGCGGCTCAAAGCATATGAAACCGATCAGATTAACCGTTTCCACCATATTTTTGCCATTAGTGAACCCGATCGGCAGAGTATATTAATGTTTGGCTGCGAAATTCCAATGTCGGTTTTTCCCGTTGCCATCGATTTAGAAAAATATAAAGTAGATAAAAGTAAAACAAGTTTTCCTACACTGTTTCATTTAGGTGCAATGGATTGGCGACCAAATCAGGAGGGATTAGAGTGGTTTTTGGATGATATTTGGCCTGATATCGAAAAGCTGAATAAAGACCTTCGTTTTTATATTGCAGGGAAAAACATGCAAAAACACTTCTTCGAATACGATTCAGAAAACCTGATTGTAGAGGGAGAAGTGTTCGATGCGGTAGAGTTTATGAACTCAAAGGCGATTATGATTGTTCCTTTAATTTCAGGCACCGGAATGCGGGTAAAGATTATTGAAGGTATGGCCATGAAGAAATGCATTATTGCCACCACTACTGCCGCAGAGGGAATTAATTGCAGGCACGGACATGATATTTTAATTGCTGATTCTGCAGATGAATTTTACCGGTCGATTTTACAGTGTATCATTAACCCGAAACGTTGGGTAGAAATAGGAGAGAACGCTCGTAAGACTGTCGAAAACGACCATGGTGTGCATTTAATCTCCAGTAAAATGCTGAAGATTTACGAAGAATTGGTGAGTGCATAGGTGGATTTCAGATTTGACGACTTTAATAGGCATCAAGAGTGAAAGTTGTCAACTCTAAAATGTAATCAGATAGAAGCTAAAAAAGACGAATTATATATTTCGTTCATCCTTTCGACTGGAGCGAAGCGAAATCTAATGCAACTTATAGATTTCCCGGCTACGCTCAAAATGAAGATTCCGCCGGACAATAATGACTTAGTTAAAGTGGTTTCAGTCCAAAAACTCCTTAAAATTAAGCTCAGAATTTTGTCTTTTTCTTAGTACTTTTGCACCCCAAGAAGATTAACGAATAAAGCTGTCATAATTCAAAGAATATCAGCTATACTGGCTTCATTATCATAAAAATAGAATTTACGGATGAAAAACACCGCATTAACAGAAAAACACATCGCTTTAGGCGCTAAAATGGTTCCATTTGCAGGTTACAATATGCCTGTTACTTACGAAGGTATTAATGCTGAACATGCAACTGTTCGAAATGGTGTAGGTGTTTTTGATGTAAGCCATATGGGCGAATTTATTCTTAAGGGTGAAAACGCTTTGGATCTTATTCAACGCGTAACCAGTAACGATGCTTCTAAATTATATGATGGAAAAGTTCAGTACTCTTGCCTGCCAAATCAAGATGGCGGGATTGTAGATGATCTTTTGGTTTACAAAATAGATGATAAAAGCTATATGTTGGTGGTAAATGCATCAAACATTGAAAAAGACTGGAACTGGATTCAGCAATTCAATTCGAAAGATGTTGAAATGCACAATATTTCTGATCAAACCTCTCTTTTGGCCATTCAAGGACCAAAAGCGGCTGATGCTTTACAAAGCTTAACAGATGTTGATTTGGCTTCAATGGAGTATTATACTTTTGTAAAAGGTACTTTTGCTGGTGTTGATAATGTGGTTATTTCTGCAACTGGCTATACGGGAGCTGGTGGCTTCGAGATTTATTTCGAAAACCAATATGCTGATCAAATTTGGGATGCTATTTTTAAGGCGGGTGCACCGTATAATATTAAGCCAATTGGCTTAGGTGCCCGTGATACTTTGCGTTTGGAAATGGGTTTCTGTTTATACGGAAATGATATTGATGATACTACCTCACCAATTGAAGCTGGTTTAGGTTGGATTACTAAATTTTCTAAATCTTTTACCAATTCCGAGGCATTATTGGCGCAAAAAGAAGCTGGTATTCAAAAGAAATTGGTTGGTTTCGAAATGATCGACCGTGGCATCCCGCGCCATGATTATGAAATTGCTGATGCTGAAGGAAATATCATCGGTAAAGTAACTTCTGGTACCCAGGCACCTTCTTTGCAAAAAGCAATCGGTATGGGCTACATTGCAAAAGATTTCACTAAAGAAGGAACTGAAGTTTTTATTTTAATCCGCAATACGCCAATTAAAGCTAAAGTGGTTAAGTTTCCTTTTTATAAATAGATAAGTTGCCAGTATCAAGTAGCAAGATGGAATTTGTCTTGCTACTTGATACTTTATACAGGATACTAAACCTATGTCAAAAAAAATAGAAGTTTGTTTAACGCCAGCCTTGATCGATCTATATGATATCGAACAAAGTATTGTAGTGGTTATCGATATTTTGAGAGCGACCTCCTCTATTACTTATGGGATAGATAATGGTGCTGAAGCGATTATTCCAGTGGCTCAGGTAGAAGATTGTTTAAACTATAGCGATAGCGGATTTTTATTGGCAGCCGAACGAAATGGAGAGGTAGTTGCAGGCTATGATTTCGGAAATTCGCCATTCTCTTATACTCACGAAAAAGTAAACGGGAAAACGGTTGTTTTAACCACTACCAATGGAACCAAGGCCTTACATTTGGCACAGAAAAGGGCCTATCAGGTTGTAATTGGATCTTTTCTGAACTTGGATTCACTTTGTGGTTATTTGAAAAGCCAGGATAAAAATGTGCTTTTGTTGTGTGCTGGGTGGAAAGATCAGTTCAATTTAGAGGATACTCTTTTTGCTGGTGCGGTGGTAACGAATCTCCGTCAAAATTTCGAACATTTTGATGATTCCAGTGTAGCTGCAGAAGATTTATATTTTTTGGCTAAAGCAGATCTGAGAAAATATCTTCACAAATCATCGCATAGCCATCGCCTGGCTCAGTTGAATATAGAAGAAGATGTTGTGTTCTGTTTGCAGCTAAATCTGTGCAAAACAATTCCGGTATTGGAAGGCGAACGTTTGGTAGCCTTAAAAAATTAAAAGCTGAAATTTAATCCTAATAATATTGCATTTTTTCTAAAATTAGCACCATTAAACTGAGTTTCCTCTGTTGCCCGGCTATTAAAATAAGCTTTATCTACACCAGAGTAAGTGTTGATATTATTGATCTTATAGTCAACTTCTACCCGTAAACTTTCGCTTACCGGTACAGCAAATTTGATATCGCCACTTAATGAAAAGGAATTTGCCTTATGTGTAAAGCTTACAGGTTTTGTAAAATCAGGAATTAAATTCCAGTTGGCTTTTGCTGAATAAGTATAAAAACCGCCTAATACTTTAGCACTTATGCTGAATTTCTGCATTTTAAGAACGAGTTCTGCTCCAAAATCGAAGCCTTTATATCTTGCTTCGTATGTAGAGTTTAAGCCTTTGCTGTCGGGGTTATTTGCACTTTCTAACAGATGAAATTTTTGTTGATGGTATGAAAGTCCGGCAATTGGATTGATGTTAAAATCGCCAAATTTTAGCAGTTGGTAACTGAGCTGTAAACCGGCATCATATAAGTAACCTTTATTTGCGTTGAGCAGATCGAAATAAAAAGCATTTTGCCTGTTATCATCTGTATAATCGGTATCCTCTGCCTCGCCCTTAGTTATGCTGCTGTATTGGTTGGTGGCTTTAACACTGAACCGCCCGGTAATACTGTATTTGATGTCTAACCCAAAACCAGGCCCTTTAAGATTTTTCCAGATCAGTTCTGATAGTACATTCGGACTGGTTCCGGCCGCATTGCCGGCAATAGACCAATCGAATTTAGATTGCTGGAGACCGATATAAGGTTTTACGCTCCACTTGTGAGGGTTGTCTTGTGCTGATACAACTTTACAGAATAGGATCAGGATTGAGCAGACTAAAAACTGTTTGAAGAAGGAAATCCGCCAAGCGACCAGCATATCTGTTTTTATTTTATAGCAGTAAAATACACATAGTGGCCAGTTATACCACTATGTGTAATAATTATTTTCTAAAATGGATATACTGAGGCGATAAATGATTTATCGGTGGCTGATAATACAGTATTCCATCCCACCTCGAAATCACCGATAGTTAATTCATTTGGAACCGAATAGTGCATGATCGAATTTTTATCATAAGCACTATAATTGGTTTGTGTAGTACTGTATTTTGCAAATAAGTTATTGTCTACATCTGCCTGACTCCAATAATTTGGTGCTGCAGCATAATAGGCATAAACAGCAGGCTTATCCCAAGGTATAGCTACTAATGGGTGTTGGTGCTCATGGATCAATCCTAAAGCGTGACCGAATTCGTGGATAACTACGCGACTATATTCAGAATCTGCTGTGCTTGCAGTTAACCAGCCATAGTTCATGGTAGCACCTGTGCTGGGAGTTGATTTTCCGATGTAAGACCAGGATCCATCTCCACTAACAAAACTTACCCTGATTTTGGCTGTATTATCGTTTGTTACAAAGTTGAATTTGATGTTGGCGTATTGTTCCCATGCCTTCGCGTATTGGATTACTTTAGCTCTGATAGCTGCTGTACTTCCGTTTAAGCTCACTTTAATCGTAGTTCCCGGAGTCCATTTTGTTGACTTTAGAACGGCGCCTCTTGGGATAGTACCATCTAAAGATCTTTCTGTACAGATCTGAATGTTACCAAGCGGATTAACAGCAGCTATTTCTGGTTTCTCTAAATCTGCAGTTTCTGCAGGTCTTTCTTTTTTACAAGCGTATAATACTGAAGACAGCGCAAGGGCAGTTAATAAGGTTCTATTTAATTTAAAAAATTTCATGTTTAGGTTTTTTTAGGTAAATAATGATCTGATTTTTAGCTGAAAAACAAGTCAGAAAATAGTGAAGACAGGAATTCTTCTTCTTTGGAAAAGAATAATTTGGTTGAAAAACATAGGTAGACATTTAGGTTTAGCTTACCTCACATTTGTGAAGTATAATCCTAAAGTAAAATATTATTGTGTTACCACCAAAAGAAATGTAATATTTTTATTTCATAATTGTATTTTTTATATGATATTTAAAAGTATAAAAAATAAATAATAATGTAGTTTTAATATTACATTTTTACCAAATTTGGTTTTTTGATTACCTGTTACTTTGTAATTAATTCAGAGATTGTTGGACTATTTTTAATGGTAATTAAGGCTTCCTCGTGTGCAAGCCAGTAAATATCCTCTGCACGTTTCATGTCGAATGTACTAATGGCGCCTAAACCTTTTGGTTCGATTAACACATTACAGAATTTAGCCTTTCTTTCCATATCATGATTGATAGACATGATGCCCGCACGGCCCATTAAATTGGTGATACCTGTAATTTTATCAACTGGTTTAAGGTGGTTACAGGACGAGCCTATAATGAAATCGCACTCATCCATTAAAGGTTCGACCGGGAAATTATTTAAAATGCCGCCATCCACATACATCTGACCATCAATCATAATGGGTTTAAAAATGCCAGGTATACAACTGGAGGCATGAATGGCTCTGATTAGCGGCCCTTTTGTAAAATAAACCAACCGGCCTTCGCTAAAATTTACAGCAGCAATGGTTAGTGGTATTTTTAGCTTTTCAATTGAATCTTCCGGAAAATATTCCTTTAAAATTAAAGCGGTATTTTCGATATTAATTAAGCCTAGTGAACCTACTGCCGGGCGTACAAAGCGCCATAGCTTCGTTTTGAGGAAAATATTTAATCCCTCTTCGGGATCTATACCAGCAGCAAAAAAGGCTCCGGCTATCGCTCCTGCACTTGTTCCGCTAATGTGACTAAAGGTAATGCCCAAATTGCTAAAGGCTTTTAAAACGCCTAGATGAGCTATTCCCCTAATTCCTCCACCCGATAATACAATGCCAACTTTCATAGATTTAATTTAGGATGATTACTTAAAAGTTCAACTGATCAATTTTATTGCTTAATTGTTGTATTGTTAAATTGTTTTGGCCCTTAAAACTGATGACTAAAAACTGCAAACTGATAACTATCGCTGTTGTTTAGGTTTATACTTCGATTGATTTAAAATTTTCTGCGCATCGTTATCTGCCATTAATTGTTGCAAAGTAACATCAGGATGAATTTTCATATATTTCTTAACAATTTGCCAGCCCATCCATACACCCAATTTTGGTGCCGAATCTCTATTTTCGCCTAAACCTGGCGTAAATGGCCCTTCTGATAAAAATACCTGAATTTTTTGATAGTCGGTTTCATACAGGTAATTGTTCTCTAAAAAATATGCCCAAATATCTCCTTCAAAATTTTGTGCCCAGTCTAATTGCTGTTGCGTATATCCGATTTTGGTAGAATCGCCTAAATTTTCAGGCAAAACCTGGTCAAGAAAATATAAAATCTTTCCCTGGAAAATCATTTTAGATAACAGTGTTCTATTATCATCAGGCTCAGCAAAAAGTTCTTCGTGGGCATACGTTTCGGCTACACGGGGCACAATATATTCAGGTGCAAACCTTCGGGAAAGATATAAGGGTACACTTTGCACAATGGCCCTGTAAAATTTGCTGTCTTTACCCAGAAACATATCTAAACCAATGCCCAGATAATTATCACCTACGGGCATTTGGTAAGCAAAACCCGAAGCAAAAGAAATAAATTTTGGAATCTTCGCTTTCGGGTAATAATATTTAATGTATTTAAAAGTTTCGTTTAATCCCTCTTCCTGAACTTTTAAGTTTGGGAAAACGCTATCAACTTCTTTGCTTAAATCGGTATAGGCCTGATCGTGGTATAAATTGGTCAGCGATTCGGTGTTGGAATATTTACTGTCTAAAATCCGATGGATAAAATCATCATAAAACACACCATACTTTGAAGTTAGTTGTTTGTTTACATCAATCGCATTTTTGTTTTTTCCGTTAAACAGCTCTTTATCAAATCTTTCAATTTTAATGTTTACCTGTATATTACTTACATCGGGCCTGTTGCTATGTCTGCAGGAAATAAATGTGATGGCAAAAAGAAAAATTAGATAAATTTGCCAGTGTTTTACGTTATACATCATGTATCACAAATATATATAAACACCTATAGCATGAAAAGAATATCGACCATTTTAATTTTGTCTGTTTTAAGTTTTGGCGCATGGGCGCAAAACTCTCCTTTAACCAGTTACGGCTTTAGGCTAGGTTTAACTGCTACCCCGACTTTTGGCTGGATTAAACCGGAGCAGGGAAAAACAGAAGGAATAGCTTTGGGCTTTTCTTATGGATTAATTGGTGATTTTAATTTTGCTCCAAATTATAGTTTTTCAACTGCACTAACCATCACCTCTGTTAACGGTAAAAGTACAGAAGCCAATGTTTTACCTTATTATGCAGCCAATAGCAGTACAGCACCAAAAGCTTACGATTTAAAATATAAACTACAATACATAGACCTGCCATTAACCATTAAATTAAAAACCGTAAAGACTGATGGGAAACGTTGGTATGGCCAGTTTGGGTTGTCTAATTCAATCAACATTAGTGCAAAACAAGATGCGGTTACAGGTGGATCGGTTGTTGGCGATAATTTAAATGTGTCTGATAACATCAAACTTTATCGTGCCGGATTAATTATTGGTGGAGGTGGCGAATTTGATATTTCGGGCAATACCAGCATCGTTGCCGGTTTAACTTTTAATAACGGTTTCACTAATATTGTAACAGATAAAGCCAGAAATGTTAAAAATCATTACCTGGCGCTTAACTTCGGCGTATTCTTTTAATCGTGTACATTGTCTTGATACTCACTTCTCATCACTTGATACTACAACCATGAAAATAGCACTAGCACAACTTAATTACCATATCGGAAACTTTGAGGCCAACACTAAAAAAATAACCGAAAATATTCAATTGGCTAAAGATAAAGGAGCTGATCTGATTGTGTTTGCGGAATTAGCTATTTGTGGATATCCCCCAAGAGATTTTTTGGAGTTTGATGAGTTTATCGCACTGTGCGAAAGTGCTGCTCAGGAGATAGCCGGGCATTGTACAGATATTGCTTGTATTGTCGGTTTGCCGATAAAAAATGAAATATTACAGGGGAAAGACCTGTATAACGCAGCCTATTTTATCGAAGCAGGAAAAGTTAAGGCAGTTGTTAAAAAAGCACTATTACCAACGTACGATGTATTTGATGAATATCGCTATTTCGAACCTGCCACGCAATTTAACTGTATCGATTTTAAGGGTAAAAAAATTGCCTTAACCATTTGCGAAGACCTGTGGAATATCAACGATAATCCATTATATGTATCAAATCCAATGGATGAGTTGATTAAGGAGCAGCCAGATGTAATGATTAATATTGCAGCATCTCCTTTTTCTTATACCCATGATGATGAACGTATTAAAGTATTGTCTGATAATGCAAAAAAGTATAACCTGCCAGTATTTTATGTCAACCAGATTGGTGCACAGACTGAGATTATTTTTGATGGCGGTTCTTTGGTTTTCGATGCTGATGGAGCCGTGAAAGCAGAGATGAAGTATTTTGAAGAAGATCTCCAGGTTTTTGATTTAGAAGAGGTTGAAAGCGTGCGCAATAAATACCCTAAATCGGAAAGATTGACAGATATTGAGCAGATTCACGATGCATTGATTTTAGGCATTAAAGATTATTTTAGGAAATCTGGTTTTAGTAAAGCAGTTTTGGGCTTATCGGGCGGAATTGATTCTGCTGTGGTTTGTGCCCTGGCCTGTAGTGCGTTAGGGCCGGAGAATGTAATGGCTGTTTTAATGCCTTCTAAATTTTCTTCCGACCATTCCGTTCAGGATGCTTTAGATTTGGTTAACAATATTGGTTGCATGCACGAAATTGTGCCAATTAAAGAAGTTGCAGAAGCATTTGATCATATACTGGCACCAGCTTTTAAAGGCTTGCCTTTTAATCTTACCGAAGAAAATATCCAGGCCCGTATCCGTGGCATCATTAACATGGCGATGAGCAATAAATTTGGTTATATTTTATTGAATACCTCTAATAAAAGCGAATGCGCAGTAGGTTATGGTACCTTGTATGGAGATATGTGTGGTGCGATTGGCGTCATTGGGGATGTATATAAAATGCAGGTTTTTGAACTGGCCAAGTACATCAATAAGGAGAGGGAAATTATACCGGTTAATACTATTGTTAAACCACCTTCAGCAGAATTGAGGCCTGATCAAAAAGATTCTGATTCGTTGCCTGAATATGAAATCTTAGATAAAATATTATACCAGCACATCGAAAAGAAACAGGGTTCAAAAGCCATTATTGCGCAGGGTTTTGATGAAGCATTGGTGTTGCGCATTTTAAAGATGGTAAATGTTGCTGAGTTTAAACGTTACCAAACACCACCTATTTTAAGGGTGTCGCCTAAAGCCTTCGGTATGGGAAGAAGAATGCCGATAGTTGGAAAATATATGGCTTAGGTTGCTTGGTTGATCAATTGCTGAGGTTGTTAAATTGCCAATTGAGAACTGTTAACTGGTTAACGGCTAATTTTTTAAACTGTGAATTTGTAGACGGGTCGTCATCTCGACTGAAGCGCAGCGGAATGGAGAGATCTATCTATACAGATTTCCAGATTGCATTGCACTCCGCTCGAAATGACGATATATTACCGGTCCGCCATTACGTTTTAAGCTAAAGTTGCATCAACTGTAATGGTTGTATTCAATAATTTAGAGATCGGGCAGTTTTTCTCCGCATCGGCTACCAGCTCATTAAATTTTTCTTGTGTTAAATCAGGTACAGAAGCCGTTAAAGTTAAATGCGATTCAACGATTTCTCCTTTTGATGGATCAAGGTTAATTTCACATTTAGTTTCCAGTTTATCTGCTGTAAATCCTGCTTCAGTTAAGTTTGCAGATAGTTTCATGGTAAAACAGCCTGCGTGTGCTGCAGCAATTAATTCCTCCGGATTTGTACCAACACCCTCTGCAAAGCGAGAATTAAAAGAATATTGAGTATTATTTAAAGTAGTGCTTTGTGTAGTGATGTTACCATTACCTTCTTTAATAGAACCTTGCCATACGGCTGTTGCATTTCTTTTCATGATTGGATTTTATTTTAAAATTGTTTAACACCTAAAGATAAAAATATGTTTGTTTAAAGGTGATAATTCTTTGTTAAGAAATAATGTGATTATTCAAGTTTTTCTATTGGTTCTTCTTTAACCATCTTGCTTCTTAACGATTGAAAAAGTAATATGCCAACACCTATCATAATCGAAATATCAGCAAAATTAAAAACACCTGTTTGGAAGAGGTAAAAATCTATGTGCATAAAATCGGTAACTGATCCATGTACAATCCGGTCATATAGATTGCCAATGCCGCCACCAATCAGAAAACACAAAGCAATTTGCATAGTCATTTGTAAATTACGTTTGGCAAAAAGAAAATATAACCCGTAGCCCAAAAATAATAACGGTAAACCTGTTAAAATAATCAGTCTGAAAATATAGGGCATA